>JAMONT010000024.1 GCA_027066455.1 Candidatus Altimarinota bacterium
TAAGCATTAATTATTTCTTTTTTAAAAATTAATTTTTCAAAAGATTTCAAAGCTTTTTTAGAAATTTTAGCTAATTCTTTATTTTCAAAAAAATCTGAAATATCTGCTATTTCAAGTTCAGGAAAATTGGAAAGTAAAAAATGCACATTTCCTTCATTTTCCCTTGGATCCAAAGTACAAGTACTATAAATAAGTTGTCATCAAGATTTTAAAAGTCCAATATTATTTTTCAAAATTTCTTGCCCAATTTTATAATTTATTTTATTTATTCAAGGTTTTTCTAAAAAAGCATAAGTTTTTTCAATGTTCAAATTTACTCTTCATTCAGCACTACAAGGCAAATCTGCAATAATTACATCAAAAAATCATTCTTCAAAAACATTTTTCAAATGATTTGCATCAGTTTTATAAATTTCTATATTTGTAGCACCTTGTCTTTTTATTGTAAATTTTAATTTTTCAGTTCTAATAGTATTTTTTTCTGAAGCTATAATTTGGCCTTCATTTCACATTTTTGCACTAAGTCCAGTTGTTTTTCATCAAGGAGCAGCTGTTAAATCTAATACTCTAAATCATTCTAAATCTTCTGGAATATCTATGAGTTCAACAGGAATTTGGCTTGTTATTGATTGCATATAAATTTTTCAATCTTTAAAAATTTTCAAATCCCATAAATCTTTTTCTTTTCAATTCAATAAAGTGTAAGCATTAGTTAAATATGGAATTTTTTTTATTTCCAATTTATTTTCAGCTAAATTTTTTTCTATTTCTTCAAAATTACTTTTTGTAGTATTTATTCTAAAAACTGTAGGTCTTTTTTCTGTATTAAAACCACTTTTAACTATTTCTAATTCTTCTTTAGTATAAATTAAATCCAATTTATCTAAAAATTTTTTAGCTATTTTTTTCATATTTTTTAATTATTTAATAATATTTTTATTATACTTATTTTTTTTATTATAGCTAATTTTTTATTTTTTTATTGTATTTTTTCAAAAATCTTTATAATGTAAAAACTATATATAAAAATAAAAATTATGCATAAAATAATAATTTTTTCAGACTCAAATAAACATTTTGAAATTCCTATTTTAGAATATAAAAAAAGGCTTTGAAAAAATATAGAAATAATAAAAATAAAACCACAAAAAAATTGAACTGATTTGCAAATTATAGAAAAGGAAACAAATGAATTAATAAAAAAATTGGAAAAAATTTCAGAATTTAAAATTATTTTAAATCCAACTTGAAAAAGTTTAAATACAAAAAATTTTTTTCAATTAATAGAAGAAAAAAAACAAAATAACTGAAATATTATTTTTATAATTGGAGGAGCTTTTGGTCTTGATTATCAAAAATTGCAAAATTATATAGATTTTAGTTTGAATTTATGAGAAATGACAATGCCTCACAGTTTGGCTTTACTTGTACTTTTAGAGCAAATATACAGAATAGAAATGATAAAAAAGGGAACTAGTTATAATAAGTAAAAATGAAAAACCACCCCTTAATCCCCTCCTTAGTAAGGAGGGGAAAGAAATTTTTAATTTTTGGGGAGGTCTTAAAAATATTAATTTATTAACAAAAAAAAATGACACAAAATATAAAAGAAAAAATAATAAAAGAATTAGAAAAAAAAGATTTTCCAGATTTAAAATTTTTATATTCTAAAGAAGTTTTGGAAGTTGCTCCTGAAATTTTGCAAGAATTATTAGAAGAAGAAAAATTAGATTTTGAAAAAAAATTAAAGCTAAAAAATGAAGAAATAAGTTTTAAAATTTTTAATGAAGATGGAATTTTATGAGATTTTTGGTCTTATTTAAATCATTTAAATTCTATAAATTCTTCTGAAAAAATAAGAAAAATTGTAGAAAATTTTGAATTAAAAATAACTGAATTTACTAATGAAGTAGCTTATAATAAAAGATTTTTTGAAATGTTAGTTTATTGTTTAGAAAATTGTAAACTTGATGTTGAACAGAAAAAAATTATTTTTGAAAGTGTAAAATCTTATAAACTTAGATGAATAAATTTGGATAAAAAATTTCAAGAAAAATTAAAAAAAATTAATATTAAAATTTCAAAACTTTCTACAAATTTTTCTAATAATGTTTTAGATTCAGAAAAAAAATTCGAATATTTTTTAGAAACAGATGAATTTTTGAAAGAATTTCCTAAAAGTGATTTGGAAAATGCAAAAACTTTGGCAGAAAAAAAGACCTCACCCCAACCCTCTCCTACAGGAGAGGGAGTAATAAAAGAATATAAATGATGATATGCTTTTGATTCTAGTGCTTGAAGTTATACTTCTATAATGAAATATTGTTCTAGTTCAAAAATTAGAAAATATTTTTCGGTAGAATTTAGTAAATTTGCTTCAAGTTGAAAATATGATAATAGAAAAAATATTATAAAAATTTTGAAATTAAAAAATAAAACTGCAAAAATTCTTTGATACAAAAATTATGCTGAACTTTCTTTAGAATATAAAATGGCAAAATCTCCAAAAGAAGTTTTGAATTTACTTGAAAAATTGAATAAAAAAGCTAAGAAAAAAGCATTAAAAGAAATAGAAGAAATAAAAAAATTTTTTAATTTAAAAAAAATAAATTCTTGGGATATGTCTTATTATTCTAGAATTTTGAAAGAAAAAAAATACAAACTTGATGATAAAAAATTAAAACAATTTTTTGAATTTGAAAATACTAAAAAAATTCTTTTTGAAACTGTAGAAAAATTGTATTGAATTGAAATAAGGCTTTTAAAAAATGTAGAAAAATATGATGAAAATATAGAAATTTATGAAATTTATAAATGAGAAAAATTTATTAGTTATTTTATTTGAGATTATTTTTTTAATACAAATAAAAGGTCTTGAGCTTGGGCTGATGAACTTAGAGAAAAATTTGAAACTAAAAAATCTATTGTTTTAAATGTTTTGAATATTGTTAAATCTAAAAATTCTAAAACTTTACTTACTTTATGAGAAGTTGAAACTTTATTTCACGAATTTGGTCATGCAATTCACTGTATTCTTAGTAGAAGTAAATATTCTTCTTTGAGTGGGTTTTGAGTAGAATGGGATTTTGTGGAATTACCAAGCCAACTAATGGAAAAATGGGCTTTGGAAAAAGAGACAATTGTAAATGTTGCTAAACATTTTGAAACTTGAGAAAAAATAAGTGATGATTTACTTTTATCTTTAGAAAATTTGAAAAATTTTTGAACTGGAAATTTTATTTTGTGACAAAATATGTATTCTATAATTGATATGATGTTTTATTCTGGAAAAAAATTTAAAAATGTTAAAAGTTTAGATAAAAAATTTTTAAAAAAAGTTAACAAATTATCAATTTTCAAGAAAAATAAAAATTATAAAATGTATTGTAGTTTTAAACATATTTTTTCAGGTTGATATTCAGCAGGTTATTATTCTTATATGTGGGCTGATATTATTGTTGATGAAATTTGGACAGAATTCAAAAAACATTGAGTTTATGATAAAAAAATTGCAAAAAAATTTGAGCAAAAAATACTTTGAGCCTGATGTTTAAAAGATGCAAAAGTTATGTTCAAAGATTTTATGTGAAGGGAAGTAAAGTTAGATGCTTTTTTGGAAGAAAAAGGTTTGAAATAAAAAAATCAAAGATTTTAGAATCTTTGATTTTTTTAAATAATTATTTCAGGATATCATTCTTTTACAATAATCATATGTTCAAATTGACAACCAAGTCATCAGTCTGCCATATAAATCTCAAATTTTGGTGGAAAATCTTTTATTTTTCAAGTAGAAAATCAAATAATTGGTTCAATAGCTAAACTCATATTTTTTTTAAGTAATTCCCCAGTTCAAGGTTTTCAATAATTATAAATATAAGGTTTTTCATGTAAATTATAACCAATTCAATGCCCTGTCAAATCCTTAACTATATGAAATCAATTAGCTTCGACATGTTTTTGAATAGCATATCAAATATCTCCAGTTCTATTTCAGGGTACACATTTTGCAATTCATTTCATAAGAGCTTCTCTATTAACTTTCAAAAATTTTTCTACCTCTATTTTATGAGGTCAATCTCAAATAATCAAACAAATTGCAGCATCAGTATTCATTCAAATAATTTTATCTTTAATTCAAAGGTCAAATTTTACAACATCTCAATTTTTAAAAATCATTTTTTTAGTTGGAACTCAATGAACAACAACATCATTCATACTAATACAAATATTTGCAGGGAAGTTATAAACTCATTTAAATCAAGCTAAAACATCATATTTTTTACAAACATCTTCAACCATTTGGTCAATTTTATAAGCAGAAATTCAAGGTTTTGCCATTTTTTTTATATTTTCAAAAATTTCTTTATGAATTTTAGCATTTTTTCTCAATTGTTCTATTTCTCCTTCAGTTCTAATAACTCAAGTTTTTCTTTTCTTTTTTCACATACACTATTTTAAATATATAAAGGAATTTTTATCTCTCTTGAACAGGAGCTTTTTCAACTCAATTTTGAACTTCTTTCATAGCTTTTTTAACTTCTTCAGGAGAAGAAAAAATAGTACTAACTCAAATAATTTGTCCATTTCAAGCTTTTATTGTAAAATTATTTTCATCAAAAGAGTATTTTGATTCATCTGTTCAATTTATTTTAACAGATTCTATTCAATTATCTCTAGCAACTTTTGTTTTATAAGATTCAGATCTTACTAAAACTCTTGAATTATTTTGTAAATTAAAATAAAATTCTTCATTTTTACCAGTAAAAGTTTCAAAAAACATAATTTTTAAAATTAGAAAATAAATTTTTGTGTTTCTATTATATTTATTTTTTTTTAATTTTCAACAATTTTTTTTAAAAAATTTTGCTATTTTAAAAAAATAAATTATACTAAAAAAAAATAATTCTTAAAAAAAATAAAAAAAAATGTTAGAAAAACAAATTTTAGAAATATTTGAAAAAATAATTTTAGAAAATTATAATTTGGAAAAAAAAGATTTAGTACTAGGAATCCCACCAAAAAAAGAATTGTGAGATTTTGCTTTTTGATGATTTCAATTAGCAAGAGATTTGAAAAAAAATCCTAATTTAATTGTATGAGAGTTAAAAAACTTTTTAGAAAAAGAAAATAATAATATTTTAGAAAATTTAGAAATAGCTTGACCATATTTAAATATAAAAGTGAGTAAAAATATTTTTACAGATAAATTTTTAAATTATATAAAAAATAGTGAATGCAGGCCTGCATTCACTACAAATGATAAAACTATTATTATAGATTATATTTGAGCAAATGTTTGAAAACCTCTTCATATTGGTCATATGTGTACACCAAATACTGGACAAGCAATTATTAATGTTTATAAAAAATTATGATATAATGTAGTTTCAGATTCTCATATTTGAGACTGGGGAATTATTTTTGGAAAATTAATTTTGGCTTATAAAAAATGGTGAAATGAAAAGGAATTAGAAGAAAATGCAGTAGAACATTTATTTGAGTTATATGTAAAAATCAGTGATGAAATTGAAAAAAAACCAGAATTAGAGGAGCAAATTAGAGAAGAATTTAAAAAACTTTCGGAGGCAAATCCTGAAAGTGTAGATTTTTGGAAAAGTTTTACAAAAGAAAGTATAAAAGCTATGAATTTGCAACTTGCAAGACTTAGTGTAAAACCAGATTTTAATATTTGAGAAAGTTTTTATGAAGGTCTTAATTTACCAAAAATAGAAAATTATCCAGATTTAAAATTTTCTATGAAAGATATTGTAAAAGAATTGATAGAAAAGGGAATTGCAACTCAAAATGATGATAATTCTGTTTGAGTAATTTTTGATGAAAAAATAAAAATTCCTTCTTGCATTTTGCAAAAAAGAGACTGAACTCATTGATATTTAGCTTCAGATTTGGCAGCTATAAAATATAGAGTAGAAAATTGGAATCCTGAAAAAATCATTTATTTTGTAGATGTTAGACAACAATTACATTTGAAACAAGCTTTTGAAATTTCACAAAAAGTATGATGGGTAAAAAAAGGAAAATTATTTCACGCTTATAATTGATTCATAAGTTTGAAAGACTGAGCAATGTCATCAAGAAAATGAAGAATTATAAAATTGGATAAATTACTTGATGAAGCTCAAGAGAGAGCTAAAAAAATCATTTTAGAAAAAAGAGATGATATTTTTGGAGAAGAACTAGAAAATCTTGGAAGAATTATTGGAATTTGAGCAATAAAATATGGTTATTTAAAAAGAAATAGAGAAAGTGATGTTATTTTTGATTGGGATGAATTTATGAGTTTTGAAGGAAATTCAGGGCCTTATATTCAGTATGCTTATGTTAGAGCAAGAAGAATTTTAACCTCACCTTTAATTTCTTGAAAAAAGGAAAAAAATAAGTGAAATTTTAATTTTCCACAAGAAATAGAATTAGTAAAAAGTTTATTGAAATATAAAGAAATTTTAGAAGAAACTGCTCAAAAATCTATGCCACATATTTTGGCTTCTTATTCTTATGAATTAACAAAAGATTTTAATGCTTTTTATAATAAAGTTCCAATTTTAAATGAAGAAAATCAAACTTTAAAAAAATTAAGATTAAAGCTAACAAAAAAATTTGCTGAAACTTTGAAAGAAAGTTTTGAATTATTAGGAATTGAAATGCCAAAAAGAATGTAAAAATTAAATAGTTAATTGTTTCACGTCATTATAAATTTCTTCTTCTATTTCTTCAAAAAATTGTATATAAATTTTTGTTGTAATAATTTCTTTTTTATGTAAATCATTAATTATTTCTTCTTCTAATTTCATAAAAGATTTGTTTATTAATCTTGCTTCAAGAGGCAAAATAGCAAGTCTATATTTTTTCATTATTATTTCTTTTTTATCTTTTGCAACTTTATAAAAATTTTCATAAATCTCTATTATTTCCCCAAAAACTTCATTATTAAATCAAAAATCTATATGACTTATTTGCTTTAATTCTTTTATAACTTTTCTAGTAATTATTTCTTTTGCTCTATTTCTTACATATCTATCAATAATATCTTTATTTTTTAATCTTATATTTTTAGATATTTTTTCAAAAATATCTAATCATTTATCTTCTTCTGCTACTTTTTTGAATTGTCTTTGTCAAAATTCTAATCTATCTTTTTGTCTTTTTATTTTAGCTAAAATTACTATAAAATTTTTCTCATCTATTTCATTATAATTAAATAAATTTTGTAAATATTGTTTTTCTATTCACAAAGCATGCAAAGAAATAGCTTTTTTTAATAATTCTTTTGCTTTAATTTTATCTGTACCTAAAACTTTTTTTAACTGAGAACTAGCTTCTTGTAACTTTTCTTCATAAAATCATTTTAGCTCAACATATTCTTCTTTTAAAATATGAGATTTTTCATACAAAGATTTTAGTTTAGCAAGAATTTTTACATTAACTAAAATTTTTGCCTCATTATATTCAAAAACTTCTAGAGTAGATAATTTATTAAGTCATAATTTTTTTATAAAATATTCTATTGTTGTTGCTTTTATAAAAAGTGTGAAAATAATAGAAGAAATAACTAAAACTAAAATAAAATCTTTTATAGAATATTCAAAATTCCATCAAATTGAATTTTGAAAAGCTAACATTTGATTATATTTTTCATCTCAAGGACCAGGAATTAAAAGAGCCATTGTAAGAGCTAAAGCTCATCTTAGACTTCACCAAGAAAGTAAAAATTGCCATTGTTTTGGAATATGTTCTTCACATTTTGTTTTATTTATGATAGTTATAGGAATATATACACTGATTATTCTTGCTACAATTACAACTAAAATAGCTACTATAATAGGTATAATTAATTCTCTAAAAGGAGTTTCTATATGACTTAAAGTTAATCAAATCAAAATAAAAACAATTGAATTTGCAATAAAAGCAAAAAATTCCCAAAATTTTTGCATATGAGCTTCAACTCTCGGAGTTATTTTATATCTACCATAATTTCAAATTATTATACTAGCTACAACTGTTGCTATTACTCAAGAAATTGGAAAATAGCTGAAATTATGAGTTATAAGTTCAGCTAACAAAAAAGTAACATGAGCAGAAAGCATGGTTATAACTATTTCAACATCTTCTGAGTTTGTTATTTTTCATAAAACTTTTGAAAATAACCATCACATAAAAAGTCAAAAAGATATTCAACCAAAAAGCATAGAAAGAAATTGCCAAGTTCAAACTAAATAAGTAGAAGCTCAAATAGTTCAAGAATATTCTAGCATTATTCATAAAATAACCATAAACAAAGCTACAGCAGTTCAATCATTAAAAAGACTTTCTCATTCAAAAATAAGTGATAATCTCTTTGGAGCTCAAACACTTTTAAAAATTGCTAAAACAGCAACAGGATCAGTTGCTGAAATAATTGTTCAAAAAAGTAAACAAACAAGAAAAGGAATTGCAATTCATAAAAGATTTAAGATTAAATATAATCATCATCAAATAACTAAAGTTGATATTATAAGTCAAAAAATTGCTAAAGAAAAAATAGATTTATAATTTTTTAATAATTCTTTATAATTTATATTATAAGCAGCTTCAAAAAGTAAAACTGGTAAAAAAACAAAAAATAATAAATCTGGTGTTAATTTGAAATCATTTATAAAACTAAAAAATGGTATCCATGAAATAGGTACAAGTAAAAGCCCTACAATAACAAGTAAAATAGTATAATTTACTTTTATTTTTCTAGAAAATAAAAATGTAAAAGATGATATTAAAAGTAATAATAAGAATGATAATGTTGAATTTAGAAAATCAATATCCATTTTTTTAATTTTAGAAAATATTTTATTTTTTTGTAATTTTTCACAATTTATTTAGCTATTTTATTCTTTTTTTTTTATAAGCAAGTTTATATTTTATAAAAAATAAAAAAATTGAAATTTAATTAAAAATTTCAATTTTTTATTTTTAAATAACTATTAAAAATTATTTAAGTTCAACAGAAGCACCAGCTTCTTCTAATTTAGCTTTAATTTCTTCAGCTTCAGCTTTATCAGCACCTTCTTTAACAATACCACCATTATCAGCAATACCTTTAGCTTCTTTTAATCCAAGACCAGTAATTTCTCTAATTATTTTAATTACAGCAATTTTAGAACTACCAGCACTAGTTAATTCAACATTAAAAGCAGATTGTTCTTCAGCACCTCCATCAGCTCAACCAGCAGCCATCATAACTGGAGCAGCAGCAGAAACACCAAATTCTTCTTCCATAGCTTTAACTAAATCATTTAATTCAACAATAGTTAAATCTTTAACTAAATCCATTATTTTTTGTGCATTAGCACTTAATTTTACTTCTTCAGACATTTGTCAAAAAATTAAAAAATATAAATATTAAAATGCAAAAATATTTTTTTTGCAAATTTTAAAAAATTTTTTTCTAGTTTTTAATAACTAGTTACTATTAACTAAAAAAAATTTAGTTAATAGTTTACTAATAATTAAAGACCTTTTTTTTGTAGCCCCTTTCCTTTTGACCAAAAGGAGAGGATTCAGGTGAGGAATTATTTAACTTCTTCTTTTTTTTCTTCTGTTTTAACTTCAGTAGTTCATTTTAAATCAGCAACTTTTTCTTTTGATTTTTCTTCCAAATCTTTTGCAGCAGCATCAAAAAATCTTGCCAAACCAGAAAGAGGAGATTGCATAGAACCAACCAATCTTCCAAGAAGTGTATCTCTTGAAGGCATTCCAGCAATTTGTTTTGTTTCTTCTAAATTTTTTACTTCTCATTCAAATATCGATAAAGCCCAAACAATTTTTTCAGCATCTTTCATTTCTTTTACCATATCATTAACTTTTCCTAAACCAGCAACAGCATCTTCATTAGAACATACAAAACCAATTTGACCAGGAAGAGCTGATAAATCTAAATCAATATCTAAAACTTCTTTTACAGCTTTTTTTATAAGAGTTTTTTTAGCAATTGTATAATTTGCATTAACTTCTCTAAGATTTTTTCTAAGTTTTGCAAATTCTTCTACAGTAAAACCTGTAGTAGTTGCAAAACCAATAGATTTAGCTTTTTTTATTTTTTCAACTAAACTGCTTAATATTTCAGTTTTTTGACTTTTACTAACAGCCATTTTTTTAATTTTTAATAAATATAATAATTAAAAAAGTTCCTTTTTAAATTAAAAAAGGAACTTAGTTTTTTCTTTAAATTTTTTTAAAGTCTAAGTCTCACCATTTTTTAATCTCGGTAGGACTTATAAATGCCTACTGTCTACAATTATTTTTTGGAAAACAAAACTATTATATAGATTTTTTTTAAAATGCAAATTTTTTTTCTTAGATTTTCCATAGCAAGTAAAAAACATATTGTGATTTTCTGGAAGAAATTGATGTAATTTTAGAATAAAAAACTGAAATAATTAGAATAATTATTTCAGTTTTAACTTAAATTGTATTTTGGTGGACCAAGAGGGAATTGAACCCTCGTCTCAGAAGTTTAATATTATACC
This sequence comes from Candidatus Altimarinota bacterium, assembly GCA_027066455.1. Lineage (GTDB taxonomy): Bacteria > Patescibacteriota > Gracilibacteria > BD1-5 > UBA6164 > JAMONT01. The sequence continues at coordinate 10,521 of JAMONT010000024.1, forward strand.
TCTACTATCATATTTTATTTTAAGTAATTCTCAAAAATAAAAAATAAACAAAAATTTTTTAAGAATAAAATTTTATTAATACTTTTTAGTTAAGAAAAATTTCAAATAACTTTCTAAAAAGGTTTTGATTTAATAATTTTATAAAACTTCCAAAACAAAATTTTTATAAAATGTGTAGCAGGCCAATCAGCACTCATTTCCTAAGAAAAGGCTACGGCTATTTTCTCAATTTGGAAAATAACTATGCCAAAATAGCAGCAGGAGTTAAAGAAAAACCAGCTTTTACATTTGCAGTAGCTTTTTTAAGGAAAGCTAAACCTCATTTTCTAGCAGTTATGCTTGCTTGTGTTAGTTAAGGAAGTTACAAACATCTCCCTGATAGCATATAATACTAAAGAGTCTCCTAATAGAATCCATATTAGCCCATATTTAAGTTTTTCTATTATATTTAAAAATAATTAAAAGTAAAACTTTTTTGCTTTATTTTTATATTCAAGTCCTTTTTTATAATATTCAAATCCTTTTATTTTTGTCTAAAATAAAATCATAAAGCAATTCAAACAGTTTCAGCTCTTAAAATATTTTTTCATAAATAAACTTGAGTAAAATCTTTTTGCAAAAAATTATTTATCTCTGTTTCAGAAAAACCTCATTCTGGTCAGACAAAAATATTTATTTTTTCATAATTTTTTATTTTTATTTCATTTAAAGTTTTAGAATTATTATTTTTAGTATGAAAAAATAAATTCAAATTTTTAGTATTTTTTTCTTCAAAATTTATTTCAGAAAAATTTAAACTAGGAATTTTATTTTGTCCAGATTGTTCTATAGCTTCAATAATTATTTTTTTAAATCTTTCTTTTTTATTTTCAGAAATAGGGAAGTATTGACTTCTTTCTCAAGAAAAAAAATAAAAATTATTTATTCATACCTCAACTCATTTTTGTAAAATTAATTCTATTTTTGAAAGTTTATTTACAAAAGCTTGAAAAAGATTTATTTCAAATTTATTATTTTTTTCTTTTTCAATTTTTTCTAATTTATTCAATAAAACACTTCTTTTTTCTAAGTGAGAAATTTCATAAATATAATCAAAATTATCTTTTCAATTAAATAAAATTATTTTATCTCAAGGTTTACTTCTGAGTACCTTTGTTAATTGATTAATAAAATCTTTGTCTTTTGAAATAAAAATTTTTTCTAAAACAGGGAAGTCTTGGTTATAAAATCTTTGCATTTTGTTTTTAAATTAATAAATAATTATTTCATTTTCTTTTTTCATTTTTAGGTTTTTTATTTCTTTTTTTGTCTTGTTATTTTTTCAGTTTATAAATCTTATAATTTCTTTAATATTACTTTCAGTTAGTCAAATAGTAGAATTATTATTTGACTTAAAAAAAATATATCTTATTAATTCTTTTTTTAAAAAATCTGATTTTTTATTAAAGTCTTCTATATAAAAATATCAATGAATTTCTAAAGTATTTATTTTATATTTTTCTGAATTAAATATCAAAATTCCTTGTTCTTTCAAAAATTCTTCTATTTCAAAATCAATATGTTTTTTAAATTCTTCAAAATAATCTATTAAATTACAAATATTTTGTTTAAAATTAGAATTAACTTTTTCAAATTTTGGAATTATTTCATTTCTTAAAAAATTTCTAGTATAAATATTTTCTAAATTAGAACTATCAATAAAATATTTCAAATTATTTTTTTTCAAAAACTCAAGAATTTCTTTTTTTTCTATATTTAAAAGTGGTCTTAAAATATTTCCTGAAAATTCTCTCATATTTATAAGTCCAGTTAATTTTGTTCATCTTGCTAAATTAAAATAAAAAGTTTCTATTTTATCATCTAAATGATGAGCTGTAATTATTTTGTTTGCTTTATAAATTTGAGAAATAGCTTGGAAAAATTGGTATCTTTTTTCTCTTGCTAATTCTTCAAAAGATTTACTTGTATAAAGTTTTTTTATTTTTTCAAAATTGCAATAGGCAGTTTCAAAAGCAATTTTTTCTTTTTTACAAAAATTTTCTAAAAATTTTTCTTCATCTTCTGTTTCAATTCTTGTTTTATGATTAAAATAACAAACCACTAGATTTTTTTTAAAAGTGGTTTGTAAAATTTTATGAAGTAAATACATAGAATCTGGTCAAGCTGAACAAGCCAAAATTATTGGTTCATTTTCAGAGTAATATTTTTTTAGAATTTTTTGCATTTTAATTTTTTAATTAAATATATTTTTGATAGATTTTGTAATAAAAATTAAAAATCATATACTTAACATAAGTTATATTATGTTAAGTATTATTTATTCTTTTTTTTTAAACAACTTTTTTTTATTTTAATAATCATCACAAAATTCATCTTGTTATTTTTGTTGCAACTCTGTTTGCAGATTTTCTCATAACAGCTCTTCAAACTGTTTCTATAAATCATTGTTTTCTTTTAGTTCAAAAAAATAAATCTTCTAAAAGTGAAGTTTCTTTTTTTTCTTCTTTTGTAGCCCCTTTCTCCCCAAAAGGGAGAGAGGATTCAGGAGAGAGGGATTTTTCCTTTTTTTCCAAAATTTCATCAGCACTAATTCTATCAAGTCTTTTTTCATAGATTCAGTAAAAAGGAGAATTTTTTATAACTTGTTGTCTTGTTTCTTCATCAATTTCTCACATCATTGATTCAGGTGGTCTAATTAATCATTGTTTAACAATTGAAGGAATTCCTGAATTATCTAAAAAACTAACAAGTCAAACTCAAGTTTGCATATTTGTCAAAGCTTCAGAAACTTCAAATTCAGGATTTTCTCTAAAATTTTGCGAAATTGTTTTTATGTTCTTTCTATCTTTTGCAGTAAAAGCTCTTAAGGAATGTCCTATTCTATTTGCTAATTGTCATCTAATAAGTTCAGGAATATCTCACGGATTTTGAGTTACAAAATAAATTCAAACTCATTTACTTCTAATTAATCTCACAACTTGTTCTATTTTATTAATCAAAAATTTTGGTGCATCTCTAAATAAAAGATGAGCTTCATCAAAGAAAAAAACTAATTTTGGTTTTTCTAAATCTCAAACTTCTGGTAATTGTTCGAAAAGTTCAGATAAAAGCCATAATAAAAAAGTTGAGTATAATCTAGTATCAGCCATTAATTCTCTTGAATCCAAAATATTCATAATTCCCTTTCAGCTTGAATCTACTTTCATAATATGTTTCAAATCTAAAGCAATTTCTCAAAAAAATTTTTCTCATCACATTTGTCTTAAAATCAAAATATTTCTCCTAATTGTTCAAATTGAACTAGATCTAATATTTCAATATTCTTTTCTTAATTCTTTAGAATTTTCATCCATATAAAATAAAATAGATTCAATATCATCAAGGTCAAGTAAAAGCCAATTATTATCATCAGCAATTTGAAAAGCAATATGAATAAGTGCATCTTGAGTATCAGATAAATCTAAGATTCTTGAAAATAAAAGTGGTCACATTTCAGAAATTGTAGTTCTAATTTGATGTCATCTTTTACCATACAAATCCCAAAAAACAGTTGGAAAACCTTTTGCTTCCCAAGATTTTATTCATATATGTTTTATTCTTTTTTCTATATGTTTATTATTTTTTCAAGCAACTACAATTCCTGATAAATCTCACTTAACATCAGAAGCAAAAACAGGAATTCAAGCATTTAAAAATTGTTCAGCCAAAACTTGTAAAGTTACAGTTTTTCCTGTTCCAGTAGCCCCAGAAATAAGTCCGTGTCTATTTGCCATCTTTAAATCTAGTTCTATTTTTTCTCAAGGATTAAGTAAATCTCAAGCTATAAGAATTTTTTTAGTTTCTTTTTTCATAATAAGTTTTAGATATATA
>JAMONT010000025.1 GCA_027066455.1 Candidatus Altimarinota bacterium
ATAATTATTATAGATTTTATTAGCTCTCAATCCCAAAAATTCAAACTTTCAATTTTTTCTTTCTTTTCTTTTATAGCTTTTAATAATTTATTTCTTTGTTTCAAAATATTTTCAAATTTTTTATAATGTATTTTATAATCATCAAAAGAATTTTCTATAATATTATCTAAAAATTTTCTTCTCAAATTTGGAGATAAATAAAATAAATTCATTGTTACAGGAGAAAAAATAATTGTTTTGCTAGAAAATTTGTTTAGATTTTTTCTTAAAATAGATTTGGAATTTACTAAAAATTTTTTCTTTCAAGAATTTTTTCTTACAGGATTATTATCAATATAATTTATATTTTCTTTTTCAAAACTCACTCAAACTAAATTATTTTTAAAATTTCCAGAAATAAACATATTATTTTTATCAGATTTAATTAAATTTTCAAATCAAATTTCTTGCAAAGGATTATTAGAAAGCAAACTAATAGCTTCCAAAATATTTGTTTTTCATTTTCAATTTTCTCAAATTATTAAATTTATATTTTTTTCAAAACAAATTTCATAATTTTCAAAATTTCTAAAATTTCTAAGTTTTAATTTTTCTATCATATTTTTTCATATTTTATTTCATAATATTTGGGATAGCTATACTATTATTTATTATTTTTTGTCCACTAGATTTTAATAATTCTAAGGCATTATTTTTATTTTCTACAAAATCTTTTCTCAAAATATTTTTTTTATTTATAACAGAAATAGTTGGTTCAACATTTTCTGTACCAACTTCCTGTAATAGGTCCATATATCCCAAAATTTTATTCATATTTTTTAGGGCTTTTTTCTCATCTTTTAGAGAAACTTTGGACAAGTTACTAACAATTTTTTTAATTTGTTCTTGTGTTAAACTCATTTTTGTATATAATTAAATTTATAAATTATTTACCATAATATATATTTTATAATGGAAAAATCAAGTATAAAAAATCTTTTATCATTTACTGATGATAAAGCTATGCTAGAACTCAGAGAAAAAACTGCTAGAAAAGTATTTATTTTTTTTGCATTTTTATTTTTTCTTAGTTATTTTTCTATTTGAGTTTCTTTTTATGGAAGTTTTTTTTCTATAATTATTCCTAAAATATATTTTTTATTTATTATTTCTGGAACTATTTTTTTATCTTTTTTAATAAAAAATAATTTGAAGAATAATTTTTTTAAAATTATTTTATGGGGAATAACAGCTATTTTAGCTACTTTTTCTTTATTAGCATTTATTGTTCCTAAAGAAATTATTTTAAATCTTTTTAAGTAAACTTATGAAAAAAATAATTATTTTAATTAGTATGATTTTTATATTAACTTCTTGTTTTTGGAAATCAAGTGAAGAAATAAAAGAGGAAAAAAATGATAAAATTACTATTTCTTGAAAAAAAATCATATCAAAAGTTACAACTATAAAATGAGATTGATTTTTTGTAAAAGTTCCTAGTTCTTGGGCAAAAGTAAACAAAAATAAACTTCCAGATCCAAGAGTTGGAAAAGTAGTTTTGGCTTTGCAAGCCAAAGAAATGAAAAATGGTTTTATAAATAATTTTATTATTATAAAACAAAAATTAAAAAAAGAAGATAGCTCAATTTCTTTTTCTATTTCTAATCAAGTTAGAGCTTATAAAAAATATGTAAATTATAAAAGAATTGATAATAGAGAAGTAGTTTTTTCAAGTAATGATAAATCTATAGTTTATATCTTTGAAGCTAGATATAACAGTAAAACTCCAAAACAAAAATTTTTACAAGTTTGAAAAATTTGTAATAAAACAGAAGCATATATTTTGACAATTTGAATAAATATTTGAAAAACTAATTACTGAGATTATGAATATTTATTTAAAAGTTTTAGGTGTGAATGAGATAAAGTTATAGAAGAAAAAGAAGAAAAAAAGGTGAAATAAGCTGTAATTTAGTTAGAATAAAAACTAAAAATTTTATTGTAGATATCTACAAGGGGCTAAAGACCCTTGCTATAGTATTTTTTTATTCTCAAGTCATAAAATCCATATTTCTCATTTCATCAAAAATTTCTTTTTGTTTGATAATTCCAGAAATACTTGTAATAATTCCTAAAAATAATCTTTTATCATTTTCTGAAAAAGTTTCTTTTTTTCAAATTATTAAAATTCATAAATTTTCCTCTCAAATACTAATTTTTTCTTCTAAAATATTAATATTTTTTTCTATTTCAAATTCTTTTTTTGTATCAAAATTTTTAATATCAATTATTTTATTTTGTATTTTTAAATATTTTAGAGAATTATATTTATAAACAAAAATATTTTCAACAACAGGATTTTTTTCTAAATAAATAATAAAATTTATATCTAAAATTAACTTTATTTTTTCAAATACTTTAAAAATTTCTAAATAATTTATTTTTTCCAAATTATTTATTGTTTTATTTATTTCATAAATTGAAGTTATATATTTGTTTCAAATATTTACTCTATCACTTATTTTTGCAATAATTTTTATTAAAAAATTTTTTCACTCAACTGGAAATTTTACCAAAAAATTTTCCAAATTTTCAGATTTTAAAATAAGTAATTTAGAATTTTTATTTGCTTTAACTAAAACTTGTTTTGGTTCAGAATTAGTAAATGAAGCTTCTCATAAAAATTCTCAAGCAGAAAGGGAAGCCAAAATTTTTGTTGCTTTTTTTTCTTTTGTAGTATATTTTTCAATTAATAATTCTCATTCTTTTATAATATAAAAATTATTATTTATTTCTCATTCATCAAAAAGCAACTCTTTTTCTAAAAGAATTTTTTCTTCAAAATAACTAGAATTTTCTAAAAATTTTATATCAAGCATTTTTTTTGTGTGTTAATTATTTTTATAGAATCCCTCCCCCTTTCAGGGTACTCCCTTTGAAAAAGGGAGAAAATATAGGTTTTATATTTTTTAATATCAAATTTTTTAATTCCTTTTTTTCTCCCTTTACAAAGGGAGTACCATTTTTGAAAAAAATGGGGAGGGATTATTTTACAACATTTCCAAACTTTCTCTATCTCTTGCAAAATTTAACATAACTCTTTTTTCTATAATTCATTTTTCATATAAAGCCTGTAAATATCTGTCCATTAAAATCATTCATTGTTTTTGTCAAACTTCTAAAACAGAATATAATTGATGAGTTTTTCCTGTAATTATCAGATTTCTTGTAGCATCATTATTTATAAGAATTTCTCTTGCAGCTATTCTTCCAGTTTTATCAGCTTTTGGAAGAAGTCTTTGGGAAATTATTCAAACCAAACTCATTGCAAGTTGAAGTCTGATTTGTTTTTGACTTGAACTAGGAAAAATATCTACTATTCTATCAATTGTTTGCACAGAATCATTTGTATGTAAAGTTGATAAAACCAAATGTCCAGTTTCAGCTAAAGTCAAAGCTGCTTTTATAGTTTCTGGGTCTCTCATTTCTCAAACCATAATTATATCAGGATCTTCTCTTAAAACAGATTTCATTGCCTGAGCAAAGCCAAAAGTATGATTTCAAATTTCTCTTTGATTAATTAAGCATTTTTCAGATTTAAAAACAAATTCTACAGGATCTTCAATTGTTATGATATGTTTTTTCATATTTTTATTTATAAAATCTATCATTGCTGCCATATTTGTTGATTTTCAAGAACCTGTTGGACCAGTTATCAAAATAAGTCATTTTTCTTTTGAACATAATTCTTTTATTTTATCTCAGAGTCAAAGACTTTCTAAAGTTGGAATTTTTTTTGGAATTATTCTAAAGGCAATATTATATCAATTTACATCATAATAACAATTTACTCTATAAGTGTCTCAGGTTATGGATTTGTAAGAACTATCTAGTTCCATATTTTTTTCTAATTTTTCAAATCAATTTTTTCAAACAATTTTTTTAATAACTGCTTCTAAATCAATTTTCTGTAAAGGAAATAATTTTATATCTTCTCTAAAATTTTCAAGAATTTTCAAATGAATAATTTCCCCATTTTTATTTCTTAAAATAGGGTAATGTGCAGTATTTAAATGTATATCTGGCAAATTTTCACTTGAAGCTTTTTCAAAAATTTCATCAAGAATTTCAAGTATTTCCATAATTTTTGTTTTAAATAATTATTATTAGTATTTAATATTTTAATATTTATTTTCTATATTTTATCATATATTTTTTTAGTTTGCAAAAAATATTGCAATTTTTTAATTTTAAACTAAAATAAAGAAAAAATTTAATAATTAAAAAAAAATTATGTCAGAAATAATTCTAAAATGAACACAAAAAACAACATTTACTATTCAAAATAATTTTGCTGAAAAATTGAATAGTTATAAAAATAAATCTAAAATTATTAATAGTGCATTAAATTTGTATTTTGAAAGGGAAAAATTTTTAGATAAAGATGAAAAAGAATTTTTTGAAATAGTTACAGATAAAAATGTTGTAGAAACAATAAATAAAGTTAATTGAACAAAATCTAATTTTTTAACTTTTTGATAAAAAAATGAATATTTTTTCTTTTACAACACAAGAAGAAAAAAAATATACAACACAGTATATGAAAACTAAAGATTTTGTTTCAAAATTAATAAATCAATTTTGAAAATATCAATTTTCTTTTGATGTAAATTGAGACAAAATAACTGAAACCTTATGAACAAAAATTTAATAATTAAAAAAAAATATGAAAATAGAAGTTTGTTTTTGAAAAACGTGCAAAGAAAAATTTGCTAATTATGTTTTTGATAGAGTTCAAAAAGATATAAAAATGTATGATTTGAAAAGTATTAAACTAGAAAAATCTCATTGTATGTGATTATGTAAAAAATGACCAAATGCAAAAGTTGATTGAGAAGCTATTAATTATGCTAATTGAGCAAAAGTGTCTGAAAGATATAAATGACAAATTTATAACAAAAAAAATTTATTAAAAAATATAGAAAATTAAAATTAACAAAAAAAATATGAAATTATTTAATACAAAATCAAGAAGTTTAGAAAATTTTAAACCTTTAAAATCTGATAAAGTAAAGGTTTATTATTGTGGTCCTACAGTTTATAATTATGCCCATATTGGTAATTTGAGAGCTTTTGTTTTTGAAGATTTAGTTGTAAAAACTCTTAGATTTTTAGGATACAAAGTAGAAACTTTGATGAATATTACTGATGTTGATGATAAAACTATTAAAAATAGTATAGAAGCAAAAGAAAGTTTAGGAAATTTTACAAAAAAATATACTAAAAGTTTTTTAGAAGATTTAGAAAAATTAAATATTATAAAAGCAGACAAAATAATTCCTGTAACAACTCTAATTCCTGAAATTACAAGAATGATAAATACTTTACTAAAAAGAGGTTTTGCTTATTTAGCACCAGATAATAGTATTTATTACAAAGTTTCAGCTTTTAAAAAATATTGAGCTTTTGCTAATTTAGACTTAAAAAATTTGAAAGTTTGAGCTAGAATAGATAATGATGAATATGAAAAAGATAATTTTTGAGATTTTGTTTTATGGAAAGCTTATAAAAGTGAAGATGGAGAAAATTTTTGGGAAGAAGAGTTTGAGATAACTATAGCCCTCTCACCTGAATCCTCTCTCCCTGATAGGGAGAAAGGGGCTACAAAAAAAGTGATTATAAAATGAAGGCCGGGTTGGCATATAGAATGTTCAGCTTGTAATATAAAACATCATTGAAGGCAAATTGATATTCATATGTGATGAATTGATTTGATTTTTCCTCATCATCAAAATGAAATTGCTCAAAGTGAGGCTTGTACTAGAAAAGAATTTTCTAAATATTGGTTACATTCTGGGCATTTAATGGTTGAATGAAAAAAAATGTCTAAAAGTTTAGGTAATTTTTATACTTTAAAAGACTTAGAAGAAAAATTTGAAAAAACCCCAAAAAATATTTTATACAGAGCTTTAAGAATTGGTTTTATAAATGGAAAATATAAAGATTCTATTGAATTTAATTTTGATAAATTAGAAGCAAATTTTAATACAATAGAAAATATTGATAATACTTTTAAAAGTATGAAAAGATATTTAGAAAAAACCTCACCCCAACCCTCTCCTTTGGGAGGAGAAGGAGAAGCTACAGAAAAAGAAAAGTGAGATTTTATAAGTAACTCAAAAGTGCCTATTTCAAGAGATATGAGAGAATATTTGAATGTGGTAGTTTGAGATTATATAGAAATTTTAGAAGAAGATTTTAATTTTGTAGAAGCTTTGGCAGGATTTTTTGAATTTATAAAATTTATAAATTCTTGAATAAAATGAAATGATTTTTCTAAACAAGAAATTTTGGCAATTATAGATGTTTTAAAAACTTTTGATGAAATTTTTTGAATAATGAATTTTGAAATTTTAGAAGAAAAAAATGATAAAATTCCTGAAAAAATTTTGGAACTTTTTGAAAAAAGAAATAAAAATAAAAAAGAAAAAAATTGGGAAGAAGCTGATAAAAATAGAGATGAAATTTTGGAATTATGATACAAAATAATTGATTTGAGAGAAGGAAGTTTTTTAGAGAAAATTTAAAAAAGTTGTAATTTAAAAAAAAATAGTGTAAAATAATAAAAAATTTATATATAAAAAAAAATTATGCTAAAAAAAATAATCTTAATGTTTGTAATATTTATCTCTTTTTTTTGAGGAATAAATGATAGTTTTGCCGATAAAGAGGATTATACAAAATCAGAGCAAGAAATAAATATAGACACTTTAGATAGATGAAATGATAAAGTTTTAGGAGCAAATGAATATTTTTCTGAAATGTATGATGGTGCTAGAGATAAAACAGCTTGACTTTCTTGAGAAGAATGAGTTATTGCTTTGTTTTATAATTTATCAAAAACTTTGAAAAATATATTTTATGCTATAGCTTCAGTATATTTAATAATACTTGTTTTGATGTTATTTTTTTCATCAAATACAGAAGAAGAAGTTTCTAAATTCAAAAAATGAATTATTTGGGTAAGTGTTTGAATTATGCTTATGCAAATAGCTACAACTTTTGTTTATGTTACTTTTGATAAAAGTATTGATAATACATTAGCTACTCAGCTTTCAGATGTGGTTATTTATCCATTTATTGAGCTTATCAGATTTATGGCAGCATTTTTATTTATTATGATTGCTATTTTCTCATTTTTTACTTTGGTTACAGCTAATTGAGATGAAGAGAGAATTAAAAAATGAAAACTAAGTATAGTTCAAGCAATTATATGATTTTTTATGCTAAAAATAACAGAAATTTTAGTTACTAATACTTATGGTAGAGTTAAATGTTCAACAAATGCAAATCAAGAAATTTGAACAAAAACCTGACAAGAAAATGTACTTAATACTTGTTTAAATATGCCTAGTTTTGATTCAAATGGTTTACTTATTATAAAGACAATAAATTGGATAAATGGTTTTGTTGCTATATTAACTATTTTATTTATAATTTGGGCTTGATTTATAATTTTATTTTCAAATTGAGATGAAGAAAAAATGAAAAAAGCAAAATGAATTATTGTTTATGTAATTTTATGATTAGTTGTTTTAGTTATTTCATACTTAATATTGAACTTTTTACCTTGGGCTCAAAATGAAGGTTTAATCTAATTTTTTAAAAAATATGTATAAGTGATTTTTTATAGAAAAAAATATTTGAAATAATGCTTTTTCTTTTAATAAAAGGAAAAATAAAAAAATTTTTGTTCCAGCTTTAAAAAAAATAAATAGTTTAGATGAAGTAAAAATAGAAATCCCTCCCCTTTCAGGTACTCTCTTTGGAAAAGGGAGAAAAAAATATGAAGATAAAATAGCTTTTGAAGATTATGATTTTGATTGAAAATTATCTACAAATTATGGTTTAGAAAATTTTTATGAGATAGAAAAACCACCCCTTAATCCTCTCCTTACTAAGGAGGGGAAAGAAGTTGAAAACTTCAGAGGAGGTGTAAAAAAAATATATGTTTTTGATAATCATAATCATGCACTTTATTTTTGGTTAAAAGAAAGAAATAATTGATTTTTATGAGATAATAATATTTTGTATCATATTGATGAACATGCAGATTATAGAGATCCAGGGGAATATTTATTAAAACCTGATAGTTTAGATAATAAAAAAGTTTTTGAATATGTAAATTTTTCAAAAATAAATGTAGGAAATTATATTATTCCAGCAGAAAAAGAGGGAATTATAAAAAAAACTATTCAATTGAGAAGTAGTTTTGCTTTGGAAGAATTTTTAACCTCACCCCTAGCCCCTCTCCTTTGAGAGGAGAAGGGAATAATTTTGAATTTAGATTTAGATTTTTTTTGTGAAGAATTAGATTTTATAGATTTTGAATTAAAGAAAAAAGTTATTAAAAAAATTTTTGATAAAGCTAGTTTGGTAACAATATCAACTTCTCCTTTTTTTATTGATGGGGAATTGGCTTTACAAAAATTAAAAGATTTAGAAATTATATAAAAAAAATATGAAATACAAAAAATTATCCCTATCCTGAATCCTTTCCCTTAAGTCTAAGGGCAAGGGGCAACAATTAAAGTGATTTACTTTGGTTGAATTATTAGTTGTAATTGCAATAATTACAATTATTTCAGTGTCTTCATTTTCTTCATTTTGATGATTTTTAAATACGCTTAGTTTGAATAATTCTTTAGAAAATTTTAAATTTACTTTAAAAAATTTGGATTCAAAAATAAAAAATAATGATTTGTTTGATTATAAAATGATTTTAAAAAAAGATAAAAGTTGATTTTATTTTTATGAAAATTATTATTTTTGAGATAAAAAACAAGAATTAAGTACTATAGATTTTAATTCTTGAACTTGAAAAATTCATATTCCTAGCTGAACTTCAACTTGAATTTTATTGTATAATATTTATTTAGATTGAAAATTATTAAAAAAAGATATAATTAGAGCAAATGAAACAAAAGAATTTAATTTTTTAAAAAATGATGAAGTTTTTGTAAAATCTTCTTTAAATTGAGAAAGAACTAATGATATAAAAATTTATTATTTTTCAAGTAGAAAAACTGAAAAAAAATCTAATGTGATTTTGAAAAATATTTTATGTGATTCTGGAGAAAAAACAGAATTAATCATAAAAAATATTTGATGAAAAAAAGAATTTAAAGAAAACACAACTACAAATTGTATAAATCCAAAATTAATTTTTGAATCTGAAGAGGCTGAAGTTGAGTTGGAATTGAAATAATTTTTTTATCTTCTCCCTTTATTTTTTCTTCCAAATTTTTCTCTACAAGTCTCCTTTTTTAATCATAACTTTAGAAATATTTATTTCAATCCGTTCAACTTTTATTTTTGAATATTCTTCTACTTTATCCCTTATTTCCTTTAAAGGAGGATTTTCTCAAGAAAAAAAATCATTCATTATTTTTTTTATTTCTTTTAAATTAGAAAATTCTACTAATTTTAAAATTTCAGCTAAAGAAATTCTTTCTGTTTCATATAATTTTATAATATGATTTTCTATAGTTTGCTTTTTTAAATCTCTTGAACTAGTTATTTCATCTATATTTTTTCAAGAATTAAATAATTTTAAAGTTTCTAAATAAGTTTCACCTGAAATTTTTTTAGGAGCTTTTCTTTTTCTTGAAAAAGTTTTATTTCAAAGCTTTATTTTCAAAAAATGTTGCATAGCTGTATTTTCTTCTTTTAAATAATCTTCTCTATTTAATGCAATTCTTCAATAATTTGTCAATTTTAACATTGGATATTGTCAAATAGATTTTTCCAAAAATCAAACTGAGATAAGTGCTTCTATAAAAGCCTGAATCATAGGAGAAGTATAATTTTCAAAAACTCAAAAATTTTTCTTTTTATCCATTTGCCATTCAAGAATTTTTTTGTCACCACTTCACCATAAAAATTTTACAATAGTTCAAACTCAAAATTTACTATCAAATTTATTTACAACTTCCAAAATTATTTCAAAAACTGAAATAGGAACAATATTTTCAACAACTCAACTTTCAAATTTTTTCTTATCAATACAAAAATCACAAGTTTTACAATTATCTCATAAATTTTCTAAATCTTCTTCATCAGAAAAATATTCCAAAATAAATCTTTTTCTACAACTAGGATAAAATAATAATTTTTTTATTTGTTCTAATTTATAATAAGATTCTTCTTCCAATTTTTCTTGATGTGACCAATCTACCAAAATATTAGAATGATTTCTTTTTTCTTGAGTTAAAGTAAGTCATCTACCTCTAAAATCATCTACATCACCAGAAATTCATTTTTTTATTATTCAGTATTTTTCAAAAATTTTTAAAATACTAGATACCATCATATCATTTTTTAATCCAGCTTCTTTGGCCATTTGCTTTTGAGTTTTTGTTATTTCAAAACCTTGTCATTCTCCAGTTTTGAAACCTTTATATAAATAATCATAAAATTCCAAAACATCATATTTTGGAGGATAAATATTTTCTATAAAAAATTCTTGAATTTTTGTGTCTTGATAACTAGCTAAAACAATTCAATAACTAGTTTTTCAATCTCTTCCAGCTCTACCAACTTCTTGATAATAATTTTCTATACTTCAAGGTAAATTATAATGAATTACAAATCTAATATCAGCCTTATCTATTCCCATTCAAAAGGCATTTGTAGCAACTACAACTTTATGCTTAGAGTTCATAAATTTATTTTGTTCTTCTTCTCTCAAAGCTGGAGTCATAGCTCAAGTATACTTTCAAACAGCAATTCCTTCAAATTCTAAAGCTTCATAAACTTCATTTACAGCTTTTCTACTAGAACAATAAATAATTCAACTTCAAGGAGTTTTTTCTAAAATTTCTAAAACCTTTCCAAGTTTTTCATCTTTTTTACTTATTTCGCGAACAATGATTATAATATTTTTTCTATCAAAACCTTTTGTAAATTCCTTGTAATCATTAAGTCAAAGTCTTTCAACTATATCTGCTCTAACTTTTTTTGTTGCTGTTGCAGTAAGTGCTACAATAGGAAAACTTTCTGGTGAGTTTTTCAAACTATCTAAAAAACTTTTTATTCTCATATAACTAGGTCTAAAATCATGTCACCATTGGCTTATACAATGAGCTTCATCTATAGCAACTAAAGAAATTTCTACATTCTGGATAACTCTTAAAAAAGAACCTGAATTAAGTCTTTCAGGAGCAATATACAAAAATTTTATTCTATTATTTGTAGCCCCTTTCTCCACATCGGGGAGAGAGGATTCAGGTGAGAGGGTATAACTACTCAATTCATTTAAAACCTCTTGTTGTTCTGCATAACTTATAGTAGAATTTATAAGTTTTGCCTTTATTCAAAGAGAATTTAGCTTATCTACTTGGTCTTTCATCAAAGAAATAAGAGGAGAAATAATTATTGCTACTCAATTTCTAGCAATTGCTGGTAATTGATAAGTAAGAGATTTTCAACCTCAAGTTGGCATAAAGACAAGAGTATCAGTTCAATTAACAACACTTTCAACTACTTCTTTTTGTCCTTCTCTAAAATTTTTTAGCTTAAAATTTTCTTCTAAAATTTTTTGTAATTTTGGCATTTTTTTTTGTTTATTTTAAAAAATTATACTTTATTATGTAGCCCCTTTCTCATTAATAGGTAAAAAGGATTTCGGCCCCTTGTGGGTCATACTGTTAAGTGCAGGTGAGAGGGAATAATAAAAAGAGAGGGTTAAATTTTTACTTCCCAGCAGATTCCAATTTTTGTTGTTCATCATATAAAGCACAAGCTTCAATAATTGGTCCAAATTTTCACATCATAATTCAAGGTAAATTTGAAAAATTTTGCCCAATTCTGTGGTCAGTAACTCTATCTTGAGGAAAATTATAAGTTCTAATTTTTTCAGATCTATCTCAACTACCAACTTGAGTTGCTCTTGCTTCTCAAAGTTCTTTTGCTCTTTTTTCTTCTTCTAAAACTTGAAGTTTTGATCTCATAATATTAAAAGCTTTTTCTCTATTTTTATGCTGAGATCTTCAATCACTACAAAGAACAATTATTCCTGTAGGTAAATGTTTTAAATGAACAGCAGAATCTGCTTTGTTTGCATGTTGTCCTCCAGGTCATCCTGATCTTGTAAATTTCATTTCTATTTCATCCATATTTAATTCAAAATCTAGTTCATCAACTTCTGGCATAATTGCAACAGTAACTGCTGAAGTATGAACTCTTCATTTACTTTCTGTTTCTGGAATTCTTTGAACTCTATGAACTCCTGATTCATATTTAAATCTAGAATAAGCACCTTCTCATTTCACTTCAAAAACCATTTCTTTTATTCAACCTGTATCTGGAATACTTTGTTCAATTATTTCTGTTTTATATCATTCTTCCTGAGAAAAAGTCAAATATGCTCTTGATAATTCTCCTGCAAAAAGTGCTGCTTCATCTCAACCTGCTGCTGCTCTTATTTCCACCATAATATTTTTATCATCATTTGGGTCTTGAGGTAAAAGAGAAAGAGTTAATTTTTCTTCAAGTTCAGGAATTTTTTCATCAGCTTCTTGTATTTCCATTTTAAGTAAATCTATCATTTCAGAATCTTTTTCTGCCTTTAACATTTCTTTATTTTCAGCTAAAGAATCATTTAATTTTTTATATTCTTTATAAATTTCTACAGCTTCAGTTATTTGTTTTTTTCTAGTTGAAACTTCTCTAACTTTTTTTTGGTCTTTAAAAATTTCTGGATCAGATAATTTTTTTTTTAGTTCTTCAAATTCTTCAACAAGATTGTCTAAATTAAATTTCATAAATATTTTTTTTAAATTTTAAAATTTTGTATTATTTTAGGGAAAAATAAAAAAAAATCAATAAAATTTTTGGTTTTCTTGATTTTCTTTAAAAAATTTTTGCAAAAGGAATTTTTATTATTATAATAATTTTAGATTTTAAAATTTAATTTTAAAAAATTATGTTAGTAAAAAATAGGACAATTACTGAAACTGATGTTTTGGAAGTCATTGCAGAAAGAAAAAATGAAGAAACTATTTCTTTTGAGGAAGTTTATTATGATGTTTTAAATTATAATCCTTCAATATAAAATGAATAAAATTAATTTTAAAATATCTGCAAGACAAGATTTAAAAAATATAAAAGAATATATTTTTAGAATGTCTTTTAGTTTAGAAAATTCAAATAAAATTTATAATGAAATAATGGCAAATATTTTTGCATTAAAGATTTTTCCACTTATGTATCCAATTTTTAAATGATGAATAAGAGTTATGACAGTGAGAAAAAAATATAGAATTTTTTATGAAGTAAATGAAAATAAAAAAGAAGTAATTATTTTATATATTTTCTGAGCAGAGCAAGATTATGATAGCTTAATTCACTAAAAAAGTTTAGTTTTTACAAAAACTAAACTTTCTTTATTTTTTTGCTTCAACTAAATAAAATTCATTTGTTGCTAAATTTTTTTCTAATTTTTTAAATTTTTCAAAAAATTTTGTTTGAGGTTTGTATTTTAGAAAAATATATGAATTTATTCATTTGAAAATGAAGGTATAAATTAGGGAATAAATACCTATGAAAAACATTATTATTGAAAGAAAAGGGAATAGTAAAAGGGAATATAAATTTACTCAAGAATAAATGGTAAGTACTCCTAGAAAAGGAAAAGAAAACATTAAAATAAATGCTATTGATTTAGGAAAAGCTAAATATTCAAAAAGAAAAGCTAATAATATAGGAAAAATTATAAAAATATTAAATAAAAATATTAGGTAATATAATATTTCTAAATAAGTATTAGAAGATTTGTTTTTAGTGAAAAAATCTGAAAAATTTGTTATTTTTATATTTATTTTTGTTAATTTTATTTTGGAGTAATTTTTTATAAATTTATATACAAAGAATAATCAAAAAATAATTAAAAATACTAATATATTTATTAATCAAGAATCTTTTGCTTTTAATAATCTAAAAAAAATAAAAATTATTAATGAAAAATCAATAATAAAAAGAATAATTCATATATATATAAAATTATTAGATATTTTTTCTAAAATTCAATAAAAAATCTTCAAAAATTTTTCCACAAAAAATTTACTCAAAAGTTTTTTCTTTTCAGTTTTTCATAAAATATAGTTTTGAGCATTTAGAAAATTTGAGTTCATTTTTTATTTATTTTTTATAAAATCTCTTATTTCTTTAATTAATTTTTTATCTTTTAAGGGTTAATAGGAAAAATTGTGTGCTGAAAAGCACCTTTTTTTATCTTAAATTTCTTTCATAAATCCACAAAGAAATGAATGAAATAAGTCTATCAATTCTAAGTCATCTATGTCTTTGAATTTGAAT
>JAMONT010000026.1 GCA_027066455.1 Candidatus Altimarinota bacterium
CTAACAAAAGATAAAAAATATTTTCAACTAATGGCTTTTTTGGAAGACTGAACAGAATTGCAAAATAAATCAGCATTTAATATTTCTAAAAGTTATGCAGATTATATAGATAAGTTTCCAACAGTTTATTGAAAAAAATTGTGAATATTAACAGATACAGACAATATCCCAATTCAAGAAATAGCTTCAATAAAAACAGCTTGATTTTTAGATATATCTAATGTTTGAACAACAGAATATATTGCAAGATTTTCAGATAAATCAAAACTAACTTGAAGTTGAACAAGTTTGGCTGTAGTAAATCCAGGTGCAAGTTGTAAAAGACTTTATGAAGCAAAATGAAAAAGAGAAAACTGAGTTTATAAAATAGATCCAGAAGGGAATTGAACAGGTTTTGAAGTTTATTGTGATATGACTACTGATTGAGGAGGGTGGACTTTATTATGGAAAAATTTTTGATGACCTAAATATTCAAGTTATTCAACTCCAATTTCTAATAATATTTTATGGGCTTCAACTACAAATTCAAAATTAGCAAAACCTTATTCTGTTTCAAAAACATTTTGAAGTGAAAAAAATATAAAAGCTTGGAACTGATTAATTAATAAAAAATGAGTTAAATTATTAAAAAGTATAAAATGATATACAAGTTGAGCTTTATTAAATAGTTCAACTTATACTTATCAAGTTAAAATAGATTTATGAGAATGAGTATCTTTTAATGATATAATGGATACAACTGCTTGTAAAGTATTAAATAATCAAGTAGAAATGTTTATAGATTGAGTAAGTTATTGAAAAACTGATAGAATGGCTGAATATAATAATTTAGGTAGTATTTGATTTGCTAATAGTAATAGTGCAGATGATTGCTGACAAGCAAGTAGTAATTATATGGATTGATGGAATGCAAGACATGTAGTTTCTTATGATCATACAGTATCTTGATCTAATACTATTAGATGTCAATCTGATTGTTGGGATTGAAGTGAAAATATAGTTCAAGAAATTGTATGGGCAATAAAATAAAAGTAATAGAAAAATTAATAAAAAAATATTTAATAAAAATATTATGAAAAAAATACAAATTTATTCAGATTGATGAGCAAGACCAAATCCTTGATCTTGAGGATATTGAGTTATTCTTAAATACCAAAATAAGCAAATAGAATTAAGTGGTTTTGAAAAAAATACTACAAATAATGCTATGGAATTAACTTGAGTTATAATTTGATTAGAAAAATTAAAAGAGGTTTGTGATGTAGAAATTTTTACTGATTCTAGTTATGTTGTAAATTGAATTGAAAAATGATGGGCAAAAAAATGGAGAGCAAATAATTGGATGAGAAATAAAAAAGATAAAGCTGTTAATTTTGAACTTTGGGAAAAATTATTAAACTTAACTGAAAAACATAAGGTAAGACTTTTTTGGGTAAAAGGTCATGCTTGACATAAAGAAAATGAAAGATGTGATGAACTAGCAACTAATGAAATTTTGAAAAATTCTCAAAAAAAAACCCCCCTTAATCCTCTCCTTAGTAAGGAGGGGAAAGAAGTTGAAAACTTCAGGGGTGGTGTTAAAAATAAAAAAATTGAAAAAGTTTGAGATAAATGTAAAAAATGTTGAACAAGTGTTGAAAAAAAAATCCCAAAAATAAAAAATACAAAAAATAAAAATTATTATTATAAATATTTTTTATTTTGTAAAAACTGTAAAACAAATTATTTTATTGAAGAAGCTAAAATAATATTAAATTAAAATCTTTAGAATTTTTTAAATCTTATAGTAAAAAAAATAATGGAAAAATTAAATATTAATGCAAAAAAAATTCTTTTATGACATTTGTTTTTTATACTTGGAGCTTTACTTTCAAGTATTTTTTTGAATATTTATATTTGGAAAGAAACTTGAGATTTAAAAATAGTTGCATTATTTAACATAATTCTTCTTTTTTTTATGACAATATTTTTTGTTGTAATAGGTTGAATTATAAAAAATAAATATAGAAGATTTTTGTATTTTTTTGCTTGTTTATGAGAGGCTTTAACTTTTTTAGTTTTAGCTATTTTAGGAAAAGAATCTATAAATTATATTTATTTTATAGCAATTTTTCAGTGAATTTTTGCTTGAGCTTATCGGGTTATACATCATACTAATCAGATAGATAATACAAAAGTTGCAAATAGATGAAATTTTGAATGAACACTTAGATCTTTAGTTATGATTTTGAAATTTTGAACTCCTATAATTGCTGGTTTTATTATTTCAAGTTTTTCTTATGGTTATAATATAATTTTTTTCTTATCTTTTTTAGCCTTTTTATTATCAGCTTTTATAGGAAATATAAAAATTAATTATCCTAAAAATAAATTGAAATATAATTTATGAGAAACTTTTAAATTATTGATTTCAACTAAAATATTTTTATATATTTTGATTTTACAATTTTTGATAGCTTTTATGGTAGGTACACCATTTGTAGAAAAGATTTTACCACTTATTTTATATTCATTTAATAATTCAGAATCAGAACTTGGTTTACTTATATGACTTTTTACACTTATAAGTATAATTGGTTCATATTTACTTTGAAAATTTTTCTCAAAAAAACTTTATAAACAAATTTGAATTATTTTTAGTTTAGTTTATGCTTTTTCTCTTATTATAATAATAATTTTTCCTTTATATACAATTTATTGAATTTTTTCAGCTATTTTACTTTTATCAATAACATTTATTTCAATTCCTTACAAAGTTATAAGTGACAATGCAATGTGAGAAAGAAAAGATTTTGAAAAACATAGAATAGAATATATTGTTATTAGAGAAATTTTTTTGAATGCTTGAAGAATTTTTTTACTTGTAATTTTATTTTTTGCCTGAGATATGAGACAAGAAAATTTGAGATTTTTACTTTATACAGTTTTTATAATTTCTCTTTTATATCCTGTATTTTATTTGCAATTGTTTAAAGAGACACCAAAAAAAGCCTTATAAAAGGCTTTTTTTAAAAATCCAAATTTTGAACATTTTTAGCTCTAGATTGAATAAATCTTCTTCTTGGAGGAACATCTGGTCACATAAGAATTTTAAAAATTTCATCAGCTTTTTCAGCATCATCTATTTTTACTTTGTACATTTTTCTG
>JAMONT010000027.1 GCA_027066455.1 Candidatus Altimarinota bacterium
ATGTATGAAATATTGAGAAAAGATTATTAAAATTAGAGTTTAAATTATTAAAACTAAGTTTTAAACTTAAAAAAAATTAGAAAAAACTTTTAGAAAATATCTAAAAGTTTTTTATTCTGTAAAAATAACTATTTTATAAGATATTTAAAATATTAGTCAAATTATTTTTTTAGACAAAAAAAAAATAGTGTGTTAATATTATTGTGTAAATATTTTAATAAAAAGAAAGTTATGGTAAATTTGAAGAAAAAAAAGACTAATATATTAAAAAAAATAAATTTATTTATTATTTTAATATTTAGTTTTAGCCTTATTATAAGTAACTCACAAGCATTTTTGTATGGTTCTATTTTTAGTATGGAATCTTTAAATATAGTTAAAGAGAACAAAATAGAATTATCACCAGAGTATAACTCTAGAACTATTTGTTTAGTTAGACAAAAACAATATAATAGAGATTTTCCTAAGTACATAAGAAGTACTTGTTTTGAACAACAAGCAATTCCAGGAAAATATTTTTATCTTATATGTAATAAACAAAATTTTTCAAATTGTGATACTGATACCTATTTATGAGATCCAATAAATGTTGATGCTTTAAAAGAAGAACAATGAATTTACAATCCAAATAAAGTAAAGCAGGATTTACTTAAGGAAAAAGATAAAAAAAATACAGCTTTAATAGGAAATATATATAATTCTGTTTGAGAAATTTTTAATAATCAAAAAATAGAATGATTAGATAAAAGAAGTATGTTAACCTATGATTTTATAGATAAATATTTTCAAAGATATTGAAAAGATACAGAAAAATTAGAAAAATTTAATACCTTTATACAAGAACTTCATCAAAAACAAAAAATAAATTATATTATTAGTGTTGAAAAAAAATATAATTTTAAAGAAATAAGATTTGTTAATGATAGTGATAATACTTATTATAGTTTAACTGATTTTATAGAAAAGAAAATTCCAGATGATATTTTGAATAAAATTCATACAATTAAAATAGTATTTTTTGATGAATTATCATTAAAAGAATATACTTTAAGAGTTAAATTCAGCAAAAATTTAACTTCTTCTAATCAAGGTAATAATAAAGATTATAATATAGAAGAAATTGTAAATTGAATTTTCACAGATACTGAAACTTGAAAAGACTATAATATAGAAGAAATAATAAACTGATTTTTCAGCACTAATAATAATGATTTATCTATATGAGAAATTTTAGGTTTAGTTTTTGAAAATTGAGAAGAAGTAAAAGATATTGTAAAAATGGAACCAGAACCAGAATCTGAACAATGAGAAATTGGACTAGATGAAATACTTAAATCAATTTTTTCAGAAGACACATAAAAAAACACAATATGTTTAAAAAAAATAACTAATAGAGTTTAAAAATTCTATTAGTTATTTTTTTTATTTCTCTAATTCTTTGATTCTTTTCAAAACTGTAGGATGAGAATAATGGAAAAATTCATAAATTTTATGTGGTTTTAAATTAGATAAATTATTTTTAGATAATTTTTTTAATGCTCAAACCAAATATTTTGCTTCATAATTATCACGAGCAAATCTATCAGCTTCATATTCATTTTTTCTTGATAAAATATTTCAAAAAATTCAAAGAAATATAGAAATAGGAGTAAATAAAATTCCAAAAGCAACAGCTCAAACCCAAAAATTAGATTCTTTTGCTCATAAAGCCATTGAAATTTCTGGAACCTTTAAAGCTAAACCAAAAATAAAAAGCATAAATCAAGTTTGTAAAATAGAAAAAGCCAACATTTCAAAAGTATGTTTTTTCTTATAATGTCCTATTTCGTGGGCTAAAACTCAAACTAATTCCTCGGTAGTTAAATCATCAATCAAAGTATCATATAAAACAATTCTTTTTTTAGGTCAAAATCCTGAAAAATAAGCATTTGCTTTAGAACTTCTTTTAGATCAATCTATAACAAAAATATTATCTATTTTGAAACCAACTTTTTTTGCAAAATCATTAATTGCTGTTTTTAATTTTCAATCTTCAAGTGGAGTTTGCTTATTAAAAAGTGGAACAATTAAACTAGAATAAAACATCATCATAAATACTGAAAAAACTGTTATAAATATCCAAGCATAAATCCAAAAATTTGATTCATTAAGAGTATAAAGCCAAATTATAAAAGCTAAAATTGCTCAACCAATAACAAAAGTTAATAAAAGAGATTTTATAGTATCTATAAAAAATAATTTTTTTGTCATTTTATTAAAACCAAATTTTTCTTCAATTACAAAAGTGTGATAATAAGAAAAAGGTAAAGATAAAATAGTTTGAACTAAAGCTAAAATTCAAAAAAAGTATAATCCAGTAATAATATAATTATTTGTCCAACTTGAAACTAAACTATCAAGCCATCAAAATCCTCAACAAATAAGAAAAATAAACATTAATAAAAAGAAAAATATAGAACTCATATTGCTAAATTTATGATTAACTTTTTCATAATCTTGTTGTTTTTGATATTTTTCTTCATCATAAATTCATTTTGCTTCCTCTGGAAGTTTATTACTCCAATTAAGAGTATTAAGATAATCTATAAATTTTGTTAAAGCAAATTCAGAAATTAAAATTGCTATAATTATATAAAGTATTATTTGTGGTGTCATTTTTTTATTTTTTTAATTTATAAATTTTTATTTCAATTTATTATTGTATCAATTTCTTCAAAATCAATTTTTTTATAAAAATCTTTTAAAAAATTATCAGTTTTTTCAATATTTAATTGACTTTTCAATAAACCAACAACTCAGCTTTGTAATTTTTTACCTAAATCACTATTATCAGTTGTTAATTTTTCAATCAAATTTTTTTTTAATATTAAAATTCTATTTAGCATATTCAATAACTCTCATTTCTCTCATTAAACTTACTTTTACTTCTCAAGGATAAGTCATATTTTCTTGAATATTTTCTGCTATTTCTTTTGCCATTTCAGCTGCTTCCAAATCAGAAACAGTTTTTGCATCAACTATTACTCTTATTTCTCTACCTGAACTAATTGCATAAGCCTTTGAAACTCAAGGGAAAGAAGTAACTAATGCTTCCATTTCTTGAACTCTTTTTACATATTGTTCTATATTTTCTCTTCTTGCTCAAGGTCTAACTGAACTTATTGCATCAGCAATTTGTGCTATTGCTGCATAAACAGAAATACTTGAACTTTCCCCATGATGATCTTCTATCATTTCTACTATTTTTTTATCAAGACCATATTTTCTTGCAAGTTTCCCACCAATTTCAGGATGAGTTCACTCAACATCATGATCAAGAGCTTTTCAAATATCATGTAATAAACCACCAATTTTTGCTATTTTTGGATCAAGTCATAAATCTCAAGCAATAGATTCTGCAATAAAAGCTGTTTCTATAGAATGTTTCAAAATATTTTGTCCATAACTTGTCCTAAATCTCAATTTTCAAATTATAGGAATTAATTCATCAGCAATAGTTGTAATATTCAAATCTGCCAAAGTTTTTTGACCTAATTCTTTTAACAAAATTTCAGCTTCTGCAGTTGTATTTTCTACAATTTCTTCAATTCTAGCAGGTTGAATTCTTCCATCTTCAATAAGTTTTTCAAGAGATTTTTTTGCAATATATCTTCTAAATAAATCAAATCCTGAAATAAAAACTGTATCAGGAGTATCATCTATAATAAGAGCAACTTGAGCCATTTTTTCAAAAGTTGTAATATTTCTTCATTCTTTTCAAATAAGCTTTCATTTTATATCATCAGAAGGAATTTGAATCATAGTTGTTGTAACTTCATTAGTCACATCTCAAGCATATTGTTGAATAGATTTCAAAATAATTTCTCTTGCTGCTTCTTGTTTTTTATCTTCAATAATTTTTTTATGTTTTTCAATAATTAACATTCAATCGTCAGAATATTTTTCTTTTATTTCTTTTAAAAATAATTCACGTGCTTCTTTTTCTGAAAGTTTAGCAATTTCTGATAATTTTCATTCAAGCTCAACTTCTTGTTGTTTTAATTTTTCTTTTTTTTCAATTATTTCATTTTCTCTTTCAATTATTTTTTCTGATTTTTCCTCTATATGTTCCAATTTTTTTTCTATTTTTTCTTCCCTTTCTAAAATTCTTTCCTCTATCTTTTCAGATTTTTTAACTATTTCGTTAGCTTCTTTTCTAGAATCTTCAAGAATTTTTTGAGCTTTTTCTTCAGCTTGTTTTATTTTTTCTTCAGCATCTTTTCAAGCTCTTGCATTTTTTATTTTATCAAATATGAATAGACCTATTATTATTAAAGCCATTCATAATACTATTAGTACTATTTGGTACATTTTTATTTTTATTAAAGAAATATTATAATTTTTAACAAAAATAGTTATAAAAAATTAAAGAAGATAAAAATACTATCTTTCTTGAATAGCTTATACTTGGGATAAATAGATATTTTTTATAAAAATATCTGTAAAATTTATTTTTTTTTTTTATTTTTTTCTTATTTTAATTTTTTAATTTTTTTTTTCAATTTTATAACTATTTTTTTCTTAATCTATTTTTTTTTAAAGTCTTTTATTTATTTAAAAACTCAAGTGATATATTACTTATTTTTTTTAAAAGTCAAAAAAAAATAAAGAAAAACTTTTTGGTAATTTTAAAAAATATGTATAATGCAAAAAATTATTCTTTTATAGTAAAAAAATGTCCTTATACACAAAATATAGACCAAAAGATTTTGATAATTTAGTTGACCAAAATTTCATAAAAAAAACCTTATCTACAGCTATTTTAGAAAATAAAACTGTTTGAAGTTATATTTTTTTCTGACCAAGATGAACAGGAAAAACTTCTACAGCTAGAATTTTTGCAAAATGAGTAAATTGTAAAAATCCTAAAAACTGAAATCCTTGCTTAGAATGTAATATTTGTAAAAGTTTTTCTGAATGAAAATTACTTGACATAATAGAAATAGATGCTGCAAGTAATACTTGAGTTGATAATATTAGAGATATTATTGAAAAAGCACAATTTTCTCCAAATGTTGCAAAATACAAAATTTATATAATTGATGAAGTACATATGCTTTCTAATGGAGCTTTTAATGCACTTTTAAAAATTTTGGAAGAACCACCAAGTCATTTGAAATTTATTTTAGCAACAACAGAAATTCATAAAGTTCCAGAAACTATTTTATCAAGATGCCAAAGATTTGATTTTAAAAATATTTCAAACATTTGAATAAAAAAATATTTGGAATATATTGCTTGAGAAGAAAAAATAAAAGTTGAAGAAAAAGTATATAATTATATTGTTAAAAATTCTGCTTGAGGTCTAAGAACAGCTATTTCTTTATTTGAACAATTAATAATAAATTCTGAAATAAAATATGAAAATGTTATAGAAAATTTGTGAATTGTCTGAGATGAAAAACTAGAAGAATTTTTAGAAAAATTATTAAAAAAAGATAATTTAATAATTAATGATTTTAATAATTTAATTGATGAATGAAAAAATATAAAATTATTTTTTAAAGATTTAATTTTTTTTACAAAAGATAAATTAGAAATATCTATTTTAAAAGGAAAAATAAATATTAATTTAATAAAAATTTTAGATAATCTGCAAGAATATTATTCAAAAACTAAAAATTCTATAGATGAAAATTTAATATTTTTTATATGAATTTCTAAACTTTTGGTAGAAAAATCAGCCCTCTCTCCTGAATCCTCTCTCCCTTGTGGGGAGAAAGGGGCTACAAAAATAAAAGAAGAAAAAGAAAAAAAGACAGAAAAAAAAGTTGAAAAAGAAAACATTGAAATAGAAGATGCTTTTGATATTTTTTGAGATAATTTAGAAGAAGATAATAATTTAGAAAAAAAAGAAATTTTAGAGAAAAAAATAAATTCAAATAATAATAATCCTAGTTTTTCTATAGATATTCTTATAAGTAAAATAAAAACTGTTCCAAAAAAAGCTTTTTTGAGTATTTGATTAAAATCTTCAACTTATAAAATAGAAGAAAATATTTTTTATATAATTCCTCAAAATAAATTTACTTGAGCTAAAATAAATGTTGCTGAAAATATTGTATTAATTCAAGAAAAATTAAAAGAAATGTGATTTGAATATGAAGTAAAAATAAAATAACCACCTTTTAAAAGAAAGTCTAATAAATAAATTATGTTAAAAAAAGATATATATAATTTTTGAAAAAAATTAGGTTTAAATCAAGTAGAAATAGATTTAATTTTACAAAAAATAACTGGTTTTAATAAAAATCAGTTATTTTTAACTGAAAAAATTGATGAAAAATTTTTAGAAAAAATAGAACTTTTTTTTTCAAGAATTGTTTCTGGAGAACCTTTGGAATATATTTTAGAAAAAGCTGAATTTTTTAGTCTTGATTTTTTTGTAGATAAAAGAACATTAATTCCAAGAAATGATACTGAAATAATGGTTGAAAAAGTTTTAGATGAAAAATGTGATATTTTGGTTGATGTGTGAACAGGTTCTAGTTGTATCTCTATTTCAGTTTTGAAAAATAATAAAGATATTAAAAAATGTTTTGTTATTGATTTGAGTAAAAAAGCTTTGGAAGTTAGTAAAATAAATATTTTAAAATATAATTTAGAAAAAAAAATAAAACAAATAAATTGAAATTTATTAGAAAAATTTATGTTAAATACAAAATATTTAGAAAATAATTGAAATATTAATTTAAAAAATATTATTTTTACAGCAAATTTACCATATATTAAAAATTGAGATTTTTGAAATATAGATAAAGAAATTATTGAATTTGAACCTGATTTAGCACTTTATTGATGAGAAAAAACTGGTTTTGAATTATATGAAAAACTGATTTATCAAATTTTTGAATTAGAATCAATTTATAATATAAAAAATATTATTTTGTTTATTGAAATTGGATTTGATCAAAAAGAAATTTGTGGAAATTTTTTGAATAAAAAAGATTTAAAATTTGAAATTTTTAAAGATAATTCTTGAATAGATAGATGTGTGAAAATTATTTTTTAAAAAAAATTATGAAATTAATAATTAAAAAAATAAATAAAAAAATTTTAGAAAAAGCTAAAAAATTTTTTTCTGAAAGTTTTACCCAAAAATTAAAAAAAGAAAAAATTGGAACTTATAATGAAAGTTTGGTTGCAAGATATTTAATAAAGAAAAATTGAAAAAATTATTCTTCTATTTCACATAAAAAAAATTTGGTTTTTGTTTGAATAAAAAAATCAAAAATTTGAGTTGATATTGAAATTATAAAAAAAAGAGATGAAAATTTATTAAATAAATTTTTAGATAAAGAATATAAAATTTTAGGTAAAAAAAATTGGAAAAATTTTTATATTTTGTGGACTATAAAAGAAAGTATTATAAAATTTGAAAATTTATCACTTGATAATATTGAAGAAATTTTACTTATAAAAACTAAAAAAATAAATAAAAAAATTTCTAATTTGTATTTTGAAAAAAAATTAATTTTAGAATTTAAAAAAAATAATTTAGAAAATAATGATGAAAAAAAATTAAAAATTAAAAAATTTATAACTTATTTTTGAATAAAAAATAAAATAATTTATAGTATTTGTGTTGGGAATAAATAACCTAAATATTTTTTTACAGTAAAAAAAGTTAAGGATTTCCTTAACTTTTAGAATTTAAATATTTTTACTTATTATTACTTTTTTAACTAAAAAACTATTTTTTTAAATTTTAATTTAAAAATTCATTGATTTTTTAGTCTAAAAATCTTCAATATTAAGATAATCCATAATTTTTTCTCAACTATAATCCATTCCATCAACTTTAAAATAAATATCATTCACCAGACCAATATCAACAGTTGGAATATTTAAGTCATAATTTTGTGAATTAATTATTTCTTCAATTTTATTTAGATTTTCTTCTTCATCACTTAAAATTCTTTTAAACTGTTCTAAAAAGAATTTTTTATTTCCTACTTTATATTCTTTATCTTCTGATTCTTCATATTTTTCTAGTTCTTCTATTATTCTTGTAGTTCTTCTAATATTAGATGTAGTTTGAATTTCCAACTCTATTTTTTCTAATTCTTTCTTTAGTTTTTCTAATTTTTCATCATTTTCACTAGGTTCTAATTCTTTAGGTTTAGAAAGAAGATTTTGTATTTTATCTAAAAATGTATCTTCTTTATTGGAAACACTTAGTTGTTCAATTATTTGTCATATTTCATCTTCAATTTTATTTTTTTTAGCTTCTAATTTTATTTCAGAAGTTTTTGAAATTATTTTCTTAATACTTTTTTCTGATGTATCTGAATACATTTTTTCTAGAATGTTTTTAAATACTTTTGGGTCACTAAGTAAATCAGGATATTCTCTTAATAATTGTATAAATATATATTCAACACTTTCTGTTAAAGAACTTTCGATTGCTTTCTTTGTACTATTAGCAGGAGAGTTCTTTGATAATAAAATATTTATTTTTTCTATTGTTTCTATTTCAGTACTAGTTAATTCTTTTTCTCATGAAGTATCTACTTTTTCTCATTCTCATATATTATTTTTTAAATCCATAATTTTTTTTATAAATTAAAATTCTCAATTAGTCTAATAAAAAAACAGAAAAAGTCAAAATTTTTTGATTTTATTTGAAAATCTATTATAATAAAATTTCTTAATATATAATAAAAAAATAATGTTAGAAACAAAAAAAGCAATTGTATTTTTTGATACTGAAACTACTGGTATTTTAAAAGATGAAGCAGGAAAAGTTATTTCAAATGGAAGTATGATACAATTGGCTTATAGAAAGCTAGAAAATTGAATAAAAACTGATGAAAATTTATTTTTTGATACTGAAACAAAAATAGAAGTTGGTTCTATGGCTGTTCATTGAATTTATAAAAAATTACTTTTAGAAAAATCGAAATGAAAATTTTTAGAAGATGATGTTAGAGAAAAATTATCTAAAATTTTTACTGAAAATATTTCTATTGCTCATAATTTGGACTTTGATAAAGATGTTTTAGAAAAATCTAATATTGAAATTCCTAAAGAACAAATAGATACTTTGAAAGTTGCAAAAATTTTGTGGAGTGAATCTGTTTTACAAAATTCTAAATGAGAAAATCCTGAATATGTAAATTTACAATATTTAAGATATTTTTTTGAATTATATGAAATAACTGATGAAGAAGGGAAAAAAGAATGTACAACTGCTCACGATGCTTTTTGAGATGTTGTAGTTTTGGAAAAAGTTTTTTATAACTTATTTGAAATAATTAAAAATAAATTAGAAAAAAATGATGATGAAATTTTGGAAATAATGAAAGAAATGAGTGCAAAAGAATTTATTTTAATAAAAACTATGAGAATTTGAAAATATAGATGAAAAACTTTTGAAGAAGTGGCTCAAATTGATAGCTGATATTTGAATTGGATGATAAAAGCAGATTTTTCTGAAGATATAAAATATAGTTGTAAAGTAGCTCTTGGTTTAATAAAAGATAAAAAGTTTTTTGTTTAAGGAAATCTTTTTTCCCTCTCACTTGAATTCTCTCTCCCCTTACAGGGAGAAAGAGGCTGCAAAAAAAACATTATTTTGTAGGGATTAGATAATTTTTCAGAATTTTTAAAAATTACTTTATATATTAAAAATATTATTATGAATTTAAAAGATTATATAGAAAATACTCCAGATTTTCCTAAAGTGTGAATAAATTTCAAAGATATTTCACCACTTTTAGCTGATCCAAAAGCTTTTGAAGTTGTTATAAATAGTTTGGAATTATGATTACAAAGTCCTACAAAAATTGTTGGACTTGATGCTAGAGGTTTTATTTTTGCAAGTGCTTTGGCTTACAAAATGTGATTACCTCTTGTTATGCTTAGAAAAAAATGAAAACTTCCTGGAGAAACTGAATCAATTTCATATGATTTGGAATATTGAACTAATACTTTTGAAATAAAAAAAAGCTCAGTTTGACCTTGAGATAAAGTTGCAATTGTTGATGATTTATTGGCTACAGGTGGAAGTGTAAAAGCTGCAATTGATTTGATTGAAAGACTTTGAGCAAAGGTTTCGAGTGTAAATGCTGTTATTGAATTGGAAGATTTGAAAGCTAGAAAATTATTTAATGATAAAGTTATAAATTGTTTAATTAAATGTTAAGTCCAAAGACATTGTTTAATAAATTTATAATAATAAATATACCAAAACATACTATAAACAATGTTTTTTTATAAATTTTTCTTAATTGT
>JAMONT010000028.1 GCA_027066455.1 Candidatus Altimarinota bacterium
TTCATAGTAAAAGTAATTATTAAGTAATCTGTTAAGTTATTTTACAGTATACTTACTTTTACTATTTTGTTAAATAATGTCTTTAGACTTTACAATTAAATATTAAAAAAAATTAATATGAAAATTTTATTAATCGAAGATAATGAAATTCTTTCAAGAAATATTGTTAGATTTTTTGCTTTAAAAAATATTTTTGTGGATGCTTCTTTGAACTGAAAAGATGGTTTTCATAAAGCTTGTTTAAAATATTATGATGCTATAATTTTGGATATTTCTTTAGCTGAAATGACTTGAATTGAAATTTGTAAACAACTCAGAGAAAAAGAAAAAAATATTCCAATAATTATGCTAACTTCTAGATGAACAAAAAAAGATATTGTTTTGTGACTCGAATCTTGAGCTGATGATTATTTAGTAAAACCTTTTGATTATGATGAATTAATTGCAAGAATAAACAGTTTAACTAGAAGAGATTTGAAAAATAAAGCAAGTAAAATAAATGTTTGAGAATTTTTTATAGATTTGGAAAAAGTGGAAGTTTTGAAAAATAATAAACAAATAAAATTATCAAATTTGGAATTCAAATTATTTGCTTATTTGGCTCAAAATAAAACAAAAGTTATTTCTAGAAAAGAGTTATATGAAAAAGTTTGGTGAGAATTTGAATGAGATTTTATGTTTTCAAAAACAGTTGAAGTTTATATTTGATATTTGAGAAAAAAACTTGATAAAAATTTGATAGAAACAGTTTTGTGAGTTTGATATGTAATTAAATAAAATATGAAAAATAAAGAACTAGAAAAAAATAAATTTAAATTAACTATATTTTTTAGTATATTAGTTTTTTTGTTAGCAATTTTTTTGGAATTAATATTTTTTAGCTTTAAATATTTTAATGAAAAAAATATTGATAAAAAAAGATTTTTAAAGGAAACAAATAATATAGAAAAGAGAATTGAAAAACAAAAAGATATTTTGGCTTTATTTTCTGAAAGTTTATTTGAAGAAGAGTTTTGAGAATTTAATAAAAAAAGATTTGAAAAACTTAATAAAAAATTATGAAAAAAAATTAGTTTTTTTATTTTAGATGAAAATAATGAAGTTATTAGTAAAAAAATAGTTGAAAATGTTGATTTTGAAATTTTTTCTGAAATAAATAATAAAATCTTTTATTCTAAACATTCTACTTTTATTTTAACAAAAAAACTTAACAATCACATACTTTGAAATAAAATTATTTTTTATAAAAAATATAATTATGATATTTATAATTTATTAAAAGATTTTTCTCTTTTTATTCTTATTACTTTTTTATCAACAATTATTTTTTATATTTTAGGAAAAAAATTTGTATGAAAAAATCTAAAACCTGTTGAAGAAAATTTAGCTGATATGGAAAGTTTTATACAAAATTCTAGTCATGAATTAAAAACTAGACTTTCAATAATTCATTCAAATTTGGGCTTAATAAAATCTATTTCTAAGGAAAAAGAAACTTTGAAATTAACTCGTGAAGCTATTTTAGAATTAGAAAATTTTGATAGTTTAATAAATTGATTAACTGAACTTTCTGGAATAAATTTGGATTTAAAAAAAGAAAATTTAAACTTAAAAGAAGAAATAGAAAAAATTTTACAAGAATATAAAAAACAAATTTTTGATAAAAAAATTAAAATAAATTTTATAAAAAAAAGTGATTTAAAAATTTTTGTAAATTCAGAACATTTTCAAATATTTTTTTCAAATTTACTTTCTAATGCAATAAAATATAATAAAAATTCTTGAGAAATAAATATTATTTTAGAAAAAAATAAATTGATAATTTCTGATTCTTGAATTTGAATAAAAAAAGAAAATTTAAATAAAATTTTTGATAGATTTTATAGAGAAAATAATTCAAAAACTTCACAGTGATTTGGAATTTGATTATCATTAGTTCAAAAAATTGCTCTTGTAAATAATTGGAAAATTAATATAAAAAGTGAATTATGAGTTTGAACTAGTTTTGAGATTTTGTTTTAAAACCCCTCTCTCCTGAATCCTCTCTCCCCTACTGTGGAGAAAGGGGCTACAAAAAAAAGTTAAAAATTCTTACTTTATTCTTACTTTTAAATGTTATAATAATTTTGTTATTTTAATAATAACATATTTTTATTTATATAATTACAAAACTATTATGAAAACAAATAAAATTATTTTAACTACTTGTGTTTTACTTGCTACTTGATTTTCAGCATCAAATGCAATGGAAGAATGAAATCCTAATAAAACAAAAGCTGAAATAAAAGAACATAGAGCTGAAATGAAAGCACAAATAAAATGAATAAAAGAAGAAAAAAAAGATTTTATTAAAGCAAATAGAGTTAAAATGAAAAAAGAATATTCAGATTTCAAAGCTACTCATAAATGAAAATTAAAAGAAGCTTTTTCTGGTTTAGATGAAGATGTTAAAAAAGATTTAAAAGAAAAAAAAGAAGCTTTTAAAAATGAAATGAAAAAATTAAAAGAAAGTTTTAAAGAAAAAAAATGAGATTTTGAATCAAGAAAAGAATTAAAAGAAAAAATTGAAGAATTAAGAAAAAGTCATTTTGAATCAATTGAAAAAAGTTTAGAATGATCAAATTTAGAATCAAAAGAAAAAGCTTTGGAAATGTTCAAAAAAAGAAAAGAAGTTTTTGATAAAAATTCAAAGTTAAGAGCTGAAAATTTGAAAAAAAGAATTGAATTTAGAGGTAAAAGAGGTGATTTAGTAATAAAACATAAAGAAGCTTTTCTGAAAAGATTATGAGCAAAAATAGCTAAACTTCCTGAAAAATCTTTGGAAAAGATATTACCAAGAATTGAAAAAATGATAGAAAAATTTGAAAAAAATACAAGAATTTCAGAAGATAAAAAAGAAAAAATTCTTGCTCAATTAATTGCTTTAAAAGAAATAATTGAAGAAAAATTGGAAGATGATGCAAGTGAAGATGAATTAGATATTGAAGCTTTATTAGAAATTAAATAAAATAGGAGTTGTATGATAAATTGTATAAATAAATAGAAATATCTAAAAAATAGATATTTCTATTTATGTAAAATAATATAAATAAAAATTGCAATAGAAAATTCGTTTTTTTTTCTAAGTTTTTTTTATTCTTTTTTAAACCATTCTTCCTTCACTTTCAAATAAGCATTTCTAAAACTTTCTCAAGCATTTACTTTATCATAAACTTTTTCAGTTACATATAAATCTGGAGTCATTGCTTTTTCTAGATTTTCTTTATTTATTTCAAGATTTTTTATTATTTCAGTTAATAAAATTGTTGTATCTTTAAATAAGTGAATTCCTTCAATAAAAGGTTTTTTTGTAAGTTGTAAATCTCTATGGTAACCACTTCATAAAGATAAAATTATATTTCTTATTTCATCTGAAAGTGAAAAATATTTTTTAGTATTTCATCTAATAATTTCAAATAAATCATAATTTCTTTTTTGTGGCATTATTGATGAACCTGTTGTAAATTCTACTGGTAAAGAAAAATATTTAAATTCACTCATTGTAAAAAGCATCATATCATTAGCAAATTTTCAAAATAAAAGCATATAATTTCATAAATTTTCTAAAATTATTTTTTCAAAATATCACCTTGAATATCAACAATACATTGGATTTTTTTGAATTTTTCAAAAATTTAATTCAGAAGTAGTAAATTCTCTATCATTTTCAAAATTAGCTATTCAATAA
>JAMONT010000029.1 GCA_027066455.1 Candidatus Altimarinota bacterium
AAGTCTACTTTTAGTAGCAACTATGGGTTTAGCATCTTGTTCAGATTCTCAAGCACCTTTAACAGAGGCTCAACAAGCTGAAAAGTATTGAATGAGTGTTTCTGAATTTAAAGAGCAAAAAGAAGCTGCTGCTAGAATGAATATGACTATTGAAGACCATTTAAAAATGTCTGATAATTCAGGAAATTGAGATAAAATGGATATGGATATGTGAGATGATTCTTCTATGATAGAAGATGATTCTAGTGATTCACAAAAAATGCCAAAAGGTGCTCATAAAATGCCTGATGGAACTATGATGGATGCAGATGGAAATACTATAAAAACTAATGATGAAACAACTAAAGAATGAGAAATGCATGTGAAAATGATGCATGATTGAGATAAAAATGTTGCTCCACATCCTCCAAGTGAACATTAGAATTATTAAAAAAATCCCTCTCTCTTGAATTCTCTCTCCCTGGTAGGGAGAAAGAGGCTACAAGAAATAAGAAAATTACTAAGAAATTAGTAGTTTTTTTTAGCTTTATTTAAGGTTAATTTTTATAATTGCAAAAATAGAAAAAAATTATATTTTATAAAAAAAATAAAATGAAAAAAATATTTTCTCTACTAACATTTTTTATATTCTCATTTATAGGATTTTTTCACAATTCTATGATGACTTTTGCTTTGAAAAATAATTATATAGAAAAAAATATTTGAAAAAGTATAAATTGTTGTAATGCAAATAATAATATAAAAGGTGAATGAAAATGTTTTGATTCTTGTTGTATATGATTAGAAATAGATTATTTAATACTTTCAGCAAATAATAATTTTGAAAAAAAAGTATTTAAAATAGTAAAAAATTATAATGTTTTAGCTAAAAATATTTGAGAAAAATATTTTATAAAAAATAAAAGTTTAGTTAAAAAAACATCTCCTCCTTATTTTGAAAGAAAAATTATTAATTATTCATATCATACACTTATAAAAATCGTGAAATCAAATACATAAATTCCCTCTCTCTTGAATTCTTTCTCCCCTTTCAGGGGAGAAAGAGGCTACAAAAAGAGAAAAAAATAAGTAAGTAAATAAATAAGTAAAAACTTTTTTCAAAAATAAATAAGTAAGTAAATAAGTAACCACCCCTTAGTCCCCTCCTTAGTAAGGAGAGGAAAGAAATTTTTAATTTCAGGGGAGGTAAATAATAATAAAATAAAAAAAATGAATCTTAAAAAAATATCAATTATTTTATTTTTAGCAATTGCTCTGTCTTCTTGTTCAGACAATATTGCTGAAAATATTAAAACTATAAATAATAATGTAGTAATAGAAAAAAATACTGAAAAAAAAATTAATTTAATTTCAGTGTGAATTTCTGAATTTAAACAAGAATTAGCTAAAAAAGATTGAATTTTAATTGATTTGAGAACTAGTCCAGAAATAGATAATTGAATTATAGCTTGAGCTAAACAAATAGATTTTTATGCTCCTGATTTGAAAGAAAAATTAAATTCTTTAGATAAAAATAAAAAATATTTAATTTATTGTAGAAGCTGAAATAGAAGTGGAAAAGCATTGATATTGATGAAAAAATTATGATTTACAAATGTTATTAATTTGAAATGATGAATAAAAGATTGGATTAGTTCTTGAGAAAAAATAATAAAATAAAAATGGAAAAACACAAACATAATCACAATGAAAGTAAAAATAATATTCATAGTTCTTGTGGACATAATCACCATACTGGCTCTAATATAAAATTAGCATTTTTTCTTAATTTAGGTTTTACTATAATTGAGTTTATTTGATGATTTTTGACAAATAGTGTAGCAATTATGGCTGATGCTATTCACGATTTATGAGATACTTTGTCTTTATGACTTGCTTGGAAATTGGAAAATGTGTCTGAAAAATGAAGAACAAAAAAATATACTTATTGATATAAAAGATTTTCTTTGCTTGCTGCTATGATAAATTCTGTAATACTTATTTTTTGAAGTATTTATGTTTTATCAGAAGCTATTCCTAGACTTATAAATCCAGAAACTAGTGATTATGTTTGAATGTTTTTTCTAGCATTATTATGAGTAGCAGTAAATTGATATGCTGCTTATAAAGTTATGAAGTGAAATTCTTTAAATGAAAAAACTATTTCTTGGCATTTAATAGAAGATGTTTTGTGATGGGTTTGAATTTTGATAGTTTCAGTAATAAATTTTTTTATTGCTGTTCCTATACTTGATCCTATTTTAGCAATATTTTTTACAATTTTTATTTTATGGAATGTTATAAAAAATCTGAAAAAAGTAGTTAAAATTCTTATGCAAGAAGCTCCTCCACAATTGAATATGAAAGAAATAGAAGAAAGTATTGTAAAAATAAACTGAATTTCTAATATACATGATGTTCATATTTGGACAATGGATTCAAGTGAACATATTATGACTTGTCACATTAAATTAGAAAATAAAATAAATATTGAAGATACTACTAATTTAAAAAATGATATAAGAAAAATTTTAAAAAGTTATAAAATAAATCATTCTACAATTGAATTTGATGTTTGATTAGTAGAGTGTGAATATAAAAACTGCTAAAAAATTCTAAAAAAAAATTAAATTAGAAAAAATAAAAAATTTAACTCTTAAATAAAAATATAATGAATAATATAATAAATTTTAAAAATATGGATAAAAAATTGTTGTTTATAGTAATAATTTCTATAATCGCAACTTTTAATGCTGGATATTTAACATATATGGCTTATACTACAGTTTGAGTAGAAAATGCTATTTATGCTTGTGATGTTAATGAAATATTTTCTTGTTCCAGTGTATTTAATGAAAAATTTGCTTGGATTTTTGGAGTTCCATTTTCTCTTATTGCACTTTTTGTATATCCAATAATAGTTTTAGTTGCTTTACTTTGATTATTTAAAAAAATAAAAAGCCATTATAAAATAATACTTTTAATGTCTATTTGATGAGTTTTATTTAATTCTTATATAATTTATAATGAAGTTTTAGTAGCTACTTATTGTCTTTTATGTTTAATGTGCACAGTTATAATTGTTATAAATTGAAGTTTATCTATTAAATGACTTAGAGAAAAAAATAATTAATAAATTAAAAATTTATGAAAAAAAAATCTTACTTTATTTAAAAGTAGGATTTTTTAGGTTTTTTCTTTTATTAAGTAGATTTTTTAACAATTTTTTAACATATTTTTTCCTCAGATTATTGATTTATAAAAAAAATCTATATACTTAAAAAGTTCAAAATACAATAAATAATTAAATACAAAATAATTTATGAAAAAAAAATCACATTTAAAAAAAATAATATTTTTCCTAGTAACAATTAGTTTATTTTTAACTAGTTGTTCTAATAATTCAGAAAAAAATATTTCGCAAATAAATAAATATTATAAAGTTGAGGAAGTAAAAAAACAAGATATTTCTTTAGATGAAAGTTATATTTCTTATGCAAAATGAATAAAAGAAATTCCTGTTTCTACAAAAGTCTCTTGAAGAATAACTTATTTATCAAAAAAAAATTGAGATAATGTAAAAGCTTGAGAATTAATTGCTCAAGTAACAAGTGATGAAAGTCAAAATTGATTAAAAACAGCAAATTCTATAATATTGTCACTAGAAAGTTTGAAATCTTCAACAGCACTTAGTTTTGATGAAGAAATAAAATCAGTTAAAACAAAAATTAATCAAATAAATTTGGGTGCTGAACTTTCAGAAATTTGAGTTTCTGGAGCTAATTCTGGTATAAAATCTACTAAAGAGATTACAAAAAAACAAATTAACACTTTAGATTGACAAATTAAACAAGCTGAAACCTGAGTTAAACAAGCTGAATCTCAAGTTGAAATATCAAAAAATAGAGCAAAGCAAGCTGTTTCTTGAATTGAAATAGCTAAATCTGAACTTGAGTCTATAAAAACAGCTTATAAAGAATTAAATAAAACTCTTGAAATAAAAGAAAAAATAATTTATGATAATTCTTTTGAAGCTATTACAAATTCTGTAATTTTATATACAAATATTTTTGATTTTATTGATAGATTAATGTGATATTCAGATTTAACAAAAGATAATGCTAAAAAAATAAAAGATTATTTAAGTGCAAAAAATAAAAAATATTTGAATTTAACTGAAAAAAATTATAAAAATGCAAAAATTCTTTTTTTAGAATATAAAAATATTTATGCAAGTAAAATTGAAAATTGAAAAGCAACAAAAAAAGAATTAAAAGAAATATTAGAAAAATGACAAAAAATATCTTTACAATTAAAAATTCTTTTAAAAAATACTTATAATGTTGTTGATTATAGTATAGAAAATGTAAATTTACCATTGTCACAATTAAATTTTTACAAATCAGAAATTTCTAATATGTGAGTAAAACTTGATATGCCTTGAACTTTAAGCTTAAAGTGAAATTTACAATCAATTCTTAGTTTTGAAGCTGAAAAATCTAGACAATTAGAAGATATAAAATCAAAATTAAGAACTGCTCAAAAATGATTACAAGCAGCTGAAAATAATGCTCTTGTTGCAAAAAGTTGAATATTGTCAGCTCAAAATGCTGTATTAACAGCAAAATCTGGAGTTTTTACTTCTGAAAAAAATTTGGAACAATACAAAGAAATTTGAAAATGAAAAATTATTTGAATTGAAAATGAAAAATTATTAGCTTCAAAACAAAAAGAATTAACTTTAGATAAAAAAAATGAGATATTAAAAATGATTAATTCTTTAAAAGCTAAAAAAATAGCAGCTTTAAAAGAAATTGATACAAAAATAGCTGAAGCAAAATGAAAATTAAATGAATCAAATATTATGATAGAAAATGCTAAAGTTTTTTCTCCTGTTAGCTGAATTGTTACAAATAAAATGGCTGAAATAGGACAAGTAATTTGAGCTTGATTTCCTATTTACACAATAAATGATAATTCTCAAATTAAATTAGAAGTTGAAGTTAGTGATGATATAGTTAAAAATATAAAATTAAAAGAAAAAATAAATGTTGAATTTGAATGAATAAATAAAAAATTTATTTGAATAATAAATAATATTCCAAATACAAAAAATAAATTAACTAAAAAAACAAGTATAGAAATATTAATTCCAAATAAAAAATCTGAAATAAAAATTGGTAGTTTAGCAAAAGTTTATTTTAAAAATAAAAAAAATAATTGATTAGTTATACCAAGTTCAGCAATTATAGAAAAATTTATGTTGCCTTGAGTTTATGTAATAAAAGATAAAAAAATAGAATTTAGAAAAATAAAAATAATTGGAAATAATTGAGATTTAACTCAAGTAAGTTGATTAAAACAATGAGAAAAAATTATTTCAAAATGAAAAGAAAATTTTTATGATTGAGAAATTTTAAGATAATTCCCTCTCTCTTGAATTCTCTCTCCCATTCTGGGAGAAAGAGGCTACACAAAAAATAAATAATACTTTATTAAAACAATTTATGTTTGCAAAAATTGCCAATTTTTTTATAAAAAACTGAAAATTAACTTTTGTACTAATACTTATAACTCTTATTTCTGGAGTATGAGCATATTTTGTTTTGCCTAAACAATATAATCCAACTATTATTGTTCCTGCTTTTAATGTAACAATTTGAGCTCCTAGTCTAGATTCTAAGGAAGTTAGAAGACTTATAGTTGAACCTTTGGAAGATAAAATAATGGAACTTGAATGAATAGATGAAGTTTATTGATTAGCTTGAGAAAATTTTGGTTGAGTAATGGTAAAATTCAAAGTTGGAACAGATAAAGAAAAAGCAAAAATTAGAATTACACAAAAAATCAGAGAAAATATGAATTTGAAACCTCTTTGAATTTCAGAACCAGTTATAAAAACAATTGACCCAGATGAGTTACCTCAAATAACTTTTGCTATTTCATATAAAGAAACTAAAAATGATAAATTATCTGAAGAAAAAAAATATATTTATCTTAGACAAATAGCAAATATAATAAAAAAAGATATAAGAACAATTAAAAATGTTACAACAATAGATATTGTTTGATGAGAAAAAAAAGATTTAATTATTGAACTTGATATAGAAAAAATTGAAGCAAAAAATGTGGATATAATGCAAGTTTATGATATTTTGAAAAAAAATAATTTTAGTCTTCCTGCTTGAGATATTAATTCTAATTATTGAGAAAAAACTTATATTCATATAGATTGAAAAATTTCTAATATTAATAAATTAAATAAATTAATAATATGAAAATTTCAAGAAAAAATTATTTTTTTAGAAGATATTGCAAATATAAAATATTGAAGTATTAGGATAAATAAAACAAGTACTTTCACTAAAATTGAAAAAACTAAAAATCCTAAAGCACAAGAAACTGTATTTTTATGAGTTTGAAAAGCAATTTGAACAAATGCTGTTTTTGTAACTAAAGATGTAATAAAAAAAATAAATGAAATAAAAGAAAAATTACCTAAAAATATAGAAATTACAATAATTCAAAATGAAGGAAAAACAGCTGAAAATGCTACAAATATGCTTCTTGTAAATCTATTTCAATCTGTAATTATAGTTTTTATTATTTTAGCTTTTTATCTTTGAATTAAAAATGCTTTTAATACTTCTATATCTATTCCTTTAACTTTATGACTAGTATTTTTACTTGCTTATATATTTGGGGAAAATATTAATAAAATCACACTTTTTGCACTTATTTTAGTTTTATGAATGTTGGTTGATAACTCAACTGTTGTTGTTGAAAATAT
The DNA here is from genome assembly GCA_027066455.1 of Candidatus Altimarinota bacterium. Taxonomy (GTDB): domain Bacteria; phylum Patescibacteriota; class Gracilibacteria; order BD1-5; family UBA6164; genus JAMONT01. The sequence continues at coordinate 6,770 of JAMONT010000029.1, forward strand.
TTCTAGACATTTGAAAGATAGAAGAAAAACTTGAAAAACTAAATTAGAAGCTGTTTTAGAATGAGTTCAAGAAGTTTGAACTTGAGTTATTTTAGCTACAATTACTAGACTTTTAGCTTTTGCTTCAATGTTTGCTGTAACTTGAATGATGTGAGAATATATGTGACCAATTCCAAAATTTGCTATTCGGGCATTACTTATTTCTTTAGTTATAGCTTTTACAATAAACCCTTGGATTTCTTATATTTCAGCAAAAGAAATTTCTGAAAATACAAAAAAAGAAAAATCTGATGAATCTCCTCTAAAAATTAGAAAAAAATATTTAGCTTTAATGAAAATATTTTTAAATAATACAAAATCTTGAAAATTAAAAAGAAAAATTTTTAGATATACTTTTTGGATAATGTTTTTTATAATTATTTTTTGACCTATATATGCTTGAATTTTTAAAGCTAGAATGCTTCCAAAATCAAATCAAGAGCAAATTTATCTTTGGATAGATACACCAAAAAACTGGACAACAAATAAAGTAAAAGAATTAAACTCTGATATTAATAAATTTTTCTTAAATCCTAATTTATCAATAAAAACTATAAAAGAACAAGAAAAAATAGATACTAGTTTAGATTGAGTTGTAAAATCTGTTTCTTTAACAACAGGGCAATCTTTTATGTGAGATTTTGCAAATTTATTTAGATGATGATCAAATAGAGTTTGAGAAAATGAATTATCAGCTAGAATTAATTTAGTTTCAAATGAAGATTATAAAGAAAAATATTTTGTAGATAGACTAAATTCTGAACAATATACTATAAAAATAAGACCTTATTTAAAAAATTTTTTACTTACAAAATATCCAGATTTAAAAATTAGATTATTAGAAGATCCTCCTTGACCTCCTGTTAAAGCTACTTTTTTAGTTAAAATAAAATCTGATGGAAATGAAGAAAATATTGATATATTTAGAGAAAAAGTTGAAAAAGAAATAAGAAAAATTTCTAAAAAAGAAAAATTAGTTGATATATTTAATTCAAATTCTAATCCAAAAAGAAAAATAAATGTAAAATTGGATAATGAACTTATTTCAAGAGCTTGATTAACAACTGAACAAATAGCTTATACTCTTAGAATTTCTATAAATTCTATACAAATAAATTTATTAAAAGATGAAAATTCTTTTGAAGCTACAAATATTATTTTAACATCAAAACAAAATAATAATTTAGATATTTTAAGAAAAATAACTTTCACAAATAAGACTTGAGAAAAAATTTCACTTTGAAGTATAGCAAAATTAGAATACAGTTTTGTTTCAAATGATATAAATACTGATTGAAGAGAAAAAACAACTTATATTTATTGAGAAATGTGAGAAAATTCTTTAATTTATCCTGTTATAAAACTATTTTGAATTTTTAAATCAGAAGAATTTTTATGAAAAAATTATAAATTAATTTCTTGGAATCCTTATAGTTTAGAATATATTTGAATAAAAGATTGAAAAAAATATATTATAGAATGGTGATGAGAATGGGAATTAACTATGGATACTTTTAGAGATTTATGAATTGCAATGTTTTTAAGTTTACTTTTCATATATTTTTTACTTGTATGACAATTTTCTAGTTTCAAAATTTCATGAATTGTAATGATAACTTTTTTACTTTGATTTTTCTGAGTTTTTCCAGGTTTTACAATTTTATATTTATTAAATAATGAATATTTTTCAGCTACTTCAATGATTTGAATTATAGCTCTTGCTTGAATTGTAGTTTGAAATGCAATTATTTTGATTGATTATATAAATGTTTTAAAGAAAAATGGTTTAACATTAGAAAAAGCTCTTTTAAAAGCTTGATATGTTAGATTTGCTCCAATAATTTTAACAAGTTTAACTACAGTTTTTTGAGCTGCAACAATAGTATGAGATCCTGTTTGGTCTTGACTTGCTTGGGCAATAATTTGGGGACTTTCTGTAAGTAGTATTTTAACTTTAATAGTAATTCCTATATTTTATTATGAAAGTCAAAAAGATAATTGGGATAAAGATATGATAAAAAAATAAGGGATTAATGTAAAAAATATGTATTAAAAAGTACATACTTTTATCTTAAAGTTAATAAATACAAAATATTTAATCTATATTTTTCTATATTAATAAAAAAAGTTACTAAATTAATTTTAGTAACTTTTTTTTGATAAATTTTTATATTTCCTCAAAATCTATTTTTCCATCTACTTTATCTACTGATTCAACTTTTATTCTTACTTTATCTCAAAGAGAATATTTTTTTTCTGGAATTTCTAATGTTAACATTTCAGCATCAAATTTTGATTTTTTAACTTCAATTGCTACAAAACCTTCAATTGTATTATCAAGTTCAACAAAAAATCATTTTTCTATTATTCAAACAATTTTTCCATCAAATTCTTCTCAAATATGCTTTTCCATATATTTTGCAAACATAATATCTTTAACTTTTCTTTCCATATCTTGAGCAAATACTTCTTGTTCACTACAAGTATTAGCCACTTCTTTTAATATTTTTTTATATCTTCCAACTCTTACATTATTTAATTCTCCTGATAATTCTTCTTTCATAACTCTATGAATTTGCAAATCTGAATATCTTCTAATTGGTGAAGTAAAATGGCTATAATATTCTAAAGCTAAACCAAAATGTCCTAAAACTTCAACATCATAATATGCTTTTGTCATTGCTCTTAAAATAATTCTTTGCAAATAATAAAAACTAGGTGCTTCTTCTATTTGCTTCAAAAGAATTTGAAAAGATTTTGGAATAACTTTTTCAAAAGGAATATTAAAATTAAAAATATTTAAAACTCTTCTCAATTTTTCAATATCTTCATCTTTAGGTTCAGTATGAACTCTATACAAAAATGGAAGTTTTGAAAATTGTTTACTTACAGCTTCATTTGCCATAATCATAAATTCTTCAATAATTTTATTAGAATTATATCTCGGATATTTTTTAATTTCTATAGGAAAACCTGTTTCATCAACTATTATTTTTGCTTCTGGAAAATCAAAATCCAAAACTCATAAATCTTTTTTATTTCTTCTAATTATTCATCTTAATTCTTCAGAATTTTTTAACATTTCAACTAATTCAGAAGTTACATTTTTTTCTCAAAACATCAATTTTTCTCCAATATTCAATTTTGTTAATCACCATTTTTCCAAAGCTTCTCAATCTTTAGTTAATTGTTCAACTTCTTTATAAGTCATTCTAAAATTAGTTTTTATATAAGATTCATAAACTTTTGATTCTTTTATTTTTCAATTTCTTCAAATCAAAACTTCAGAAGTCATCGTCAATTTTATAGTGTCAGGATTCAAACTACAAAGGTCATTTGAAAGTTTTTCAGGTAACATTGGAATTACTTTATCTACTAAATAAATACTATTTCATCTATTCAAAGCTTCTTTATCTATAGCAGAATTTTCAGTAACATAATGAGCAACGTCAGCAATATGAACATAAAGTTTGAAATCTCCTGAATCCATTTTTTTCACACTAATAGCATCATCTAAATCTTTAGAATCAGCTCAATCTATAGTAATTGTAAATAAATTTTTCAAATTTTTTCTTCTTTCTAATTCTTCTTTTTCTATTTCTGGATTCAAATCAGCAACTTCTTTTTTTACTTTTTCACCAAATTCTAATCTAGCACCACCTTCAACAGCAACTCATAAAATATCAACTCATCTATCTCAAGGTTTTCATAAATCATTTACAATAATTCATTCAGGATTTTTTCATTTAAAATTAATAATTTTTATTCAAACTTTATTTCCATCAGCAGTTTTTTTAATATTTTTTCCTGAAATAAAAATATCTTTTTTATAATCAGGATTATCTAAAACTACAAAAGCAAAATTATCCTTTTTTTGTAAAGTTCAAACAAAAGCTCTATCAGCTCTTTTTAAAACACTTTTAATTATAGCTTCTTTTTTTCAATTAAAATCTGCTATTTCAGCAACAACTTCATCTCAATCAAAAGCTGTATTAGAATTTTTATCATAAACATAATATCATTTTTTATCACCAGTTTCTTCATCAATAACATCAACAAATCAAAAATGATTTTTTTGTCTATAAATTCAAATAATATCATCTTCTTTTATATTTTTTTCCATATTTGTAGGAATTATTTTCATTATTTTAGCTTCCCTATTTTTTCATAATTTTTTTGGATAAATTTCTATTTCTACTTTATCTCAATCAAAAGCTCACATAGAATTATCTAAACTAACAAAAAAATCTTCTTTTGGATTTTTTGTAATAACAAATCAAAAAATTTTTAATTTTTTGAAAAAACCTGTTTTTTTCTCCATATTTTTTAGTTATTTTATAAAATATTTTTTTCATTATAACAGAAAAAAAAACTTATACAATTTTTTTAACTCTTTTTTTTTAATTATTTTTTTGTGTTTTATATATTTTTACATATTATAAGTTTATAAATTTAATTTTTTAATTATAAAAAAATATGCAAATTGATTATTTATGACATTCTGAATTTTTGGTAACTATTGAAAATTCTTTGTGAGAAAAAGTTAGAGTTCTTTCTGATTCTTGGCTTTCAGATTATGCTTTTTGAGATTTTATGGAAAGAAACCCTATGATAAAAATTAATTATAATAATTTTCCAAAAATTGATGCTATTTTTCTTAGCCATTCCCACTGTGATCATATTGATCCATATAGTTTAGTAGAAATTTATAAAAATATTATCCCAAGACCACTTTTACTAATTCCTGAAACTATAGAATATCTTGTTCCACTTTTTAAAAAATTTTTACCAAAACAACAAATAAAAATTCTTAAAAATAAAGAAATTTTTGAATTAAATTGAATAAATATTCAAGGAATAATTTTTGAAAATAATTATATTACAAATGAAGATGATGTTATGACTTTGGCTATTTCAAATGAAAAAGAATTAGTTTTTACTGATGTAGATACAGTTCCACCTGAAACTTTAGAAGCAACTGATTTACTTTATAATATTTTTACTAAAAAAAATTATGAAACAGCTCTTTATATTTCAACAAGAAATGAACTTGAAGGAAATTTCAAAATTATAGAAAGTAAAAATGTAGAAGATAGAAAAGAAATTGCAAAAAATTATATAGAAAGAAGAAAGGAAGAAGTAGCTTATAATTATGAAAGATTTGATTATGAATATTTAGCTGAAAGTTCTGATATTCAAGAATTACCAAATTTTATGAAAGCCTTTGTTTGACAATGAATTGTTTATCCAACTAAAGTAAATTCAGATTTTTTAAAATTAAGAATTTTAACTTTAGAAGAAGAAGAAAAAATGGAAAAAGAAATTGCAAAAGAATTTAATTTTAAATATCCTATAAAAAGTTTTGTTGCTTGAAAAAGTTATAAAGTAGAAAATAGAAAATTTGTAGAAATTTGAGATATTATTTTTTTGAAAGAAATAAAATATTCTAATCCTGAAACAAATCTAGAAACTCCAGTTTTTTTACCAGAAATTTTTTGACCACTTAATGATGTAAAAAGAAATCCTAAAGCTCAAGAATCTATTATTTTAGATTTATTAAATAACAGATTTTTACCTTATTGGCTAGCAAATTCTGAAAATAATTTCAAAAATGCAATACTTAATTCTCCTAGTCATAAATATGTTATAAAAATAATTTATGGTACAAAAGAAGATAATTTTCCAAAAAATTATTTTTATGATTTTTCTAGTTTCAAATTTATGGAAGAAAGATGAAAACATTGACATCACAACGAAGATTATTGGGCAAATGATTTAGAAGATTTTTTTAATTGAAGACAAGAATTATATTCCAATTTTTTACATAATTTAAATCCCAAAAAAACCTATAGATTATGGACTTGTTTATGAGCAAATTTTTTAAATAGTGATTTGGTTTATAAAAAATTTGATTTTCATTTTAAAAGAGCAAGTATTTGAAAAAATGTAAATAGTTATGTTTTAATAAAATGGTGAAAAAGTGTAATAGAAAATTGTTAAGTCCAAAGACATTGTTTAATAAATTTATAATAATAAATATACCAAAACATAACTATAAACAATAATGATTAAAATTTGATATAAAGAGCTAAAAATATTATTATTACAAATATTAACTTGAGTTACATTTTCAAGTGCTTTGATAATACCATTCTATTTTTCAGGATGAGTGTTAAGTACAGATATTTTTTTACTTTTTTGAATTTATCAAATAGGGGTTTTATTATTTGAAATCCCTACTTGAATATTTTCATCTAAGTTTTGAGAAAAAATAGGACTTTCTATTTGATATATATTTATGTTTTTATTTTTTGTATTATTAAGTTTGTGAGAATGATTTTTATATTTTGCTTTACTACAATTTATATTAGCAATTTCAAAAGCTTTTCAATCTTGAAGTATAAATTCTTTAATATATGATTTTGCATTAGAAAACAAACTAAATCACAAAAAACTTAGAGCAAATTACCAAATTTTATGATTAATTATATGATTACTTACAACTTTAGTATGATCATTTTTAGCATTGAAATTATGATATACATTAATATTTTATATAGAGGCATTACTATTTTTAATAGCATCTGTATATATACTATCATTTAAAGTAAAAAAAACATATAAATTAGAAAATAAAAAAGCTACTCTCATTTTTAAAGATTCAATTACTTTTTTAAAGGGCAATAGAAATATAATGTTTTCATGATTTCTTTTATACTTTTTATTGTGACTAGAAGCTTGAATATATATATATATCTATACAAGATACATATTTAAACTCATTAAATTTACCATTAGAGTATTTATGATGAGTTTTAGCTTTATTAACCATTGTTTCTATTATTTTTACTAAAATAATATCTAAAAAAGATTATATATATATAAATATGTTACTTTTATTGTCATTATTAACCTTTATATTATCATCTTGATTAAATTATTATTTTACTTCAATAATAGTATTTATAACTTTTTTTATTACACAAATTGTAAGATGAGTAAATATACTTATTGATGATAAGGTGTTATCTAAAATTGATAATTGAATATGAGCTTCTGTTTTATCACTATTAGGTTTTTCAGAAAGGTTAATATTTTTTACCCTTTCATTAATTATTTTTATTTTTAAAATAAATGCTTTATTAGTAATATTTGTACTATCTTCAATATTATTTTTTTTATATATTTGATATAAATTTTATACTTATATTACTAAATAAATTTATTAGGCTATAGATTTTCAATTTCAGTTGTAATTTCTTTTTTATTCAATAATGTTATATGTACAAATTAAAAAGTTTTTATGAATTTTTGGGAAAATTATAATAATAATTAAAATAAAATTTTGCAAATTTCAAAAAAATGTTTAAAATGAAAAAAGATTATTTCTTAAATTTTAAAAAAATATGACAAAAGAAAATGAATATGTTTCAATAGATGAAGCAAAAAAAGAAATAAGTAAAAGAATTTTAAAAAGATCAGAAGAAATTTTTATAACTGCAAGAAATAAAAGAATTTTTTTTGAGAAACAACAAAGAAAAAAAACTTCTGAAAATGTATTAAATAATAAATATTCTTTATATGTATAAAATAAAAATTTCAAAAAAAGTATATATATTAATTGATAATTTTATTGGTTGATTTCTAAACTGATTTATAGAAAGGTTTAATGATACAGGAATTTTTTCTGAAAATATTATAAAACATAATTATATAATTTCATCAGAAAAATTAAAAGATAAAATTTTTGATATAATATCATTAGAATTATCTCAAAATAAAATTTTAGCATATAAAGTATTAAAAAATAATATTTTAAGAATAACTTTTTTAGTATGAAATTATATAGTTTTTATAGAATATACTCAAAATGAAACTAAAAAAATAAGATATATAAAAAATATTAATTTTAACTCAAAATAAAATTTTGCAAATTTCAAAAAAATGTTTAAAATGAAAAAAGATTATTTCTTAAATAGAAAAAAATACCAAAATAAATAATAATTAATAAATTAAAAAATATGGAAAATTTAGACTTTTTTATAAAAGATATAGAAAAATTAAAACTTGATAATAAAAATGAGGAAGCTATTTTTAAGCTTGAAGAAGCTATTACTAATTATGAAAATAATTATAAACTTTATGAAGAATTAGCTGATATTTATTTATATTTAGGAAATTTTAAAAGAGCTGAAAAAGCTGTTGATTATTCTCTTAGTTTATTTAAAACTTCAGCAACTTGAAATTACTTAAAATGATTTATTCTTCTTTGAAAAACCAAATTCAGACAAGCAATAATTTATCTTGAAAAATCTAATAGTTTAGCTCAAAATAACCCAGAAGTTTTGAGAAATTTAGGTTGGGCTTATGTAATGCTTGGAAATCCTACAAAATGATTATGAATTTTAAGAAGAGCTTTGAACCTTGCTCCTGAAGATAGTTTGATTTTAGAAGATTTAGCAATGGCTCTAATATGAGTTTGAGAAATTTCTGAATGAAATAAACTTTTAGATAAAATTGAAAAATAAATTTAGCTTGAAAAAATTAAAAAATTGAGAAAAAAATTTGAGAAAAATAATTTAAAAATTTTAAAAAAAAATAAAAAAATATGTGATTTATAACTCAATTATTTGCTAGAAAAAAAATTTTAATTTTAGATATTTGAAATTACAAAGTCAAGGCTTGAGTTTGTATTTTAGAAAATAAAAAAATTAAACTTATTTCTTATGCAGAAAAAAGACAAAATAGAGAAGATTTTATTGCTTGAGAAATTGCTGATATAGAATGAATTATTGAAACTATTGAAGATGCACTTTTAAAAATTAAAAAAGATTTATGAAGTATTCCTGCTGATGTTATTATGAATATTCCTTCAAATAAAATAAACACAATTACAAGTAGAGTTGATTATGAAAGGAAAAAACAAGATTCTCCAATTAGTATTCCTGAACTTGATACAATTATTTATAAAACAGAATTTGCTAATCTTGAAAAAGCAAAAAAAGAAATAGAAGAAAAAACTGGATATATCGACACTGATTTAAAATTGGTTACTAGTAGTATTACAAAAATTTTAATTGATGGTTTACAAGTTTCAAATCCTGTTTGATTTACTTGAAAAAATGTTGTAATTGATACATTAAATATTTTTATTCCTCTTTCAATTTATAATATTGTAAAAGTTTTAGCTAAAGAATTGAATATGAATTTGGTTTCTATTGTTCCTTTAGAATTTTCAATTCCAAAAATTTTGGAAAAAACTAATTTTAGAGATAAAGATGTTTTATTTATAGATATTTGAAGTTTTAAAACAAATATAACTGTACAAAAATCAGGAAGTATTATATGACTTGATATTTTAACTGTTTGAATTTCTGATTTGATTTCATTAATTAAATCTAAAGATGAAAATTTAACTAGTCCTGAGGTAATAAAAAGATTAGATGAAAAAGATTTTTTTGAAAAAGAAAAAAAAGATTTTTTAGATATTTGGTTTGATTGAGTTGATATGCTTTTAAAAGAAATTTTAAATGAAGATATTTGTCCTTCTAATATTTATTTACTTGGTTGATGAAATAATGAATTTGTAAAAGAATATTTAAGAAATATTAATATTTGAAAATATTCTATAAAAACTATAAAAAAATTTGATTTTATAGAAATTGATAAGGAACTTTTTGAAAAACATACAATAAAAGATATTTTACTTGATAAAACAAATGCTGGACTTTTATCACAAGTTTTGGTTGCTCAAGATATTTTAAATAATAGAGATGATTTGATTGTAGACAGATTAAAGCAAATTATAGATAAATTTGGTTTGTAAGAAATATTTTTTAACTATAAAAATTATGTATGAAAAATGTGATTCTAAAATAAAAAAAATATATGAAAAGGTTCAAAAATATATGTGAGATAAAATTGATAAAGATATTATTAAACAAAAAATTTTAAAGGCTTATGAATATGCAAAAGAAGCTCATCACTGACAATCAAGATTATCTTGAGAACCTTATTTAATTCACCCTGTTGAAGCAACTGGAATACTTTTGGAACTAAATCCTGATCTTGATACAATAAAAGCTTGTTTATTACATGATGTTATTGAAGACACTCCAAAAACAGCTCAAGATATAGAAAATATTTTTTGAAAAGATATTAGATTTTTATGTGAATGAATGGAAAAACTTGGAAAAGTTAGATATAATTGAGAAGATAGAAGTATTTGAAGTCTTAGAAAAATGTTTGTTGCTATGGCTGAAGATTTGAGAGTTATTTTCATAAAACTTTCTGATAGAGTTCATAATATGCAAACTTTAAAATTTCACCCAAAAAAAGAAAAAAGAATCAGAATAGCTGAAGAAACTCTTAATATTTATGCTCCAATAGCTGATAGACTAGGTTTACATTTTATAAAAAATACTTTAGAAGAAGAATGTTTCAAAATTCTTGAACCAAAAGAATATAGACAATTAAAACAAGATTTAAAAAAATTAGATGAATCAAAAAAAATATTTAAAACTACAGCTAAAGCAGAAATAGAAAAATTATTAAGACAAGAAAATATAGAATTTAAAATGGATTTTAGAATAAAATCTATTTATTCTATTTACAAAAAAATGAAAAGAAAAAAATTAACTGATATCAAAGATTTACATGATGTTTATTGAATTAGAATAGTTGCAAAAGATATTTGAGAATGTTATAGAATTTTGTGAATGATACATAATAAATGGTCTCCTATTCCTAGAAAATTCAAGGATTATATAGCTTTACCAAAACCAAATTGATATAAATCTCTTCATACAACAATTATTTGACTTTTAAGAAAATTTTCAAAACAACCAACCGAAATACAAATTAGAACTGGACAAATGCATAAGCAAGCCGATATTTGAGTAGCTGCACATTTTGAATACAAAGAAAAAGGTAGTAAAATTGCACAAGACATAGATTGGGTAAAAGATTTGAAAGAAATGACTGAAAATTTGAATGAAAATAAAGAATTCGTAGATAATTTAAAAATAGATATTTTCAAAAATAGAATTTTTGTTTTAAGTCCAAAATGAGATAATTTTGGACTTCCAGCTGGTTCAACTCCTATAGATTTTGCTTATGAACTTCATACAGATTTATGAAATCATATTTTTTTAGCCAAAGTAAATTGAAAAACTATTCCTCTTGACAAAGAATTACATAATGGTGATGTTGTAGAAGTTATTATAGATAAAAATAAAAAACCTAATCCTTTTTGGTTATCTTTTGTAAAAACAAATAAAGCAAAAAATAGAATAAAAGCTTTTTTGAATCTGGAACATCAAGAAGAATATATTGAAAAGTGAAAAGATATTTTGAATACTTATTTGGAAAAATGTAATTTAGCTGTTTTAGATAAAGATTTTTCTATCTTAAAAGTTGTTGAATGAAAAGAAAATAATATAGAAGATAGAAATAATATTTTAGAAAGAATTGGAAATTTGAGTATAGCTCCACAAACAATTGTTAAGAAAATTTTTAAAATTAATGAGAAAGTTAGAAAAAAAACAATTTGAGTTAAAAGTTCAGAAAAACAAGAAAAAGAAATAATTATTATTTGAGAAGATGAAAATTTAAAATTTGTAAAATGTAAAATTTGTAAACCAAAAGTTCCTGATAAAATAGTAGCTTATATAAGTCAAAAAGCTACAATTTCTATTCATAAAAGAAGTTGTTATATTTTGAAAGATTGAACTAAAGATAGATTTTTATCAGCTTATTTTAAATGATTTAAGGAAGAAAAAATAAGATTTAAAATAGAACTTATTTTCAAAGACAAACTTTGAGTTTTAAAAGATTTATCAAATATCATTTTTACTATGTGATTTGATACCTTAGAAATAAATTCTAAAAACCTTAACACTAATGAACATAAATTTTTTCTATTTTTAGAACATTCAGGCTCAGATTTTTTAATAATAGATAGGTTTGAAGAAAGAGTAAAAAATCATTTTAAAGATGAATTATTTTCTATCAAATCAAAAGAAATAACAGTTTAATCCCTCTCTCCTGAATCCTCTCTCCCCTTTTGGGGGAGAAAGGGGCTACAAAATTGTTTGATTTTTAACAGAATGCTTTAGCTTTCTGTTTTATTTTTTTAATCATCAAGTAAAGCTAAAAATTCTTTTTTGTATTTATCTGTTTTTGAAGAATAAGCAATTATTCTTTGTCAAAAAAATAATTCTTTAGTTTTATTTTTTACTTTTTGTAAATCTGCTTGTTTTATTTTATCAACTTTATTTAAAACAATAATCATAGGAATCCCTAAATCCATCAAATATTTATACATTGCAACATCATCACCTGTAGCTCAATGTCTAGAATCTATCAATAAGATTGCTTTTGAAATATTATCCTTTTTTTCCTCAATATACCAAGAAATAAGAGCATCAAGTTTTGCTCTACCTTCTTTTGACATTTTTGCATAACCATAACCTGGTAAATCTGTAAAATACATTTTATTGTTTACCAAAAACAAATTTGCTGTTCTTGTTTTTCAAGGAGTTCCTGAAGTTTTTACCAAATCTTTTTGTTCAAAAATAGAATTCATTAAACTAGATTTTCAAACATTAGACCTTCAAATAAATATAAATTCTTTTTTTGCTTCAAAAAATACTTTTTCAGTCTCTATAGCAACAGACTTGTAAAATTTTACTTCTTTAATTTTCATAAAAATAAATTTGTTAAAATATAAATTTTATGATATAATAAGCTAAAATATTTTAATTACAACTTTTTTATAAAAAAATGTTAGAAAAAAATGAAAAAATCAAAAATATTGCTATTTCAAGTTATCTATTAATTTTAATTTCTTGAGCATTACTTTTGAATAAAGATAATCCAAATACAAAAAATTCTTTTGTAAAAAGTCATATTAAAATAGCTTTTTTAATTCATATTTTAATGCTTTTAACTTATATTCTTTTTATTACAAAATGATATTTTAATTTTTATCAATTTTTTAATTTCAATTCTAATCAAATAATTGCAACAGTTTTGTTTATATGATTATTTGCAAGTTTACTTTTTTGAATGTATAAGGCTTTTTTATGAGAAGAAATAGAAATAAAAAGTTTTACACAAAAAAGAAAAAATAAAATTGTTAACTTGGAAGAAGATATAAAAATTACTGAAAAATGAATATTTTCTATTATTTTAACTTATATTCCTTTTATTTGATTTTTAAATGCTTGAAGAATCAGAAAAGGTTCATTTTTAAATATTTTAAAATTCAATACTTATATAACACTTTTTTTAATAATTCTTTATATTTTTTGAGCAAATAGTTCAGCCAATTTTATAATTTTAGCATATATAATTTTTGTAGTTTTTACAGCAATTATGCTAATAATTAATAAAACTTTTATAAAAATAGATTTGAGTTTTCTACCTAGTTTTGGAGAAATTTCAGATTATATAAAAATATTTTTTATTTATTTAAAAAATTATTTTTGAAATAATTTTAAAACTATAAATATTGTTAAACGAGAATTTATAGAAAAAAAATTAATTATAGAAAAACAAGAAAATGATAATCTTGAAAATATAGAAAAAAGTAATAATTTTTTAGATAAAATAAACAAAAAAATAATTTATTTTCCAATTATTAATTTAATATTTTTATTTTTTCTAAAAACAAAATATAAAACACATATAATTAATGGTTTATTTTTGACCTTATTTACAATAATTTTTATATTTTTAGATTTAAATAAAAAGTTTTATTTAGATAGTAATTATTATCTTTTCATTATCTTTTGAATTTTTTACTGAATTTGAAATTTGAATATTATTAATTATAAATTTCCTTTTTTCTATGATATTTATGAAACAATAATTTTTGTAAAAAATAAAATAAAAAAATTGTTCTGAAAAGTGAAAGAAAAACATAATGAAGAACATGAAATTAATTTAAAAGTAAAAAAATAAAACCCCTCTATCCTGAATCCTTTCTCCCCTTTTTGGGGAGAAAGGGGCTACAAGAAAAAATAGTAAAAAAAATTTTGATATTTAAAAAAAATATGATAAAATAAAAAAAAAGTAATATTTAATATAAAAATAAAATGGATTTTAAAAGATTTAAAAAGAATGTTTGATTCTTTACAGATAAATTAAAAGAAAAAACTACAGAAGTTACTGATTGATTAGCTAAAAAATTTAGTGAATCAGCTTTTGTTCTGAAAACTCCTGAAGAATTAGATACTTTTATAAAAAAATCTAAAAATTTTACTTCAAAAGAAACTTGAAAAACTTTTGAAAAAAGAGTTTTAGTTATTTTTTGAGATTCAAAAACTGATTTTTATAAAGATATGTTAAAATTTTTTCCTATATTATTTACAAAATCTTGGGTTGCAAATGATAGTATTAAATTAGTTGATATAAATTCTGAATGATTCACAAAAGAAAAATATAAATTTGATTTTGTACCTTGATTAATAGTTTATCAAAATGAAAAATTTTTCAAAGAAATTCCTGGACAAAATAATATTAAAAAAATAGTTAAAAATACTACAATGGATATAGATAAATTAATTGACGAAATAGAATTAGATAAACCTGAAAAAGAAGAGAATAATGAAAAAAAAGAAAATATTAAAGAAGAAAAAAATAATGAAGAAATTATTGAAGAAAAAGCTACAAAAAATGAGGAAAAAATAGAAGAGAAGATAGAAAAAAAAGTAGAAGAAAAATAATTATCCCATCCCCCTTCGGGTACTTCCCTTAAGCCTAAAGGAAGAAAAAAATACAAAAAAACCTATAAATATTAATTTATAGGTTTTCTTTTTCCATAGCTATTCCCCTTCCCTTAGTCTTAAGGGAAGGGGTTAGGGGATGGGATAATTTTTCAGATTTTTTTTTACCAACCTATTTCTTTATAACAAGAATAAGTTGTCTTTTTAATTTTTCAAGTTATTGGGTCTGTTACAGTATTTTTATAACAATTTTTTTTATATTTTTTAGAATCAATTTTTGCTTGAGCAGGAAAAGGATTCAATTTCCATCATTCTATTCAATAACAAAATTCTTTTCATTTTTTATATGAATAATAATCCCAAATTATACTTTCAGAAGTTTTATTTACAAACTTATAATTTTTTATTGGTCAAAATATTGTAGCATCAAGTCAAATAAGTTTTCAGTAATATCATTTATAAAATCACATATGAGGCAATCTTTCTGTACTTGTAAATAAGTCTGGTTGATACATTGTAAAATGGTATAAAATAGTTGGAACTCAACATAATCATCATCATTTTATTTTAAAAGTTTCAACAGAACCTTTTATAAGTTTTCCAGATTTTGTTCTTTTTGTCCTAAGAGCCAATCATTCTACATAATTTACTCAATTTGTAAATAATCATTTTAGAGTATCTATTTCACTACTAGCTTTCAAAATTGGATAAGACATTTTCATTGATTTAAGTCACTTATTTATATTTGTTTCCCTATATTTATGGTAAACTGTACAAAGATTTCTTGAATAATAATTTGCTTTATTTTGATAAATATAACAAGCAATATTTTTATCAAAATTAGTTTTTATGAAAACATTATTTTTATAAAGAAAATTTTTCAATTCTGGATTAATATTCACAATATCTATTGTACATTTTTTTTCTTTTCTAAATTTTTCTAAATGTTTTTTTATATCAAAAATATTTTTATTATAATAATCTAATAATATTGGTTTTTTAGTTATTTTTTGAAATTCTAAAATAAAATCTGTATCATCATAAATATTTAATAAAAACATTTTATCATTAACTATTTCTATTTTTTTATTTTCAGATTTTTTTATTATAGTTCCTGAATTTGTATAATTATTTATTAAATGAGTAAATTTAGACAAATCATTTATTTCCACATATTTTCAAATAAAAAAATTATTACGTACTCATTTTAAATCATCTTTTTTCTTCTTTTTAGAAATAAAATAATAATATTTTTTATCTTTTTCCCTTTCAAAACAATTCCCTCTTTTATATAAAGGAAATTTTTTATCATATTTTAATTTTTTTTCTTCACAAATATCTTTAGCTTTGTAAGACATTGATAAAGTAAAATTTTTAGATTGTTTTAATACAATATTTACTTCTGAATAAGCTAAAGAATTTGTTCAAAAAAATATAAAAAAAATAATTATAAAAATTTTTTTTATTATGGTAATATTTCAAACACTTTTATTTTTTTTAATTTGCATTTATTTAGTTTTTTTATTAAAAATATTTTACTTTCATTAATATAACATAGATTTAAAATAATTACAAAAAAAATCTTTTTAAAATCTTTTTTATCAAATTTCTTTTTCAAAATATTCTCCTAATCTTTTTAAACCTTCATCAATTTCATAATCTTCTCTTCAATAACAAATTCTAAAACATCATTTTCCTGAGGGTCAAAATCAACTTCAAGGAACAATTGCTAATTTTGCTTTTTCTAAAATTTTTTCACATTCCAAAACATCATCATCAGTATATTTAAATTTTGGGAAAATATAATAGCTTCAAACTGGAATTTCAAAACTTATATATTTTTCAAATTTTTTTAATTTTTCTACAACATAATTTCTTCTTTTTAATAATTTTTCTTTTATTGTGGAAGTATATTCAAATAAAAAATCCATAGAATCCAAAATTGCATATTGGCTATTTGAAGGTGCACAACTAATAATTGAATCGTGAATTTTTAAAATTTCTTTTATTAAAAATTCATTTGCAACCAAATATCATATTCTCCAACCTGTTATTCAAAAAGCTTTTGACCAAGAATTAATTACAATCAAATTTTTTTTATATTCTGGAAAAAGTTTTAAATGAGAAAAATCAACTACATTTTCATCAAAAATATAAAAATTGTAAACTTCATCAGTTAAAAGATAAATATTATTTTTTTCTACTATTTTTAATAATTCTTTAACTTCTTCTAAATCAATAAAATTTCCTGTTGGATTATTAGGATTTACTAGAATTATTGCTTTAGTATTTTTTGTAATTTTATTTTTTATATCTTTTAAATCTAGTTTAAAATCTGAAGTTAAATTAGAAAAAATTTTTTTACCTCAAGCAATATCAACTATTTTTGAATATGAAGAATATGTTGGTTCTATAAAAATTATTTCATCAGATTTTTTTGTAATAATTGTTAGTATAATTGACATAATTGCCTGAATAGCACCAGCTGTTATCAAAATTTCATCAACATTAATTCAACAATTATATTTTGGATTATATAATTTACACATTTTTTCCCTAAGTTCCAAAATTCCAGGTCATATTGTATAATCATTAGATTTTTTTTCATTTATATGTTCTTTCATAGCTTTTTTTAAAACCTCTGGAGCTTCATACCAAGGAATTCCCTGACTCAAACTAATTACATTTTCTCAAGATTTTTGTAAAATTTTTGCCTTCAATTCCATAGCTTTTATCTGAGACATTTCTGTATTTTCTAGTTTATAATTTTGTATTTTATATTTATTTATTTTTTCTCACATATTTATTTTTTATTTTAAAATTTTATAAACTTCCTAATATATTATATATTTTAATTTTTTTTTGCAATTTTTTTTACAATTTCATAATTTAAACCTATAAAAGATATACGTCTTGCTTTTATAAAAAAATATTGTACAAATCTTTTTTATAAAAAAACTTAAAAAAAAATTTGATTTTTAAATGTTATAAGTGTATAATGCTTATGTTTTAAATTATATTTTAATATTTTATAAATAATTTTATGAAAAACTTTTTAACAAAAACAACAGCATTAACTGCTTGAATAATGTTTTCAATGTTAGGTTTATTTAGTGAAACTTTTGCTGCAATATTACCATGATTTTGAAGAGTAAAAGAATGAGCAAAATGAAATGAACAAGATTTATCATTATATATACAAGATTTGATTGTATGGTTTCTAGGTTTTTTAGCTTTAATTGCTGTAATAATATTTATAGTAGCATGATTTATGATAATGACTGCTTGAGGTGATGAAGATAAAGTTAAAAAAGGTAAAACTTGGATGATTAATGCTATTATTTGAATAATTATTATATTTTTAGCTTGGTCAGTAACAAAATGGATTTTTGATGTTGTTATGTGAACTGCTATTCAATAATCATTTTCTTAAAAAATTCTTGAAAAATAAAAACTTTTTCAAGGATTTTTTTTGTTTTGCATTTTTCCTGAAAAAAAATAGTAATTATAAGAAAGATTCTTATAATTACTATTATTATTTTAGTAAAAAATATTTATACAGATTATTTAATAGTTTATTTATTTAAGTTTTTTATATTCAAATTGTATTTCTTAAATGATTCATATCAGTTAAAAGTTTTTTATCTTTTTTTAATAATCAATCTAATTTTTTACAACTATAAAGTACAGCAGCGTGATTTCTTCAAGAAAAAATATTTCCTATTCTTTCATAAGTATAATGCATTTTATTTTTTAATAAATACATACTTACTTGTCTTGGAATCATAAATTCTTTTCTTCTATTTGTTCATAAAATTCATTCTTTTTCAATTCAAAAATAATTTCAAACAGCTTCTATAATATCTTCATAACTTCTAATTGTTACAGTTGGAGCAACAGTTTTTTTAGCTTCTCATAAAATATTATCAGTAAAACTCAATTTATTTAATTTTTTTGCAACCATTTCCAAAGTAGGAAAAATTCAAGTTAATTCATATTCTGCAATTAATTGATTCAAAACTCATTCTAATTCTCTAATATTTTGAGTAACATTAGTAGCAATAAATTCAAAAATATCTTGACTTAATAAAAATTCTTTTTCACGTGCTTTTTCTTGTAAAATTGCTAATCTAGTTTCATAATCTGGTTTTCAAATATCAACAGTAATTCCCCACCCAAAACGACTTTGTAATCTTGGTTCAAGTTCAGTTAATTCATTTGGAGATCTATCTCAAGAAAGAATTATTTGTTTATTATCATCATATAATAAATTAAAAATATTGTATAATTCATTTTGAGTTTGTTCCTTTTTTGCCAAAAATTGTACATCATCAATAATCAAAACATCTGCCATTCTATATCTAGTTCTCATTTTTTCAACTGACCTTTTCTTTACAGAAGCTATATATTCAGTAATAAATTTGTCTGCAGTTATATACATAACTTTTTTTCAATTTCTTTTCTTCAAAATTTCATTTCAAGTTGCTTGTAATAAATGAGTTTTTCCAAGTCAAACATCTCAATAAATATAAAGTGGATTATATGAATTTCAAGGATTTTTTGAGACTGCTTGAGAGGCAGAATAAGCCAACTGACTATCTGGTCAAACTACAAAATTATCAAGTGTATATCTTAGATTTTTATCAGCTTTTTTTGTAATTAAAGATTCTATTTTTTTATCAAAAGTTTTTTTAACCAAACTAGATTGTTTACCAAAATTTTTAATAAAAATAGTACAATCAATAACATCTTTATTTGAAGGATTTTCTATATTATTATCAACTTCAAATTCTATTTCTTTAATATTTTTAAATTCTTTTTTAGTAGCTTCAAAAATAACATCATAAAGTTTAGCTTCCAAATTACCTTTCATAAAACCTGAAAAACAACCAAAAACAATTTTCTCATCACTAATTTCAAGAATAGACATTTTTCTAAAAAAAGTTAGAAAATCTTGTCTTTTTATATTTTTTAATAACTCTTCTAAAATATTCTGCAATTTATAATATTTTTCCATTTTGTTTAATTTTGTAAAAATCTAAAAGTTAAATTTTTCTTCTTACTAAAATAAGTTATACTTATTTTTTAACAATTATCAAATTTTAATTACATATTTTTTTTTGCTTCTTATATTTTTTAGTAAATTCATTTTAATAAATACTATAATATTTATAAAAAAATAAAAAACAATATTGACTGTTTTTTATTAGTATAATTTTTTTATACAAAATGTTAAAAACTGTTCTTCTATTGTTTTAAAATAAGGAATATTTATATTAAAAAAAAATTCACATAAAATTTTTTTTAATGTTAAAAAAATGGAAAATGTTAAATTTTATTTTTAATTTAAATTAGTTTTATAATTTTTCCTAAACAAAAAATGGTACAACTATATCTGAAAAATCTATTTCAAGCATATTAGAATTTTTTATTTCTTCCAAATCTTCTATTTTAATTTTTCAAATATATAATTCTTTCAAACTTCATCAATCATCTAAATATTTTTTTACTTGTAAATATCAATTTGCATAAACCAAATCTTTTGCAAAAAATCAAGTATCAGAGAATTTTTTAAATCATCTTTTTATTCTAAAAATATAGTTAAAAACCCTTTCATAATCATCATTATAATATTCTAACATTTTTTGTGTTAATTTTTCAGTTGAATGAGAATTAGCATAATCTATAAAAAAATATCTTTCAAAAATAGAATAATATTTTTGGTCAACCTCTTTTAAAAATCTAGACTGATTATAAATTGCAATTCATTCTTCTGTAGCTAAATAATTAGCTGTTCCTAATCAAAAAATTTTGTATTTTAATTTATTTCAATTTATTTTTCTCAAATGATGTCATTCTATTTCGTGAGCAATAATACTTCTTAATTCCCTTTTTCACACAACTGTTCCTGATCTCATCATCAAATTATTTCATTTCATAGCAAATCTTGAAGCTCAAATTCTTTCAATTAAAGAAATTTTTATATTATAAATATGATTAAATTTTTTTATAAAATTAATTATTTCCTGCTTTACAAGTAATTCTTCTTCTTGTTTTATTTCTCATTTATTTTTTATTAATTCCTTAGAATATTGTAAATTTTCTTCTATTATTTCTCAAAAAATTTTCTTTGAAAAAACAGTCATTTCCTTAGAATCTCAATTTTTAAAAGCTTTTAAAAATTTTATTTTATTAAGAATTTCTTGCTTTTTATCTAAAAATATTTTATTTAAAGGAATATCAGAAATTTCTAAATTTTCAATAATTTTTTCCAAATCATCTAATTTTATTTTTAATTCTTCATATCTAAAATTTGGATTATATTTTCACTTTTTTTCTATAAATTTTTGTTTTTCTTCCTCTAAATTAATTGGTTTTATATATCTCAAAAGTCATATTTTTTTATCTATTCTAACAAGAATTTTATCAATATTTACAAGTGATTCTTCATATTTTTTTATAATAGCAACATTTTTTGATTTCAAAAAATTTACAGAATCTAAATCTATTGGAAGTTCATTTTTTTTGTATTTGAAAGGATCAAGCAAAAATCATCTCAAAGCATCTTTTCATAAAATAATTTTATTATTTTCAATATTTTCTATTTTAAAATTTATTCTTCTAGTTTCTCAAAGAAGTTCTATTTCCAATTTTATTCTTTCTTTTTTTTCTATATTTTCTTTTGAAATTTTCAAAATATCTATTAAAAAATTTTTATCAATTATAGAATAAAAAATAGAAGGTTTTATATATGATAAATATTTATATTTTTTTTCTAAATAAAAAATACTTACATATTCTTTTATTCAAACAATTTTTTTTCAAGAAATATTTTCAATTTTTTCTTCTATATTTCCTCAAAATAAATCTTTTCATAATCTAACTCATTTTTTCATAGAATCTACAAAAACTCAAGTTACTTTTTTTAATCTATTTTTCAAAGGAGCTAAATTGGCTAATTGAACAGATAAACCAGGTCTAATATTCATTTCTAAAAGAAGTGGTCAATCAATTTTATCAAGAACAATATCACAACCAACAAATCAAATATTTGTAATTTCTTGAACTTTTACAGCTAATTCCAAAATTTTTTCCCAATCTGGAAGTTCTATTCATCTAACATCTCAAATTCCTGGAATTGTTTTCACATTTTTTCACATATGAGAAATATAAGTCAATTTTCCTGTTCAAATATCAACTCAAACTCAACAAGCTCAAGCATGCAAATTTGCTTTTCACTTTGATTTAGCTGTTGGAATTCTAAACATTGCCATTACCGGAACCATATTAAAAACAATAATTCTCAAATCTGGCAATCAAAATTTTCCCAAAAGTTCTATTTCAGAATTCAAAATAACTTTTTTTTCTATAATTATTTTATCTCTATTTCAAGAAAGTGAATAAAATCATTCTAAAATAAAAGCAAAATGAGCCGAAAGTTCTTTTTCACTCATAACAGTTCAATCATTTAAAACAAAATTTCAACTTGCATCTTTTTCATCAATTATCAAAATTCATTTTCATCAAAATCAAGCATTTGGTTTTATTACAAAAGGTAATTTTAAATCATTAATTTTCAAATTTTCTAATTCTTTTTGATTAGACACAACTAAAAGAGTATCTACAACAGATACTCATTTTGATTTTAAAAAATCTTTTGTTGCAAGTTTTGAATCAGCCAATTTTTTAGCATAACTATCATTATATTCTTTAATATAATCCAAAGTTCTTGCATTTAAACCTAACAATCAGTAAGTTTTAAAAAACATTTATTCAAGAAGTTGTTATATTATAAGTTTCATTTTTATCAGAATAATTAGCATTTATAATATTAATAAATGAAAAATCTCATAATTTTCAATTATTTTTTATTTTTAATTCTAAAATTTTTCAAGATAATTTTTCTTGTTTTGATTTTGGAACTACAGATATAATAGTTATTCCAGAAGTTTTATTCAAAGTAAATACTTCAAAATTTTCATTCAAAGTTTTTATTTCTTCTATATTTATTTGTTTTTCATCAAAAGTGATAGTTAATCAAATATTTAAAGGATTAGAAATTTCTTTTTTTAAACTAATATTATAAATATTGTCTGAACTTTTTTCTATATAAAAATCTTTTTTTTCTATATTTTCTTTTTCCAAAATAGAACTATTTTCTATTTTTACTTGATTAATATCAGCTTTTAAAAAAGAAGGATTTATAGAATTATTATTCATAAAGTCACTTATTCAAAAACCTACAACAAAAGCTAAAACACCAAATCAGATATTTTTAAACAATTCTTGTTTTTTATATTTTTTCATTACATCAGTCATAAATTTTTTTAGTTATTTTTTAAACTAGTTTTAGTTTAATCTTTTTTTTTATTTTGTCTAATTATTTTTTACTATTTTATTTTTTTTACCAATCTTTTTCTTGATTTTCATCTAACAAAGAATTATCATAAAGATTTTTTATTATTTTATTTTCCTTATACTTTTTATTATAAAATTCTCTAAATTGTCCCTGACTTTTTTCTAATTGCTTAGCATAATTTTTTATAAATTCTTCTTGTTCTTGTTCTTTTTGCATTTTTTTATTTTCTCTTGCTTCTTTCTGTTTTTTTTCTATATTTTCTTTTTTTGCAGCCCCTTTCTCTCCATCGGGGAGAGAGGATTCAGGAGAGAGGGTTTTATTTTTTTCTTTGTCATTTTTCTGATTTTTTTCTTTTCCTTTATTATTATTTTTTTTCTGATTTTCATCTTTTTTTCAATCTTCTTTTTTACTATCTTCATCTTTTTTTTCTTTGTTATTTTTTTCTTTTTTTTCATTATTCTTTCATTTTTTTTCATTATTTTTTTTATTTTCTTCTTCTTCTTTTTCTTTTTCTTTTTTTATCTCTTCTTTTATTTTTTTAATTTTTTCTTTTATAAATAAAATATTTTTTTCTATTTTTAATTTATATTTTATATTTATTGCTTTTCTATAAAGTTCTAAAGACTTTTTTAAAAATTTTATTTTTTCTTCTTTTGTAATTAATCTTTTTTGAGCTAAAGGTTCTCATAAAAAATAATAATTTTCTGATAAAGTTTGATATAATTCAAATTTATTTTTTTCTTCTAAATTATCTTTTTTTTCATTTTCTTTTAAAACTTTTTCCAAAATTTCTTTAGATTTTTTTTCTTTAGAGTCAGTTATAGTTCTTGCTAAATTTATTTTATTTTCAATATTATCTATTTTTTCCAAAATTTCTATTTTTTTATTTTCATCTTTTTCCAAATTAAGAGCATAAAAAGTATATCAAAAGTCCTTTAAACTGTAAAAGTTTAAAGCTAAGAATAAAAGAATTAATATTAGTATTTTTATTTTCATTGTAAAAAATTATTTTATATATTTTTAATTATATTATTTAATTTTTTTTTGCAAGAAAAAAAGAACAAAAATTTTTGTTCTTTTTAATTTATATTTTTAATATCTTTCTCATATTCTTAATAAAGCATAAAATGCATCAATTCAATTTTTATTTATTCAAGCTTTTGATATATAAACCTTATCAATAATTCATTTTAATTCATAACCTCAAGAACTTCTAGAACAAATTCATATTCATCGTCAATCATCTTCTCTTATTTTTCAAGTAATATTTCATTCTCATACTATTTTTCTATTCCTAACAACTAACCATTTTCAATCTTTTGCAGTAAATAAAATATTGTTATACCCATAATACTTTAAAATATTATTAGTTCAAAGTCATATAGAAGTTCAATCATCTAAAGTTTGAGTATTAATTCAAAATTTAGGATTATTTATATCTGTAAAATTATGTTGATTTTTTATATTATATCATCAAGAAGTTCACCAACTAGCTAAAGCTATATTATAACTACTATTATCTCATTTTTCTACTTTATAAGAGATATAAACAGTAAATTCATTCCTTCATCATAAGATATCAGTACTTCAACTTCATACAATAAGTCTTCAACTTCAATTACAATATAATCACTTATCTAAATCTGTCTTAATTGTTTTTAAGTTTCAAATGTTATCTATATTATAATTTCAAAAAACATCTTTTATTCAATTATCAAAATTAAGATAAGCAATTCAATTAAAATCATTAGATATAATAGATTCTTTTCTTGAAATTAAAGATAAAAATCATCATAAATAAGAACCTGTTCATTCCAAATAAGAATTATCTTTGAATCTTGCCTTATATATTTCTGTTGTTGTTGATACATTTAAAAATCAAGCTGTTTTTATTGAAGCTATTTCTTGAATTGGAGTATTATCTATATCTGTTAATATTCACAATTTTTTTCAATAAACTGTTGGAAATTTATCTGTATAATCTGCATAACTTCTAGAAATATTAAATGCTGATTTATTTTGCAATTCTGTTCAGTCTTCCAAAAAAGCCATTAGTTGAAAATATTTTTTATCTTTTGTTAGATAATATGAAAAATAATCTCAGCTTTGAGGATCTATACCTTCTGTACTATAATTTATTTGTTCTATTATATTTTTTCATACATAACCTTGATAAGCTATTGTATTTTCTAAAATTCAAGTTCAGGTTTTTACTTCTACATTATCTTCTGGAAGAGGCAAAGATTTTTTTGCTGAATAAATTTCCAAAGCTTGGCTTATATTTTTCAGTTGAGAAACTCTATTTGTATCTCTTGATGAACCTAAGTAAGATGAATATCAAATAAATCAAATTGTTGCCAATATTGATAATATTGTTATTACTACTATTAATTCTACTAAAGTAAAAGCTTTTTTATTTTTCATACAAGGATTTTTAGAAAATACTGAAAAAATAGTTTAAAAGAAAGATAACAATTTCTTTCTCAAAAACTTTGGAAAATATAAATTATATACTATTTTTAATAACTTCTTCTATTTCTAAAGCAAGTTCTGGATTTTCTTTAAAAAATAATTTTACTTTTTCTCTTCATTGACCTAATTTTGTTTCTCAATAAGAATAAAAAGCACCTGCTTTTTTCAATACTCATAAATCTACTCAAATATCAAGAATTTCTCCAACTTTTGAAATTCATTCACTATACATAATATCAAATTCAGCTTCTTTAAAAGGAGGAGCTATTTTATTTTTTATAACTTTTACTTTTGTAAGGTTTCAATTAACTTCTTTATCATTTCCAGTTCCTGATTCTATTTTTGCTCTTCTTCTAATATCAAGTCTTTGACTAGCATAAAATTTCAAAGCATTACCTCAAGTAGTTGTTTCAGGACTACCAAACATAACTCAAATTTTCATTCTAATTTGATTAATAAAAATGATAGTTGTTCAACTCCTAGAAACAACTCAAGTAATTTTTCTAAGAGCTTGACTCATTAATCTTGCTTGTAATCACATATGAGAATCTCACATATCACCTTCTATTTCAGCTTTTGGAGTAAGTGCTGCAACAGAATCAATAACTATTAAATCAACAGCTCAACTTCTAACTAAAGCGTCAACTATTTCCAAAGCTTGTTCACCATAATCAGGTTGAGAAATAAGTAAATTATCTACATCAACTCATATCTTTTTAGCATATTCTGGATCAAGAGCATGTTCTGCATCTATAAAAGCTGCAATTCCTCCAGCTTTTTGACATTCAGCTATAGCATGAAGTGTAAGAGTAGTTTTACCTGAACTTTCAGGACCATAAATTTCTACTATTCTACCTTTTGCATATCAACCTCAAAGAGCTATATCAAGCCCTAAACTACCAGAAGAAAATGTTTCAACTTTTTGAATTGCTCATTCATCTCACATTTTCATTATAGAACCTTTTCCAAATTGTTTTTCGATCATTGCCATTGCATTATTCAATGCTTCTTGTTTATCTAAAGCCATATTACGTATTGTTAAAAATATAAATGTAAATCGTTACTAAAATTTTTTTTTAATTTACAAAAGTATTTTAAAAGATAAATCAATTTTTGCAAGTAAAATATCAAAAAATCATTTGCATTTTTCAAAAAAAATGTTAATATATATTTATATTATAAATAAAAAATACAAACAAATGTCAAAAGAAAATTTTCAAATTCCTGAAAATCAACCAAATAAAATTTTAGATTTGGTTAATTTAATTTTATGAAAAAAATTAACTCCAGAAGAAGAAATAAAAGCCTTACAAGAGCAAAGGCAAAATGCAATAAATAATATAATAACAGAAAAACCTAAAAATTTAAAACAAAAAACCTGAACTTAAAAAAAATACTAAAAAAATTTAGTATTTTTTTTATTTTTAATTATAATGCTAAAAAATATCTTTTATAAAAATTTAATAATGTATAAAATCTGAATAGATGAAGCTGGAAGATGACCTTGGGCTTGATGAGTTGTTGCTTGTGCATTTTGTTTCAATCCTGAAAATATGCCAGATAAAAAATTCTTAAAACAAATCTGAGATTCAAAAAAAATTTCTGAAAAAAAAAGAAAAATATTATTTCAGCAATTAGTTGAAATGAGTTCCCCACCCCTAACCCCTCCCCCTTCAGGAGAGGGGAATTTGGAACCTCAAATCTTTTTCTGAGTTTGAGTTGTTGATAATTTTGTGATTGATGAAAAAAATATTAAACAAGCAAATAAAGAAGCAATGAGAAGAGCTTTGGTTGAGTTGTTGAGGAAAATAAGCCCCCTATCCCAGCCTTTCCCCCAAAGGGAGAAAGGAGCTAAAAAATATAAATGAAATATTTCTTGAGTTTTTATAGATTGAAATGATAATTATAATTTTGAAGAACTTGATAAAAAACCTGTTTTTGTTATTAAGTGAGATGAAAAAATTCTTGAAATTGGAGCAGCTTCAATAATTGCAAAAGTTTTTAGAGATAAATTAATGAACACTTATTCTCTACTTTATCCTAATTTTTGATTTGAAAATCATAAATGATATTGAACAAAAAAACATAGAGAAAAATTGCTTGAAAAAAAAGATATAACTTGAATTCACAGAATTTCTTATAAACCTGTAAAAAAAATTCTTGAAAAAAAAGAAAAATTACTTTTACATATTTGTTGCTGACCAGATGCTTCAATTCCCATTATGGATTTGAAAGAAAAATATGATATTATTTGTTTTTGGTATGATCCAAATATTCAGCCAAAAAAAGAATATGAAAAAAGATTTAAAAATTTTGTAAAAGTTTGTAAAATAGAAAAAGTTCCTTATATTAAATGAGAATATGATGTTGAAAATTTTTTAGCAGAAATAAAATGATTAGAAAAAACTCCTGAAAAGTGAGAAAAATGTACTAAATGTTATGATTTCAGACTTAAAAGAACAGCTCTTGAAGCTAATAAATTATGAATAAAATATTGGACAACAACTTTGAATATTTCTCCTCATAAAGATTTGGAAAAAATTTTTGAAATTGGGGAGAAGTATTCAAATAATCCACCTTTAAAATCCCTCTCTCCTGAATCCTCTCTCCCTTGCAGGGAGAAAGGGGCTACAAAAATAAAAAAAGAAAAATTAGAATTTTTAAAAATAGCTTTTAGAAAAAATGGTGGTTTTGAAAGAAGTGTAGAATATACAAAAAAACATAAAATTTATAGACAAAATTATTGTGGTTGTATTTATTCTGATACTTTTCCTGAAAAAAATAAATTTGAAAAATAACTAAAAAAACCTCCTTATTATGGAGGTTTTTAAAATTTTAAAATAATTTTTATTTTTCAAATAAAGGTGGAATATTATTTAAAAAATTATTATTATATTCTATAATTACAGATTGTCTTGCATATGGATCATCAGTGTTTGTTACAATTCTTGCAAATTTAGAATCTGTAGAACAAAAAGTTCAATCAGTAGTTCAATCAGTTGGATTATTATCAATTAAACTACAAGTTCAATCTCAAATAACTTTTCAGGTATTCATTGGTAAATATAAATTATTTTCTTTAAAAACTAATACAAATCTTCTTAAAAAGTTTAAATCATATTTTTGTGCTTCTTCTTTTGTTGTACAATTAGAAACAAAATATGGACATTTATAAGGATCTTTTCTTGCTCAACCTATAGTATTTTCAGAAAATATATTTCAAAAAATATGAAGTTGATTTTTTAGTTCAGAAATATTATTTACATTTGTAAATTCTTTCATAGTAGTTCAAACTAATTTTCAAGATTTCAATGTTTTTGATAAATAATAAGTTCAAACTAAATTTGTAACTTCTGGGTCTATATAAACATTTCAACCAATTCAAGCTTCATCTTTTAATACAATTATTCACAAAATATCATTTTTGTTTTCATAAAACATATTAGATTTAATATATAAATCTGCTCAAATTACAACAATTGTCTTTTTTCATTTTACTTCTAAATCATTAGTTCAATTTCAAAGAATAACTAAATTATCAGAATTTCATCATTTAAAATATAAAATATTATTATTTTGTAATTTTGTTCAGTCAGTATTATTAGAAAAATCAGTTAAATCAGTTATTTTATTTCAATTTGTATTTACAATATTTCTTAAAGATTTATAAATATTTCTTTCAATAGATTTTTTAAAATCAAGTTTTGTAAGATTTCAAATATTATTCAAATCTTTTCATTTAGTATTTGTAATAATTGTATCAATATCATTAGCAATATATCAAACTACATTTAATCCAGATTGTTTTGTTCTTTGAATTTCTGTTTGTCAAATTTTTTCTCAAGGGTAAATAACAGTTTTTCAATTTAAAATATACCTAACATAAGTAGAAAAACTAGTTTCTTGTTCATTATCTATTTGAACTCATTGTTTTTGAGTTAATAGAGTTAAAATTTCTTTTCAAGTTGTTAATAAATCTACTTTAGAATTTCAGTTAAAATTTAAACTTAAATTTCAAGTTGAAACAGGTTCTTCATCTATTGGATTATATGTAGAACTTCATTCTTGAAAATTTAAATCAAAATTATCACTAATATCTAAAAATTCGAAAAATATTTCTTCATCACTATCTCAAGCAATAATTCCATTTTGTTCAACTTTTATTTCTGAAGCTTGTGCAGCTCATTCTATTAATCAATTATTTTTTATTGAACCACTAAAAGTTACATTATATATTGGTTTGAATTCAAAATTTATTGTAGAACTCAAAACCGAACCAGAAGAAATAGAAGAACTTCAATCAATATTATCTTCTAAAATAGCTTCTATATCAGTTATTTCAAAAATTTCTGTATTTTTTATAAATTCTCTTCAATCTGTTATTCAAAATGTTGGAGTATAAACATTAAAATCAATTTTATATTTTCAGTCTCTATTTTCAGCATAATCATATTCTCAGTCAAAAGTTTTTTCTTTATTAGTTCATAAAATTATTTCTGCCATTGAATTACTATTAATTCTAGCTTCTACTGCTGAATCATTTTCATTATATTGATTTAAATGTAAATTATTATCATATTCTAATTCTATTTTTACTGTTCTAATATCTGTTGTTCAATCTTTTACAGGAGTAATTTTATTTCCAAATTCATCTTCTAAATTTATTTTTAAAGAATAATTAGTTCAGTTTGCAATTGCTGTTCAGTTTGCTAAATCTCCTATATCTGTAACATTTGTATTAGTTATTCAAGCTAAAACATTATACTGAAAAGTTTTTAAATTTGTAGCACAATTAGCTGCTTCATCACAAACTTTTGTAACTTCATAATCATAAACTCTATAATTTCAACTTTCTTTATCACTTTCTCAATCAACTTTTGAAATATTTTCTGAACTTGTCAAAGTTCAAGTAATTGAACCTCTTGAAAAATAACTATTCTTATCATTAAATTTTTCAAACTCTGCATTTAATTCAACTATAGGAGAACCAGAATTAACATCTACAATTAATTCAAAATTTTCAGGATTTTTTGCAATTAAGAAAGAATTATTTGTTGGAATAGAAGTAATATCACTTGCTTGTGGTGGAATATTATCAAATTTAACTGTTCATAAATCATAATTAGCTATAGGATTTCAAACATTGTCTTTTAAATTTTCAATTTTATATTCAAAAGTTTTTCAATTATCATCATATGCAAAAACTTTATCATAGTAACAAATTTTATTTTGAGAAGTATTTGTAGTACAAGTGTAAGTAGTTATTGTATTAGTTTTTATTCAATCAATATATTCAACTAATTCAAAAGTATCTATTCAAGAACCATCAAGATTATTATATTTATCAGTTAATCTAAAATTTAATGTAACACCTGAATTTGTCCAATTATTAGTTCAAGTTATTCATGTAATTCAAGATGAAGTTAAAGTTGGAGTTTGATTATCAAAATAAACAGTTTTAGTTTTTTTCATTCAAGGATTTTCATTTCAAACATTATCTGTAATCCATAAGTCATATTGAAAATCATATCAATTATCTAGGTCAGAAAAATTTGCAAAAAAATCTCACCATATATTTTGTGTTGCTTGAGGAATATTTGTCAAACTATTATCAACTTGAGAACCATTTTTTCAGAATACATTATCATTAGTAGTATATTCTATTTCCCTATCACTATTTACCCAATTTTTTCAATTAATAACTTTTATCCAAGCACTTTCATTTTTAAATTCAATTGTTCAAGTTGGTTCCCTATCATCTAACTCTACTGGATATCAAGAAGATGAATTAGTTTTATCTCAGTTTTTACAAGTAATACTATAGCTTGTTTGATTATCAGAATAACTAAGATCTGAATAATCTAAATTTACTTTTCAAGAAGGATTTATAGTATAAGTTCAACATGAACCATTATTTGGATTTAAACCTATATTTCCTGGTATCCATTTTCAATATTCTCAACTATAGTTTAAGGAACAAGTTGTTGGTGTTTTATAATCACAAGATATTGTTGATGGACTTGGTTTAGAAGAAGCTGGACAGAAACTATCCTCTACTGTACCTCAACCATCTATTTTACAAAATACAGAAGAACTTAGATTTTCTCATCAACAAGCAGAAGAAGGGCAAGAAGGTGTAGTTCAAACCTGCCAACTATAAGTATAAGTTGGAGGTGGTGGTGTTGGATCTGGTAAATCTGGAGGTGGTGATGTTGGATCTGGATCTGGTGTTGATCATTGGGAAATTTTACATCTATATACAGTTTTATTATTTCTCAATTTTTTACTACCACTAACTGTACATTCCCGTATTTTAAAAACTTTAGAACCTTGTGTCTCTGTCCATACATCTTTTGTTATTTTAGCAGTAAAATCATTTTCACCTTTACATATTCATTTATCTCCTATATCACGAGCACATACATAATATTCACAATAATTTAGTTCTTTATCAATTATATCTTCATAACATACTGCATCATCATGGTCTAAACAATCAGAAGACCAAGTAATTTTATTACCATCTGACCAAGTAGCTGTTTGACAAGTTGCATTTGCCACATTAAAAAATCCTATAAAAGTGAAACCTAGTATAATAAGTATTATTTTTTTCATATTTTTTGTTTTAAATATTTTAAATTAATCTTTATTATATTAAAACATATTTTTTTATAAAAAACAAATATTTTTATACATATTCTATTAAAATCATATAATTTTCTTGAAAATAACAAAGTTTCAATAAAACAACTTTGCAAAAAATAAAAATAAAAAATAGCAATTAATAAGAAAAATTCTTATATATTTGCTATATATTATTTTGCAAAAAATCTATTTATTACAAGATTTTTATATTCTACATACCTTTGTTTTTTTAAGCAACTTTTTGTAAATTTTCTGGAATATTATTTTCAGCAACAGAGAATTTTTGTGTTTTTATTAAATCATTAACTGCAACAATTTCTTTATAATAATCTGTATCTTTAACTAGTTCTCCATTTATTCTTCATTTTGGATTTGAAACTATTATTTCATTTAATTCTTTCAAAGTTCATTCTAATTCATCCTTTTTCGCATCACTAAAAAAAACTTCTCCTAAATTTACTGATTCATAATCAGCATATTCAGCTCATTCTTCATTTGGTTTAATTCATTTCATTAATCAATATTTTTCTCTATTATCAACTATATTAATAGATTCTCATCAAACAACAACAGGATTATTTGCATAATATTTTCTTCAATCATCAGTTGTTGTATTTGTTTCTTCTGCAACTTTCAATTCTTTTTTTGTTTTTTCTATAATAGCCTCTTTTTGAGGTGTAATATTAGATTTTTCTATATTTAAAAATCAATCTTTTGAAATTAAAGCAATATATCATTTTGGTTCTAAGATATTTTTTATTTCTCAAAAAGTAAGTTCTTTTCAAGACATCCCATCTTTAGAAGCTCATCTAATTTCTTTTTTTATTTCTTCATCATCAATTTTTCATAATGTATAATTTAACATAAAAACAGTATTATTTTTTTCTTTTTCTTTTATTTCATTAGCAGGAGCTCAGTTAATTGTCACTTCAGGACCTTTTCACCAAACTTTTTCATTAGGATTCATAATCATAATAAATTTAAAAAATAATTTAATTAAAATCATTATAATATATTTTTTAAAAAAAGCAAAATAAAAAAATAATAAAATTTGAAAAATAATATTTTTGTGATAAAATAAAAAAAAACTACTAAAAATAAAAAAATATGCAAAATATATCTACAATTTACAGATTTAAAACTCCTTTTTTAGATTTAGAAAAAGAGAAAAAAAATCTAAGTTCTGTTTTGAAAAAAATAGAAAAATCTATAGAATTTGATTGAATTAATTTTAAAAAAAATACTGAAAAAATTTGAAATTACTATAAAATTAATTTAGAATTTGAAAATAATTTATGAAACATAAAATTTTATTATTTGGCTGAAAATAACTTAGAATACTTTTTTCCTGTTTTTAAATTAGATATTTTTTTGGCTAAAAAATTTTTAAAAGATAATAATTCTAAAAAAAATTGAGTAAAATTTTTGAATAATATTTTTGAATGTTTTGATTGATTAAATGAAAAAGAATTTTTAATTGATTTAAATAATAATTTTTATTACAAAACTGGTTTTTTATGAACAAAAAAATATCCTAATTATGATTTTTCAAATATAGATAAAATAGAAGAAAATTTTAAAGAAAAATCCTGAGAAAAATTATTAAAAGATTTTATTATAAAATATAAAAATAAAACTTTTATTTTAACTAGAGAAAATTCAAAATATTATCATAAGCTACATTCTATAATTTTATATTTTATTTATCTAACTTTTTTGATACATCAAAATGTAGAAAAAAATATTGTTACAAAAAAAGAACTTGAAAAACTAGAAGATGCTTGAATTTATGAAGCACATATTCAACTTATGAAAAAAAGATTAGATTATGTTGATGATTTAAGTGTAGTAAATTTGAAAAAATATAAAGAAAAATTAAAAATATTTTTTAACTTATTTTAAAATATTTTTAGTAAAACTATTTTAGTTTTCAAAAGTACTAAATACTTAGAAACTTTCAAATAAAAAAAGTTATTAGAATTTTTTTTTATTTCTTTTTTCTAAATTTATTTTTTATTTTAGTTAAAAGTTTTTTTCACTTTTTATCTATTTCTTCTATAAAATCTTCTTTTAAATCACCTTTTTCTGATAATAAAACTCAAATAGGTTTTGTAGTTTCAAATTTAGAAAACACAATATTCAAAATTATCATAATTGGAACTGATAAAAACATTCCTGCAACTCACCATAAACTTCCCCAAAAAACCAATGAAACTAATATAACAAGTGGACTTAGATTTAATTTATTTCAAGTAAATTTTGGGTCAACAATATTTCACATAAAAACTTGAACTGCAATTAAACTGGAAGTTAAAAATATAAATTCATAAGAAAATCATTTTAAAACAAAAGCTAATAATATTGGAAAAAATATTGCAATTATAGAACCAATATTTGGAACAAAATTTAAAACAAATATAAAAAATGCCCAAAAAATTGCAAAATCTAATCAAAAAAGTGTTAAAATAATATATGAAAAAAATGCTGTAAAAAAGCTAATAATAGTTTTTAAATAAAAATATTGACTAATTTCATTTTTGATTTGGTTTATAATATTTATTGTTTTTTCTCTTTTATCTTTATTTGTAAACATTCATCTTATTTTATGATCAATGTATTTATATTCAAAAAGTATAAAAATAACATAAAAAAATATTAGTCAAATATTAGAAAAAAGTCCAGCAATACCTCAAGCAATAGATTTTCATAATTCTTCTAAATCCATTTTTGAAGCATATTTTTCTAGATCAAAATCTATTTTAAAAGGCAAAGATTGTTCTATTCAAACAAAACGTTTGATTATTTTTTCTTGGTATGTTCATAAATTATTTTGTAAATCTGTAATACTTCAACCTATAAGTTTCCAAATTCAAAAAATAATTAAAGCATATGTAAAAAGTGATAAAATAGAAGAAAAAAAGAAATTTAATTTTAATTTTTCTTTATAAAAATTATTAAGTCAAATAATAGCAAAACTGATAAATAATGCCACAACTAAAGGAATAATCATATCTGCTAATTTATCAAAAATTACATATATTGATATTATAGAAATTATAATTAATGTAAAATTAAGTAATTTATTAGGCCTTATCATAAAAATTTTTTAAAAAGTATTTTGTTTAATTTTATCTATTTTTTTAAAAATTGCAAAAAAAATAATTATTTAAATAATTATTTTTTTTATTTCTATTTCTCAAGTTCAACTTGAATCAATATTCAAAATTTTTAGAACTAATTTAGATTTTTTTTCAAGTTCATCAATTATTTTATATTCTATAATTTCTCAAGTTTTAGGAAATCTTTCTAATTTTTCTGTGATAATATAACTAAGAGTTTCTCATTCAAATTCTTTTTCATTTAATCAAATATTTTCTAAATCCAAATTAAAGTTTTTCAAAACTTCTTTAATTAAAACACTAGATTTTACTATTAAATTATCTTTTTTTATTTCTCTAATTTCATCAGTTTCTTTATCAGTTTCATCTCTAATTTCTCAAAAAACTTCTTCAATAATATCTTCCAAAGTTACTATTCAAGCCACTCAACCATATTCATCCAAAATTACAGCTAGGATTTTGTGTTGTTTTTGAAAAATAGAAAAAAGATTTTGAATACTTTTATTTAAAGGAATTTTTACAGGTTCTCTTAATTTTATTTCTCTTAGAGTTTTTGTTTTATCAGAAATTTCAAGTAAATCTTTTATAGTATAATAATAATTAATTTTATCAATTGTATCTTCATAAACCAAAATTCTACTATGAGTTTTTTTCATAAAAAATTCCTGAGCTTCTTCAATTGTAGCATCAATAGAAATTGCATCAATTTTTACTCTTGGAGTCATTATTTCTTCAACATCTATATTTTCAAAATCAAGTAAATTTTTCAATTTTTTATGTTTAGAATATTCCAAATTTCAGCTATCTTTTCACATATCAATAAAAGCTTCTATTTCTTGCTGAGTAACTTGTTCTACCTTAGATTTTCAAGTAAAAACTTTTATTATTGCTTCCAAAAGTTTTACTATAGGATATAATAAAAAAATCAAGAATTTATAAAATTTTGCAACAAATAAAGCAATTTTTTCAGCATTTTTAATAGCAAAACTTTTTGGAGCAATTTCTCAAAAAACTAAAAGTAAAAAAGTAATTATTCAAGTAGCAAGTCAAATTGCAAGTGAAGCTTCCATTCCTGACTTTGCAGCCATATCTGTGGCAATTACAGTTGCAAAAGAAGCTGTAAAAGTGTTTACTAAATTATTTCAAATTAAAATAGTAATTAAAAGTTCATCATTTCTATCTTTTATATATTTCAAATCTTTACTTCAAAATTTTTTTTCTTTCAAAAAACTATCAATTTTATGTTTTCATAGGCTCATTAAGGCCAATTCTGTTCAAGAAAAAAATCCAGATAATAAAAATAAAATTACAAATAATAGTATGAGTAGAGGATCCATATTTTTAAATAAAAAAATAAATAATATTTTATAAGTTTATATATTATTTACTTTTTATTTTTTTGCAAATTTTTTTAAAATATTTATTATGATAATTTTTCATAAATATTATTAGAACGTGTATTAGCTTCTAAATCATCTACTATTTTTCAATTTTGAAATATAATAGTTCTAGGTGCATAAAATAAAGCTGCTTTCCCTGATTCTTTTAACATTTTTGATACTTGTGTTTTAATTTTTTCATCTACTATAACTGCAATTTCATCAGTAGATTTTTTATCTCTATTTAATTCAAGTTTTAAATTTTCACAACCTGGACAATCTGCCTGTGAAAAAACAACAGCAACTTTTTCTCCAGAATTAATAAAATCATTAAAGTTTACTATTTCTTCTATTTCCATATATCATTTTCATTCATTTATTTCTATTGTTTCAGAAGAATTTTCTACTAACACATCTCAAGGTTGAGGAGTTAAAATTTCATCTCCTTCTTTTCAAGAATCAGTAATAATATTTTCTGAATTATTAGGATGCAATTTTCTATCTTCTCAAAAAATATATTCTTCTCAAATTTCTTCTGTAATAGGTATTTCATTAGTAATCACAGTTTCTAATTCTCAAGTATTTTGCTTAGTTATCTTTATAACTGAGTCTTTCTCTTCATGTATTCCTAAAAGTTTTTCTAAATTTTCTAAAGCTTGACTTATAGGAATTTTTTTTATTCAAGTAATTGGGTTATTAAAAAAAGGTTCATCTTGTGTAAAATCACCTATATTATTTTTTTTCCAATCATCATATATATCTTTTACTTCATTATATGTCTCATTTAAAGCATTTTTTTGTTCTTCTGAAAAATATTCATTATTATTATCATCTATTTTATCAGCAAAATTTTCTTTTGTAAAAAAATCATTTTGTTTTTCATTCATATTTTTTAAATTAAAAATTAAATATATTTATATATTAGCATAATTTTTATTTTTTACAAGTTTATTTTTTTAAAATAATAAAACTTTCATTTTCAGCATAATTTTCATATGGAATATAAAATTTTGTAAAAATATTTGTAATAATTTTTCTTTTTAAAAAAACATAATTTTTAATTTTTTTAGAAAAAAAGTAATATAATAACATAAAAAATCAAAATCAAATATATATAGGAATAAGTAATATATTTAAAAAACTATATTTAAAAAAAGATTTTCAAAAATATAAAATAGGTGATAAAATAAGTGCTATTCATAAAGAATAAAATATGAGATTTGTTTCATAAGATATTGTAAAAAGAGAAAATGCAAATGCTAAGCAAACTCAATTAATAATAAATAATATTTGCCAAGTTATATTATATTCTTTAGTTTTTACTACTATTGAGCTTATAGATGTATATTTATTTTGTTTCATTTTTTTTATTAAAAGTGCAATAATAAAAGCTATTAAAAAAAACAATAAATAAGCTGTTCAAAAAATATAATAAGCTAAATATTTTGCTTCTAAATAACTATTAATTGTAAAGTCTAAAGACATTATTTAACAAAATAGTAAAAGTAAGTATACTGTAAAATAACTTAACAGATTACTTAATAATTACTTTTACTATGAATATAATATATCCAAAA
>JAMONT010000030.1 GCA_027066455.1 Candidatus Altimarinota bacterium
AAAAAAATGGCTCCAAATGAAACAGTGATAAAATTTGAAGGTGTAGCTTTTGAATATGTAGAATTAAAACCAGTTTTAGAAGCTGTAAATTTTAATATAAAATCTGGAAAAAAAATTACTTTAATGGGACAAAATGGTGCTTGAAAATCTACCATTTTTAAATTAATTAATAAAACTTTAGAACCAAAATATGGTAAAATTCATACTTGAAATCTTACTATTGCAACTTCTTTTCAGGTTATGCCTCAGGAAGATAAAGATTTAACAGTTCAAGAATTTTTTAGAAAATATGATTCAGAAAATACTGATTTTAATATGGATAAAAAAATTGCTGACATTTTGAATGTAGTAAATTTGAAAGCTCCTCTTGATAAAAAAATTAAAGAATTTTCTTGAGGACAACAAGCAAGATTACTTTTGGCTTCAGCACTTATTCAAGAACCAGATATTTTACTTTTAGATGAACCAACTAATAATTTAGATACAGATGGAATTTATCATTTAGAAGATTTTTTGAAAAATTATACAAAAACTGTTTTAGTAATTTCACATGATGCAGATTTTTTGAATAGTTTTACAGATTGAGTATTATATCTTGATGTTCACACAAAAGAAGTAGAACAATATGTTGGAAATTATTATGATGTTGTTGAACAAATTTCAAAAAGAATTGAAAAAGAAAATATGAAAAATGAAAGACTTAGAAAAGAGGCTCAGGCAAAAATAGATCAAGCAAATACTTTTGCACATAAATGATGAAAATTGAGATTAGTTGCTAAAAAAATGAGAGAATCAGCAACTCAAATGAAAGAAGAAATGGTTGATGTTAGAAAAGAAGATTCTCCAATTAAAGCTTTTGAAATTCCTTTTCAGGAAAATATAGGAGGAGAAATTCTTAAAATAAATGAAATTTGAGTAGTTTTAGATAATGAACTTGTGATGAAAAAAGTTGATAAAAGTCTTAGAAAAGATACACATTTGCTTTTATCTGCACCAAATTGAATGTGAAAAACTACATTTTTAGAAAAACTTTCAAAAAATGAGGCTAGATGATGTGAAGTTAGTGAATGAGTAAAAATAGGTTACTATAGGCAGGATTTTTCTAATTTAGATTTTTCAAATACAGTTTATGACGAACTTAGAAAATATTGACCTTGATTAACTGAACAGGATTTTAGAAAGCAAGCTGCAAGATTTCAAATTACTTGAGAATTAATGAAATCAAAGGTTGGAGATATTTCAGAATGACAAAAATGACTTGTTGCTTTTTGTAGTTTAGTTTTCCTAAAACCCGGACTTTTGATTTTAGATGAACCAACAAATCACATAAATTTTAGGCATTTACCAGTAATTGCTGAAGCTTTAGATAAATTTGAATGAGCAATGATTTTGGTTTCACATGTAAATGAATTTGTTTGGCAAATAAAAATAGATGATTATTTAGATTTAGATCAGTTGTAATTTTCCCTCTCTCTTGAATTCTCTCTCCCTAAAAAGGGAGAAAGAGGCTGCAAAAAAAAAATTTGCAAAAATATATTTTTGTATATAATAAGAATAATTAAAAAGCACTTGAGTGACTATCAATCACAAGCTTAGAGGAAGAACAAGTTCCCCCCTATCTGCCTTTCAGGCATCTTTCCCCCAAAGGAGAAAGAAAAAAATAAGAACTTTATTAGAACCTCAAAAAAAAATTAAGTATAACTTTAGGTGGTAACTTCCCTTTTTTGGGACCGAAAGTATAAAAGAATAGAAATATTTTTTTATACTTTTTATTTTTTTTTAAATATTCTTTATGAGATTTTTATTATTAATATTATTATTTTTTTTATGAACAAATAATACTTTTGCTTGTTGAATATGTAATCTTTCAATTATAGAAGTTAGTTTTTTTTATAGTACAATTTTTATTATTAGTATTTTTTCATTATTAGTATTTTTTCTAATTATATATTCTCTCTATAATACTATAATGAAAAAAAATAAAAATGAAAAATTAATAAAAAAAATACATAAATATATGAAATATCTTTCTTTTTTTCTATTATTTTCATTATTATTTACAATAATAACATTATATATAAAAAATATATTATTATAAACTTATTCTCCTAAAAAAATTATTATGAACAAAAAAGAACTTTATATAAATTATATTTCTAAACTTGAAGAAGCTTTATTATCAGAAAAATTTGATAATATAGATTATATTTTAGAGTTTATTTTTTCTATTTGATTGCAGCAAGAGGATTTAGAAAAAATAGAAAATATCTTAAATGAAGCAACTTTATATGCAGAATTAAAAGAAAATGAATATAAAGATGAAGCTTTGAAATTGATAAAAAATTTTAAATAATAATTCCTATCTTGAATTCTTTCCTTCCTCTCAAAAGGAAAGAGACTACATAATTAATTCTTAAAACTTAAAAATAGTTATGAAAAATATAAAAAAACTTTTAGAAATAGTAAAAATTAGACATAATTCTAAAAATATAAAATCAGGATATTTTGATTCTTGGAATTCACAAAAATATTTTGAAGAATTAATTTTAGAAATTTCTGAAGCTAAAATTGAAAATAAAAAAAATAATTCTGTTTATTTAGAAGATGAACTTTGAGATATTTTATGGGATTATTTGAATTTACTTGAAGTTTTAGAAATGGAGAAAAAAATTAATTTAGAAAATGTTTTTTCAAGAGCTTATAAAAAATATTCTACAAGAGTTAATTGAAAAATTGAATGAAAACTTTGGTCTGATATAAAAATCAAACAAAAAGAAGAAAATAAAAAAGAATTTGAAGAAATGTTGAGAAAAGTTTGAAAAAAATAATTAAAAGAAAAAATAAATTATTAATTAAAAAAAAATTATGAAAACTTTAACTTTAATAAGGCATGCAAAATCAGATTGGAGTAATATTTGACTAAAAGATTTTGATAGACCTTTAGCTAAAAGATGAGATAAACAAATAAAATATATTTGAAAA
>JAMONT010000031.1 GCA_027066455.1 Candidatus Altimarinota bacterium
CCAAATAAAATAATTTTTTCTCCAAAAACTTTGGAAAAAGGTTGATATGAATTGAATTGAGAATTAGTTAAATTTTAAATTAAAAAATAATGAAAAATAATTTATATATAGAAAAAGTAAAAAATCATAAAAAAATTTTTACAAATTTAGAAGAAATTTATGAAAAAAAATGAAAATGGCAGGATTTTTTTTGAAATAAAAATCCTATTATTTTAGAAATATGAACAGGACTTGGAAATTATTTTTCTAAAAATGTTAATGATAATAAGCAAAAAAATTTTATTTGAATGGAAATAACTTATAAAAGATGTTTCAAAACAGCTGAGAAATCACTTGGAAAAGTAAAAAACAATGATAATTCTCAAAATAATTTAGAATTAAAAGAAAAAAATGATAATTTTGTTTTAGTTAAAGATTACTGAGAAAAAATCCCTGAAATTTTTGATAAAAATGAACTTTCTGAAACTATTATATTCTTCCCTGACCCTTGGGATAAATCTGAAAAAACTAAAAAAAGAAGATTATTACAAAAAAATTTTTTAGAAAATCTTTATAAAATAACAAAAAAATCTTGAAAATTATTTTTCAAAACTGACCACAAGGAATATTTTGATTTTGTTTTATCTGAACTAAAAAAAACTAACTGGAAAATAGTTTTCAAAACTTATGATTATGAAAAAGAAGGTCTTTATGATGCTAATTCTATAACAGAATTTGAACAAATTTTTAGAGGACAAAATTTGAAAGTAAATTATTTGGAAGTGGAGAGGTAAAAAGCCCTCTCTCTTGAATTCTCTCTCCCCTTACAGGGAGAAAGAGGCTACAGAAAAAATTTTTAAAAAAATAAATTATGGAAAAGATTTCACAAAGAATAATTGATTATGCAATTTGGTATTATTTGAGATATTATCCAAGTCAAGAAAAATTGAGAAGAAAATTGGAAGAAAAATTTTGAGTTAATTCTGAAAATGCAAAAAAATATTGAGGAATTTTTGAGAAAGAAATAAATTTTATTTTAGAAGAAAAATTAAAAAATATTATTCAGGAAAAAAAAGTTTGTTTTGCAAAAATAAATTCTTTGATAAATAAATGAAAAAATATAAATTATATAAAAAATAATTTAAGACAAAAATTATTTGAAAAAGATTTGATAGAAAATATTTTAATTCAAGATTTTGAAGTGTGAGAAAAAAGTATACTAAATTTTGATAAAATTTTTAAACAAATAGAAACTCTGAAAAATAAAGGAAAATCAAAAAATTATATAAAACAAAAATTTATTGAAAATAATTTTGATAAAGAAAAAATAGAAAATTTTTTAGAAGAGATTTTTGATGAAAATGATGAAAAAGAACAAGTAAAAATTTTGCTTGAAAAATATAATTTTAATAAAAATTTAGATTACAAAGAAAAACAAAAAAATTTGGAAAAAATTGTTAGAAAAGGTTATAGTTTTTCTTTAGTTTTGGAAGTTATGGAAGAGTAAAAAAAATTACAAGATTTTCTTGTAATTTTTTTAATTTGTAATAATAGCATTTATAGCATTTGTTAAATCTTTTTTATCTATTACAAAAGAAACTTCATTTGTAGTTTGGAAAAATTTTAAAATATTTATTTTATAAAAATAAAATTTTTTTGTTAAATTATAAATAAGTCAAGGGTTATAAAGATTATCTTTATTACTAATATTTATTCAAATTAAAATCAAATCTTCTAAAAATAATTTAGATTTTTTTAATGGAATAATTTTATTTACATAATCACTAAGTTCTTTTTCAAAGACTATAGAAATTTCTTTATTAGCATAAGTTTTTGAAATATATTTATGTTTAGGTTTTTTTATTTGTATTATTTTTTCTTCATTAAAATCATTATTTTCAAAAAAAGTTAAACAAATATCATTTTTAATATAAATATCTTTTACATTAATAGGAGCTTCTTTTTCAGGTAAATCTATTTTTTTATTTATTCTTGAAATAGCCATTTTTACAGAATCTAAACTAATTTCTTTATTTATTTTTTTTTTCAAAAAAGGGATAATATAAAGAGCCAAACCTGTAATATTTATATATCAATTATATAATCAATCTTCTAAAAAATTATTATTTTTTATTATTTGTTCTATTTCTTTAGAAAGAGAATTTTCTGACATTTTTTTTATATTAATAAATTATTTAACAAAAAAATTATATCATAAAAATATTTTTTTACAAATAAAAATGTTACATTTATAACAAAAAATGTTTTATTTGTTATTTTTAATTTGATTATTTGACTTTTTGTTGTTTAAGAATATAAATGCCTGACAAATTTTAATTATTAATTTTAAAAATTATGTGAGTAGAAGAAAAAAATCTAGGAAGTAATGATAATGGTACTGAAAAAAATGGAATTCCAGGGGTTGTAGATACAAATATTGAAAGTGGTGTTATATCACCTCATGTTTCATCTAAAGAAGTAAAAGAAGCTTTTGATAAACCTGTAAGTTGAGTAGAAGCACTTTTAAAAATAAAAATAAAAGCTTAATTTTACATAGTAAAATTTATTATGTTAAAATAAAAAAGATTAATAATTTTATATTATTAATCTTTTTTAAATATTTTATATTTAAATATTTTATAATTTTAAAAAATGAGTTTTTCAGAAAATAAATTTGATTTAGTTAATGAAAATTTTAATTTTTTTGAAGAATTTTGAATAAAACTAATTTACCAAAATTCTGATTTTTTTGAGTGAGAAAAAAATTATAAATTTGAAAAAAAAGAAGATAATACTGATACAAAAGAAAAATATATTTTACACTTAAAAGAATGACTTTCTAATATAGAATTAACAGAAATTTTATTTTCTCTTCAAAAAGAATTAAATTTAGAAAAAT
Organism: Candidatus Altimarinota bacterium; assembly: GCA_027066455.1. Lineage (GTDB taxonomy): Bacteria > Patescibacteriota > Gracilibacteria > BD1-5 > UBA6164 > JAMONT01. The sequence goes on from JAMONT010000031.1 coordinate 2,879, forward strand.
ATGATTTATTAGAAGATTATAT
>JAMONT010000032.1 GCA_027066455.1 Candidatus Altimarinota bacterium
TATTATTATTGCTTGAAAATAAATTTTTTCTATAGAATTTTTATTTAAAAGTGAAAAAAAAGATTTTAGAAAATATAAAAAATAAATTAAAAAAAATAGTCAAAAAATTCAAAAATGATAAAAAAAGTTCAAAAATAAATTGTGTGGTCTATCAGCAGAAAATCAAAAATTTTCAAAAATATATAAATAAATATTTTTAAAATTAGGGAAAAAATATTGCAATGTTTCAGGTCAAGCTCAAATTAATATTATTTTAAAATCAGAAAAAATTATTTTTAAAACTGTTTCCCAAATAAAAAATCTGGAAATAAAACTAGATAATTTTTCTGGATAAATATTATAAATTAATATTGAAGCAAAACTTATAAAACTTAAAATAAAAAAATAAAAATTAAAGTTATAAAATTTTTTTTTATTAAAAAAGAAAAAATTATAAAAAATAAAAATAATTATTCACCAAGCTGATTTAGTTAAAAATAAAGTAAAAATAATTAAAACAACTAAAATAATTGAAATAAAAAAATTAGTTAATTTTATTTTTTTAAAAGAAAAATAATTTTTTGTGAAAATTTTTTCATATAAAAAAGGAATAATTAAAAGTAAAAAAAGTGCTAAATAATTAGGGTGTCAAAAACTTCAAACAGCTCTATTTGATAAATCTGAATAATCAAATGAAGGAAAAAAATATTGTTGTATGGCAAAAATTGAAACAAAAAATGAGGAAAAAAGAATTGTAAAAAGAATTTTTTTTCTAAAATTTTTTGATAAATTAGATAAAACTATAAAAATTCAAAACAAATTATTTATCATTAAAAAAGAATGTGCTTTGCTATTATTTCAAAAAAAAGATATATAAGGAGAAACTGAAAAATAAGTTGAAAGTAAAATAAAAAAATAAAATAGATAAAAATAAATATTGTTTGCTAAAATAATTTTTCAATTTTTTGTCAATATTTTTTGTATAAAAAATAAAATAATTATTAAACTAGAAAAAATATTAAAAAACATAACTTTTGAAAATTCATAATTTGGATTTATTAAAAAAATATTTTTTTCATCTACAAAAAAACTAGAAATATGAGAAAAAATTAAAGGAAGTGTAAAAAATAAAAAAAGTATTAAAATTTTTATTAAAATTTGCATAAAAAAAGTAAATAGAAGAATAAAATAATATTAATTTTTTTTATATATAATATCTTTATTATAATAAAAAAAGAAAAAAAATGACAAAGAAAAAAATTTTAAATATTATATAATGTCTTTAGACTTTACAATTATTAAATAATCTGTTAAGTTATTTTACAGTATACTTACTTTTACTATTTTGTTAAATAATGTCTTTAGACTTTACAAATAATAGGTTAGTTTTTTATGATATTATTTGAAATTTATTTAGTATTATTTTAAATACAATTTGAACAGTTTTTATATTTATTTTTACTTATTTATTTTATTTAAAAATTGATAGAGAAGAAAAATATCAAGTTCAAGAAAAAGAAAAAATGTAAGGAAAAAAATTATGGAAAAATATTTTGCTGAAAATAAATTCTATAAATTTGAAATTAAAAAGTAGAAATTTTTTTTGCTTTTTTTATTTATTATGATAATATAATTAAGTATTTTATAAAAACTTTTACAAAAAAACAGGCTTTTTTATAAAAAATATTTTAATAATTCTATAAATATGTACAAAAGAAAAATTTTTGATAATATTTTAAGACAACTAAATACTAGAGAAATAGTTTTAATAATTGGTTCTAGACAAGTTGGAAAAAGTACTATTTTGGAGGAAATTCATAATAAATATATAAAATGAAAAAGTATTTTTATTAATGCTGATTTTGATGATTCTGTTTTGAATTTAACTTCCTCAAAAAATCTTTTAAATAATTTATTTTTAAAAGGTTATAAAAAAGAAAGTGATGAAAAATTTTATGTATTTATTGATGAATTTCAAAAAATTAAAAATATTTGAACAATTATAAAAGGTATTTATGATACTCATAAAAATATAAAATTTTTTCTTTCAGGTTCTAGTTCTATTTTAATAAATAAAGTTTTTTGAGATAGTATGCTTGGTAGAAAAAAAACTTTTTTTCTTGATAAATTGGATTTTGAAGAATTTTTAGAATTTAAAAATAATAAAAATTTACTTGAAATTTATAAAAATATAAATTCTGTTTTGAATATTAGTTTGTATGAAAAAGATTTTTCACTAGCCTTTGAAGAATTTTTGAGATTTTGAGGATATCCAAATGTAGTTTTATCTGATATTAAAGATGATAAAATAGACACTTTGAAAGAAATTTATAGTTCTTATTTACAAAAAGATATAAAGGATTTTTTCAGTTTAGAACATTATAATGATATTAAAAGATTATTTATTTATTTAACTTCAATAAATACAAATTTTTTAAAAATTAATACTATTTCAAATGATTTATGAATTTCAAATTATAATTTAAAAAAGTATTTGAGTATAATAAATTGAACTTATATTATTGATGAGTTAAAGCCATTTTATACAAATAATATAAAAACAATTACAAAAACTTCTGAGTTATTTTTTAGTGATACTTGATTTTATAATTATATTTTAAAAAATTTTTCTGAAACAGAATTTAGAATAGATAAATGAATTTTGGTAGAAAATATTGTTTATTTAGAAATTAAAAAAAATAAATCTAATTTAACTGAAATATATTTTTTCAGAGATACAAAATGATTAGAGGTTGATTTAGTTTTAAAAAATGAAAATAAAATTATTCCTATAGAAATAAAAGCCTGAAATTATAATAAAAAACCACCTTTAAATCTAAGAAATTTTATGAAAAATAATAATCTTGATTTTTGAATAATAATTAATAAAAAAAGATTTGAATTAATAGAATTTGAATGAAAAAAATATTTATTTTTACCATATTTTTTAAGTGGAAAAATAGAAAAATTTATCTAAAAAATCTGAAAAATTAATTAATTTTTAATAAAAAAAATATGAAAAAAAATTTTTTAAATGCACAAAATTATATTTTATGAAAAACTGAAAAGAAAAAACTTTTGAGTAAGTTTTTTGTGGAAAAATTTTTGAAGATTTTTTATGATTTTTTAGCTAAATTAAGTTTTTATTTTAATGAATATATTTGAATTTTTATATTATTATTTATCTATATAATTGTAAATATTATACCTTTTTATATTATTAATGATAATGATAGTCTTCAAGTATTGTTTTATAATTGGCTTATGTTAACTTCATTTTTTTTACTATATTGATTATATTATTTTAAAAAAATATGTATAATAAAAAAATATAATAAAAAACAATATAAAATATTAAATATTAAGGATTATTTTTTTACAAAAGAAAATAATATATATTTTCCTATTTTTTTTATAAGTATATATATTATATCTTTTCTTGATTTTTTTTCGGAAAATGATCTATTAAGAACATGATTTTCATTTTTATCTATTCTTCTATGATTTTTATTTTATTATAAATTAAAAAGATTTAATATTGCAAAAATAAAATTTTTATCAATACTTTTTCTACCAATACTTTTATTAATATTTCCTTTTATATTCTTATATTCCACTATTTATGTTTTTTTAATAAAATGAATAAAATGATATAAATTTTTAAAATATAAACCACAAACAAAATTTTTAGAAAAATTTGAAAAATTGGAAAAAAATTTTGCTGAAAATAAATTTTATAAAGTTGAAATTAAAAAGTAAAAATTTTTTTTGCTTTTTTTAATTTAAAGTATTATAATTATATTAAGGAAAATTTGAAAAATAATTTAAAATAAATTTTTAATTTTTAATAAAAAAAATATGGAAAATACAGAAAAAAAAGTCCAAGAAGAAAATATATCACACCAATCTTCTTTTATTAAAAAGAAAAAAATAGCTATAGAAAAAGAAAAAATAACTTATTCAAAAAATAAATTAATAAGTTTATTATCATTATTTTTATCTTTTTGACTTTTATTTATATTAGAAAAATTAGGTTTAATTAGTGAATTTTCATGATTTATATTATTTCCGATTCTTTATATTGTACTTTATTTAACTTTTTGAAAAAAATTTAATTTTAAAGAAAATTTTTTTTGAATCCTTTTTTTGATTTTTATAACTATTTTTTCTTTAGTAGAAATTTATAAACTTAATGAAAATATTTCTTATAAAACAAATAATAAAATTGAAAGTTTAGAAAATGACATTATAATTTTAAAAAATGACAGTTATTCAAGATTAAAAAAAATATGTAAAGAAGAAAAAAAATGTTTAGAATTTATTGAAAAAGTTAGAAATTCTAATAAAAGAATTGCATTAGAATATTGTAGTAATGGATATGGAAAAGATAAAAATTGGGAAATTCCTGAAAAATTAAGTTCTCATATAGTTTGTGAAAAAAAAGAAAATAATAATCCATTTAGGAATTATACTATAAAAAAACCCATAATTTACTTATATCCTCAAAAAACACAAAAAATAAAAATAAAACTAGATTATAAATGAAAAATAATAGCAGATTATCCTGAATATGATGAAAAAATAAAAGGTTGGGAAGTTTTGGCTTATCCTGATAGTAAAGTTATAGATTTGAAAGATAAAAGAGAATATTCATATATATTTTGGGAATGAAAACCAGAAAATAAAATTGATTGGGATTTGGATAGAGGTTTTGTTGTTGAATGAAAAAATGTTAGAGAATTTTTAAGAGAAAAACTTGAAAAATTGTGATTAACTCCAAAAGAATATAATGAATTTATTGTTTATTGGTATCCAGAAATGATGGATAATAAATATAATTTAGTTCATTTTGCAACAAAAAAATATACAGATTCAGCACCACTTGAAATCACTCCAAAACCAGATTCTATGCTAAGAGTTTTTATGGTTTTCAAAAAACTTGATAAAAAAATAAAAATTAAAAAACAAAAATTGGAAAGTTTTGAGAGAAAAGGTTTTGCAGTTATTGAATGGTGAGGAGTTGAAGTTGAGTAAAAAAAGAAAAAGAAGCAAAAAATTTTTTGCTTCTTTTATAAATTATGATAAAATTCTTGGGATTTTTGTAATAAAATTTTATAAACTCAAGACTCAGATTTTTTATAATTCATCAGGAATCTTATTTTTATTATTATTATTTATTCAACCTAAAGGATCTGGTCAATATTTATTTTCTCATACAGTTCATTTGAAAAAACCACAAATAACAAATAAATATATATTTGCAAAAGGTATTAAAATTAATAATGACATCCAACCACTTTTATCTAAATCATGTAATCTTTTTATATAAGCTGTAAAAGTAATATATAAAACTCATAACATTCATAATAATGGACCTACTTGTGTTAGAAAAAGAATATTATTAGATTCTCATATATATGTAACTATGGTAGATATAAGAATAAAAATAACTTGAAGAATTATAGCATAAACCCAAAATTTGAATCTATTAAATCTTCCTTTTTGATTATTGAATTCTTTTAAAATATTTCACATACTTGTTAATTTTAAATAATAAAGTTTACTTTTAAAAGTATTTATAGTATAATCTTTATATCTTATTTTACAAATTTAATTTCTATAATTTTATGTTAAAAATTAAAGCACTATTTTTTGATAGATTTGATCAATCTTTTCAATTATTAAGAAAAAATTTTTTATGATTTTTTCTTACAATTTTTTTATATAATATTTATTGTTTTATAATATTTATTGTTTTTATTTTTGGATCATTATATTTATTAGGAAATATAAATGATTTTAGTCTTTGATTTGTAATGTATACTATTTTTTGAATATGAATATTTTTATTTTTGATAAATATATTATTTTATATAGTTATTTTTCTTTGAATATTAAAATCAGTAAAAGATTCAGTATATTGAAAAAAAATTAATATATTAGGTAATTTAAAATATTGATTTTCAAAATTTTTAAATTCTATGAAAACTTATTGGTATATTTTTGTTTATGTTGCATTAATACCAGCAATTATTTTTATTATCTGAGGACTAATATTTTTTTTAAATATGATTTGAAATAATTGGATATGAGCTGAAAATTTTCACCCTATATGGGAAATGTGAGAATTTTTTAATGCTTCAAATTATTCATTAGCTACAAATTTTGTATTTTGATTATATATAATGTTATTTAGTATTTTATTATTTATAATTTTTTTAGTTTATAGATGAACAAGAGTTACTTTTGCATTATATTCTGCCACTGATAAAAATTCTTTTGATAAAAAAGATTTTAATTATTCAATTAAAATTACAAAAAATATTTGGTGGAGAGTATTTTGAAATATATTTTTATTATGATTAATTGTTTCTATTTGAATTTCTTCAATAGAATATTTAGTTTGATTTACTATTTTTTGAGTTTCAGGATGAATTTGAAATTTATATAATTGAATTAGTGAAGTATTTTCTTGATGAAATCCAGAAGGAATTGAACAAACACTTGAAAATTATATGAATAATAGGTCAGTTTTTTATGATATTATTTGAAATTTATTTAGTATTATTTTAAATACAATTTGAACAGTTTTTATATTTATTTTTACTTATTTATTTTATTTAAGAATTGATAGAGAAGAAAAATATCAAGTTCAAGAAAAAGAAAAAATGTAAGGAAAAAAGCTTATAAATTCAGGAATTAATAGTGCTTGTTCACTTGTGCTTAGAAATATTAAATAGAAAAAAATAAAAAATCTTTTAAAGAAGGTTAAAACTCTTGTCTTTTTGCTTGCATAATATTTTTTTTAAGTACAATACTGACAGAAAAAATTTTATTTTTAATTTTAAAATATTATGAAACATAGAAAAAGAGTATTAATAAAAATTTCTTGAGAAGCTTTGCAATGAGAAAGAAGTCATGGAATAGAACCAAAGTTTTTAAAAAAATTAGCTATACAATTAAAAGAAATTTCTGAAAATAATATTTGACTTGTTCTAGTTTTATGATGATGAAATATTTTTAGATGAATGGCAGCTGCTGAAAATGGAATGGACAGAACTCCTGCTGATTATATGGGAATGCTTGCAACAATTATGAATTGAATTGCTATGCAAGATGCTCTTGAAAGTGTATGAGTTGAAACAAGACTTTTAACAGCACTTGATATTCCTGAAGTTTGAGAAAAATATATTATTAGAAGATGAACTAGACATATTGAAAAAGAAAGAATTGTAATAACTGTTGGTTGAACAGGAAATCCATTTTTTACAACTGATACTTCTGGAGTTTTAAGAGCTTTAGAATTAGAGTGTGATTTGATGATAAAAGCAACAAAAGTAGATTGAGTTTATAATAAAGACCCAAACAAATTTGATGATGCTGAACTTATAAAAAATACTTCTTATTCAAAAGTAATAAATGAAGATATAAGAGTTATGGACCATACTGCAATAACTCTTGCAAAAGAAGGGAATTTGACAATGAAAGTTGTAAATTTATACAAACCTTGAGCTATGTTAAGAGCTTGTTTATGAGAAGATGAAGGGACTACAATTGAATAAATTATAAAAATGAAAATTGTGTAATAAACTGTATAAATAGAAATAACTAAAAAAAATAGTTGTTTCTATTTTTTTGTTTTAAAGAAAAAAACATTTGCGTTTTAAGGAAAAATCATTATTGTATATTTACAAAAGTTATTTTTTAATTATAAAACTATGTTAGAATTTTTATCAGGTGTATTTATAGTATTGCTTAGTATATTTTTTTTATTCATTTCTTCAGATAAAAAGGTTATTTTAGATGAATGAAATAATGATAATGTAGAAATGCAAAAAGAAAATTGAGATAAAATTTCAGAAGAAGAAACTAAAAATTTAAAAGAATTTGCTAAGGAAAGAAAAGATAAAATAGAAATTGAAAAAAAAGAATTAGTTAAATCTAGAAACTTGGAAAACTTAGAAAAAGCAAAAGCTCAACTTAAAATATTAGAAGAAAGAAAGAAATTGAAAGAAGCTACAGATTTAGAACAAGAAAACATTGAAAAAAATAGACTTTTAGAAGAAAAAACTGAAGAATTAAAAAAAGCTGAAAATAAACTTAAGAAAGAACAAGAATTTTTAAGAAAATTACAAGAAGAAAAATTATCAGAGTTAGAAGAAGAAAATAATAAAAAATTAAAGGAAGAAAAAGACAAACTTTTGAAAAAAATAAATGCTGAAAAACAATTAGAAAGTAAAAGAATTGAGGAAAAAATAAGAGAATATAATAGAAGAAAATTGGAGGAAACTTTAGCTGAACCTTCTTCTATATGAGAGGGAGAAACTATAAAAAAAGAAGAAAGTGTAAAAGATGAAAATAAAAATTATATTTCTTGAAAAAAAACTTGAGCAAAAACAAAAGTATTTTTATATAGAGATTGAAAAATAGAAACAAAATTTTTGTATAATTCAAAATCTCCAATAAAAGAAACTTTGAATTCAATAATAAAAAAAGAAGAAAATAAAATCTCTTCTATAAATTTGAAAAAAGGAACTTTATATATTCCTTTAAATAAAAATAAAGACTTAATTAAAATAAAAAATTCTCTAGAAAAAACAGCAAAATTTTTTCCTGAAGTAAAAAAAGTTATTTTTAAATAATTTTTTATTTAATAATATAAAAAGAAATAACAAAATAGTTATTTTTTTTTTTGAAAAAAATATAATATATCAATTTAATAATTGTAAAAAAATAGAAAAAAAATTTTGCTTTATAATAAAAAAGTATATAATATTCCAGTTAAAATTTATTTACTTAATATAAAATCTATGAAATTAGAAAATAAAAAAAATATTAGTGTGTTAAAAAAAGTGTCTGTTTTAGCTTTATTAACAGTTAGTTTAGCTAGTTGTGGACAAAAAAAAGAATCAGAAGTTGAAACTACTAAAACAACAAATATAAAAGTAGAACAACCAATTGATGCTTTGAAAGCAAATCAAATTTCTTTTATTGAAAAGCTTGATTCATTAGTTGTTTATAAAAAATCAGGAATAACTAATTGAGAATTAAAATTTGATATAAGTGCTAAAGAAGCTTTGATTAAAGGAAAATTAAAATATGATTTTAAATTTGACCAAAAAACAGAATCTAGTGATTGAACTTTTGATATAGTTTTTGATGCTGATATAAAAGAATGACAAAAAATGAAAGTTGATTGAAATATTTCAGCTCAATTATCTGCTTTTAAGGAAAAAATATATTTTAAATTAGCAAAAATTAATTTAAATAGTTCTGAAAGTTCTCAAGAAATAGCAATGGCAAATGGAATGGCTCAAGCTTATCTTGGAAAATGGTTTTTTGCTGAAATTCCAGAAAATAATTCGATTGATTTTTCTAAAGGTGATTTTTTAACAAAGAAAAAGAAAGTTCTTGCTATTTTGAAAAAATATCCTATTTTTAAATCTATAAAAGAAAATAAAAGTAGTGATTATTATGATAATGATATAGAATTAAATAAAGAAAATGCTGTAAAAATTGTAAAAGAAATAGCTAAAGAATTTGCAAAAGAAGGAAAAGAAGAAATTTCAGCAGATGAATTAAAAATATTAGAAAATAATATAGATGAATTTAACAAAGGTTTTAAAGGAAATATAAAAATTGATAAAAAAGATTTGAAATTTTTTATTTTAAATATAGAAAATGATGAAATTAATTTTAAATTGGAAAATACAAAAAATAAATTTGTAATTAATTCAATTGAAAAATCTTGATGAGAAGTTTCATATAATTGAAAAAAAACTGATAATAGTATAGATGGAAAAATTTTAGTAAAAGAAGGTTCTAAAACAAAATTTTCTTGAAATCTTTTATTAAAAAAAGAAGCAGAAAAATATACTATAGATTTAAAATGAAAAGCAGATGAAGAAGATGCTACTTTTAATTTCTTTTTTACAAACTCAACAATTGAAAAATCTGTAACAATAAAAGAACCAGAAAATGCAAAAAATATAAAAGAAGCTATGTGAGCACTTATGTGAGGAGGAATGGTTCAAGATAATGATAAACCTTTAATAAAATAAAAATTTTTTAAAAATAAAATAAAAAAACCTTGAAAAAGGTTTTTTTTGTGTATAATGTTTTCAGGAAAAATAAAGAATTAACCTTATAATATAAGCCCTCTCTCTTGAATTCTCTTTCCCTTGTGGGGAGAAAGAGGCTACAATAAAAATAAAGAAATATATTATTTTACAAAAAAAAATGCAAAATATTTTTATATTAGCAACAAATACCTGTTTTTGATTAGCTTGTTTTATAGAAGATTTAAAAAATTATAAAGGAATTTATGAAATAAAAAATAGAGACTTTTCTAAACCTATGGCTATTTTAATAGATGATTTTAATTTTTTTGAAAAAAATAAAATTTTATCAAAAAAACAAATAGATTTTTTAAAAAATTATAAAAATCCTTTTACTATTTTAGTTAGTACAGAAAAATTAAAAAAAATTGGCAAAAAAAAATCTGTTTTAAAAAAAATTTTAAAAACTATAAAAAAATTACCTAACAGTCAAAAATATGAAAAAATTGCTTTTAGAGTTGCTCATGATTTTGAACAAAAAAAATTAACTAAATGATGAAAAGCTTTATTTCTGACAAGTGCAAATAAATCAGGAAATCCTGAAATATTTTCTTGTGAAAAAATTGAAAAAGAATTTGAAAAAGAAATAAAAAACTTTTGAATAAAAGTTTTGGCAGAAAAAGATTTTTCTATAAATTCTAAACAAAAATCTAGTGATATTTTTGAATTTGTGGGAGATAGTTTAGAGATTGTTTATTTTAGAACCCCTCTCCCAGCCTCTCCCCCTACAGGAGAAAGGAGTAGCTACAAAAAAAATTAAAATTAAAATTGAAAAAAATTATTTATTAACAAAAAAAATATGGATTATTTTAAAGAAAGTTTGAAATTACATGAAAAAATTGTGGGAAAAATTTCTACAGAGTTAAAATTGGAATTAAAAACAAAAAATGACTTAAGTTTGGCTTATACTCCTTGAGTTGCTGAACCTTGTAAGGAAATTGCAAAAGATGCAGAAAATGCTTATAAATATACTTTAAAAGCAAATACTGTTGCTGTTATTTCTGATTGAAGTGCAGTTTTGTGACTTTGAAATATTTGAGCTTTAGCTTCTTTACCAGTTATGGAATGAAAATGTGCTTTATTCAAAGAATTTGCTGGTATTAATGCCTTTCCTATAGTTTTAGATACTCAAAATACTGATGAAATTATTAAGACAATTAAAGATATAAGTATAACTTTTGGTTGAATAAATTTGGAAGATTTTTCTGCTCCTAGATGTTTTGAAATAGAGGAAACTTTGAAAAAAGAACTTGATATTCCTGTTTTTCACGATGACCAACATTGAACAGCAATTGTTTGTTTGGCTTGATTAATTAATTCTTTAAAAATTGTAGATAAGAAAAAAGAAAATTTAAAAATAGTTGTAAATGGACTTTGAGCTGCTGGAACTGCAATTATAAAATTATTAAAATTATATTGAATTGAAGATATAATTGTTTGTGATTCTAAAGGAATTGTTTCAAAAAATAGAAATGATTTGAATGCAGAAAAATTAAAAATTTTAAAAATTACAAACAAGGAAAATATTTCTTGAAAATTGGAAGATGCTGTAAAAGATAGAGATTTATTTATTTGAGTTTCTGCTCCTGAAGTTTTAACTGAAAATATGGTAAAAACAATGGCAAAAGATCCAATAATTTTTGCAATGGCAAATCCTGTTCCAGAAATAATGCCAGATTTAGCTAAAAAAGCTGGGGCAAAAATAATTGCAACAGGAAGATCTGATTTCCCAAATCAACTAAATAATGTTTTAGTTTTTCCTTGAATTTTTAAATGAGCTTTAGAAAATAGAGTTGTAAAAATTACTGATGAACATAAAATAAAAGCAGCAGAAGCTTTGGCTAATTATGTAAAAAATCCTACAGCCAGTGAAATAATTCCAAGTCCTCTTGATAAAAATGTAGCTAAAGTGATAGCAGGAGTTATTAAGTAAAAATTTAAAGCCCTCTCTCCTGAATCCTCTCTCCCCGATGTGGAGAAAGGGGCTACAAAAAAAAGAGAAAAATTTAAAAGTTACAAGGAAAAATTTAAAATTTGCTATTTTTTAGAAAATATATATTATGTGTTTATAAATTTCTTTAGTTTTTATAAAAATAAATAATGTTTATTTTAAGAATTTTAAAATATTTTTTGATTGTTTTATTTATCCTTAGCTTTTTTAAAGTAGAGGTTTTTTCTGATGAATTAGATAAAAAAGTTGATAAAATAGAAAAAAAATATGAAAAAATAGAGAAAGTAAAAAAAATTGAAAAGGTAAAAAAAATAAAAAAAGTAGAAAAATTAGAGAAAAAAAATTTAAGTATTTGAGAAATAAAAACAAATATTAAAAAATTAAATAAAGAAAAAGAAGAAGTAAATAATTCTTGGGAAGATTTTTTAAAAAATAATTGAGAAATAAAAGATTTTTTGAAAAAAGATTTAAAAAAAGAAGATACAGCAGAAATTTTATTTTTATCTAAAAAAGTTGGAAATTCTGATAATAGAAGGAAAAAAATAGAATTTTATAAAAAATTATTTACTTTTGTAAGTAAAGAAAAAAAAGCAAAATTTTTTGAATATATAAAAGAAGAAATAAAAAAACTTGATGAAAAAAATAATATTAAAGAAAAAATAACTAAACAAAAAGAAGTTTTAGAAAAAAGAGTAGAAAAATATTCTAATTTAAAGAAAAAATATGAGAAAAAAACAAATATTTTATTAAAAAATGTTATATCTAAAAAAATTGTAGAAAAAATTGATGCTATAGAAAAAACTAAAAGTTTCAAAAATTTGGCTACTAAAAGAAAAATATTCTTATATGAAACATTTCTTGAAAAAATAAATGAAAGAAAAAAGAATTTTTTAAAAAATTATGATATTGAATATTGAAAACAACAAAGAACTTTGATAATTTTTGAAGTTATGCAAGATGAATTAAATAAAAGAGTGAAAAAAATGAAATCAGAAAAAAAATAAAAAATACTGAAATTTTTCAGTAT
>JAMONT010000033.1 GCA_027066455.1 Candidatus Altimarinota bacterium
CATTTTTGACAGTTTTTTTTGCATATAATTAATGTTAGTTAATAAAATACATTAATTATAGCTATTTTTTATTTATTTAAAGCCTTTTTTTAGTAAAAAATAGCACACATTTTTTACTATTTAGCCAAAAATGTCAATTTTTTTTGTAAAAAAAAAAGCTAGAAAAAATTCTAGCTTTTGAAGTACTTTTATTTAGTTTGTATTATTTTAGATGAATTTCATTTATCATATCATTTTAAAAATAATTTTATTTTTCATTTAGGTAATAGTTCAAAATTTTCTAATGATTCAGTTCAAGCAGGTTTTTTCATTGTTTCATTATCTACATTTCACATATTATCTTCATATAAGACCTTTTCATTATAATTATTATCAAGTAAAATTAATTTAGAATTTTGAAATTTTCCTAAAGTTCAATTATTTCTTATAAAATATATTCATTTAAATCAAGCTTTTATTTTAGTTCAAAAATCTTTTTCTAGTAGTTTATTTTTTGAAAAATCATAAACATATTTTTTTCTACTAAAATATTTTCAATTTATAATATTTACATATGAAGTAAAAAATAATTTATTATTAAACACTCAAACGATATCAACACTATTGTCACAAAGATCATGTCTACAAAATCAATATTTTGGTCAAGTCTTTTGAAAAACTATTTCTTCATTTTCAAGAACATTAGAAGTAATTTTTACTATTGTTTCTTTAATAATATTTGGCTGTAATGAACTTCTTATTATTTTTGGATAATCATCATCATTTTTCATTAAAAAATATGTTCTATTTTTTGAATAAACATTATTAAAATCTTTTATATATTTTTTTCAAGTATATTTTTTATATACTTTTATAGTTCTATTTCAATAAGTAAGAGTTTGTTTTAATTCTCAATATTTGTTAGAGTTTTTGTCAACAGTATTTTTTATATACCCCTTTGAAGTTTTAAAACATCATTCCACATATTCTTTTGAAAAATTATATTTTTCAATATTTTCACAAAAAGGTTCATCTTGTCAAACAAATACTACTTTCCATTTATTTAATACTTTAACTGCAAGAAAATAAGGAGAACTATAATTTTCAGAATTTTTTAATAAAACAGAACCTTTAGCATAAATTCAATCTGTTTTTTTAATTATAATATAATGATTATCTATATTACTATCAATTAAGTGACCTGTCTTTTTTGTATATTCTATATAAGATTTTATTAATTCATTTTTTTCTTCATTTATTTCTATAAAAACAAAAAATAAGTTTATTCTTATATAAGCTATATCTAAAAATTCTTTCATTTTTCCTGTTTTTATTTTTTTTAAATCAGAAACTTTTTTATGTAATTCTTTTAATTTCAATATAGCTTTTTCTCTTCAATATTTTTTCTTATTTTTTTCAAAATAATTATCTATAAAATTTGCTATTATTTCTTCTTGTTTTTCAGTAACTTCTGCATTAACTTGTAAATTTCCAAAACTAAAAAATAGACTAAAAGCTAAAACTAAACTTATTATTATTTTTTTCATACTTTCTTGTATTAATTATTAAAATATTTTTTATTCTTTAATTATAAAAAAAAAAAAAAATAATCAAATTTTTTTTAAAAGAAAAAAAGCTACAAAAAAATAAATATTTTTTCATAGATTTTAAAAATTTACTTAATTAATTATATAAATCATTAACTTTTTCTTTCAATTCTTCTATTTTTTCAAATTCTTCTCTAAAATTATCTCTAGATAATTTTCATTCAAATAAATCTTTTATATAATTATTTCAATAATATCTTTTTAATTTTTTTCAATTTCTAATTAAAAAAGGAGTTACATCTCATATACATTCCTCATTATTATCATATTTACTACATTCATTCATATAATATACATGTAGTGAAGTAGATAATTCATAGATTTTATTAGTATCTTTATCTATTGTTAAATAAAATATTTCATAAAAAACATCTCAACTTGCACCTGAATATCATCATAATAAACCATTTTTATAAGGCTTTACATAATTTATTGTATTTACAAAAAAACCAAAAGGAGATAAATCTGGATTATTTTTATATTTTAATGCTGCTTGTTCTAATTTATTATTTTTTAATTTATTCATAAAATCTAGAAAATCTTCTTTTGAAAAAGTTTTTTCTTTTCATTTAGTATTTAAAAGTTGAATTTTGTTATAAAACATAAGATAACTTTCTCATTCAGCTGGTTCTTTAGTTTTTCAAAATTCAATATCTTTATCTAAATTATTTAAATCATATTCACTTCAAAAAAAATTACTTCATATTTCTGTACTATAATTCATCAATTTTTTTACATCTAAAACATCAACTTCTATATTATCTAATAAAAAAATACTAGCAATTTTAGAAAGTACATGTTCTAAAATTTCTTTTTTTAATCAATCTGAAGTCTTTTTTAATTCTATTACTTTAAAACTAATTCTTTTTAAAATACTTATAGCTTTTTCTTTTCAATATTTTTTCTTATTTTTTTCAAAATAATTGTCTAAAAAATTACTTATTATTTTTTCTTGTTTTTCAGTAATTTCTGCATTAACTTGCAAATTTCCAAAACTAAAAAATAAACTAAAAGCTAAAACTAAACTTATTATTATTTTTTTCATACTTTCTTGTATTAATTATTAAAATATTTTTTACCCTTTAATTATAAAAAAAAAAATAGTCAAATTTTTTTTAAAAGAAAAAAAGCTAGAAAAAATATTTATTTTTTTGTAGCTTTCAAAAAATTTATTTTTTAAGTAATAAAATAATTAATCAAACAATTTTTTCTTTTTCTT
>JAMONT010000034.1 GCA_027066455.1 Candidatus Altimarinota bacterium
TAAATGCCTTTCTAATTTATTTTTTTATAATGAAATACACCTTAGTATGCAATAGTTTTCAATCAGCTCAAAAATATTTTATCTTATATTCATTAGTTCATTCTTTCATATTTCAATGAATCATATTTGCATGATACCACCAAATAGTTGAATTAGGTGCAAATTTTGTTAGAGTAAAATTATTTACCATAATTTTTGAAACAACTCAAGCAGGAACTCTTCATTTTATTGTTAATTTTGTATCTGTAGTAGTAAAAGGTTCGTTAGAAGGAAATTCTATTATATAATTATTATTTTCAGGATAATTTACAGTTTGAGCTTTTGGACTATTTTTTCTTCAAATTTTTCAAGTATGATAAAGTGTAATAACTCCTCTTCAAATCAAATCACCTGAATTATCAAAAACTTTATAAATTACATCATTTATTGGTTCTTTTAATTCAAAATTCTTTAATGTAAAAATCCCTAAGCTAGAATCTATAGTTGCTGAAATATTATTTATTGTAATATCAGAAATATTTTTAGCTATTATTTTTCATCTTATATCAATTTTATTTTCAAAAATTTCTTCTCAATCTTTAACTGTTTTTATTTCAATTAATTTAGTTTTTTGTAATTTTATTGGTTTTTTTATTTCTGTATTTTTTATTGCTCCTGTAGATGATTCCTTTTTTTCAGCTTTTAATAATTCCACACATTTTACTATACTACACCAAGTCTCATCTAAATAACTTTTTTCAATATCTACAATTTTTGTTTTTATATCAAAATTTTTCTTATGTGCCTCCTTAGATAAAATAGTAATTTTTTTTCATTTTGGAACAATAATAGATTGTGAAGTTTTTGTTTTTACACTTGCATATCAAGATAAAACATAAACAGAGCTAGCAGCTTCATTTTGAGTTAAAGAAACAATTCATTCATCATCTAAATTAACTGTTAAAAAAGTCATTTCTACTTTTGTAGCTTCTTTTGGTTCCAAAAATAAATCAGAAGCCATAAGTTTGAAATTATTATTTTTATTTATTTTCAAATCTCATCTAGCATTCAAAATTCATTTTATTTTTTTACTTTTTTCAAAATCAACTATTCCCTTTTCAACAAAAAGTTTATTTCAAAAATTAATAGAACTTTTATCTGATAGTTCAGTTTTTTCTTTTTTGTCATTGAATACAAAAGCTTTTGTATTAGGAATTTTAAAACTTACTTTTACTCAATCACTATTATTTGCATTATCTACTTTTTCAGTTTTTGTAGTTTTATCCTCACCAGATCTGAAAATATTGAAAATAATTAATACTGCAAACAATCCTATTATAATAGGAATTATATAATCTTTAACATTTTTTGTTAATTTATTATTTTTTGTCCTTCTATTATTATACATTTTATTTATTAGTTAAATTTAAAAAAAATCTCAATATAGTAAATATATGAATTTTATATTTAATATCAAGATTTTTTTAGTGTTTTTTACAATTTTCTATTGACAATATTTTTTTTTATTTTTTAAACATATTTTTAATTTTATCTTTTACAAAGTCAGGGACTTGTTTATAAGCTCAAAAAGCCAAAGTTACTTTTTCAACATAACCAGTTACTTTATTAATTGTTCAAAGAATTCTATTAATTTTTATTAAAATCAAAGTTAACATTGTTCAAATAGCTAGAAAAAAAATTGTCAAAGCTATATATAAAAGTTCTAAATAAGTTATATCCATTTATTATTTTTTAAATTATAAAATTAATTTTCACTATTATATTCTTTTTTTCAAAAAAATCTAGAGAATTTTTTATTTTTTTTAAATTAAAAATTAATTTATTCTATTATATTCTTTTTTTTATAAAACTTCTTCATAATTTTGAGCTTGTCATAAAATTCTATAAATAATTACAATTTTTTTTTCTTCATCAATATAATAAATAATTCTTTTATTTTCAATATTAATTGAACGATAATCTTTATAAAATACCTGATACATATAAGGAAAGATTGATAATATTCACATTGAACCAATTATTTTTCATACAATTTGCTCAGCTTTATTTATAGAAAAAGTCATTCTTTCAATATAATCTGAAATATTATCTAAATCATTATTTATATCATCTCAAAATATTATTTTATATTCCATACTATTTAGAAGTTAAAAAAGTACTTTTTCTATTTTTATAACTTTTCCAAATTTCTTCAATAGTATAAGTTTTCATTTCTCAAGCCAAATATCTTTTATGTTGCTTATCTAAACTTTCACAAAGTTCTTTAAAACTCATTTCTGTTTCTTGAAAATTTTGTATTTTTTTTTCTTCTATTTTAAACATATTTTTTAAAATTAAAAATTAATTTCTATTATTATATTCTTTTTTTATAAAAAATCTAGAGAATTTTTTATTTTTCCAAATCCATCAAAAGATTTTCAGTTTTTTTTGTGTAACTAATCCCAATGTAATCAATATTATAAACTTCTGATAAAATTATAGAATGTAATCTACTTGCAAAATTGAAATCTATTTTTTTCTGAGTATAAATTTCATAAGATTCTGTCATATTTTTACAAATTTTCAATTCAAATTTTTGAGCAAATTTTTTTAAAAAAACACAATCATTAGAAAAATCATCAGTTTTGTGAAAACTATGAGGAATTAAAATAATTTTTCAATTTTTTTCTAAAATAATTTTTATCAATTTTTCAATTTTTTCTTCACTTAAAAATCATCTTCTAAAAGCAATTCAAACATTTTTTCAAGAAAAGTCCAAATTTTTTAAACTATCTAAATCAAAATCTTTATAATCTTTCCAAAAAACTAAAAATTTATTTTTTTCTAATTTTGTATCTACTCCCTCTCCTGTAGGAGAGGGTTGGGGTGAGGTTTCTTTTTCTAAATTATCAAAAAAAACAGGATCTTTTATAATTTTAGATTTTATTCAAATTTTATCCAAAATTTCCTTAGAATATTCATCTCGAACAGTTACATTATAAGCTCAAGAAAAAATTTTTTTTAATTTTTTTAAATTTTTTTTATCACTTATATTTATTCAAACTCACCAAAATAAAATATTTTTTTTGAAAAATCTTATAATTTTTGTTCTAAAATTCCACCAAAATAAATTAGAATTTTTTCCTCCAATTTCATTATCAAAAAAAATTCAACCTCATCAAATAACAACCAAATCACTGACAATTATTGTTTTTATAAAAGTCCAAAAATTTTTTATATTTCTAAAAATATTTTTAATTTTTCTTATTCAAATAGGAAAATATTCCAAATATTCTATATTATTTTTTTTATAAAAAATATTTTTTGTATCATAAGAAAAAACAGCAAAAACAGGTTTTTTAGAAGCAAATTGTTTTTCAAGCAAAATAATCTCATTTTTCAAAATAAGTTCATCTCATAGATTTTCTGCTCAAATAGAAGCCAAAATTGTTATATTCATATTTTATTTTAGAAATTAGTTTTTTAGTTTATTAAAAAATTTTTATGCCAACAGATATTTTTATTTTTTTAATTTATCTTTTCTTTTTTTTCCCCCTTTTGACCAAAAGGGGGTTAGGGGGAATTTTTTTTAGTTTCCATTCAAACATTTTCTTGCTTCTGGTCAAAAATATCATTTTGTTGTTTCTGGCCAATCACATTTTTTTATTAAATATTTTTTCAAAGATTTTTTCAAATTTTCATTATAAATTCCATTTATTTCTCAATTAAAAAATCATCATTTTTCCAAAAAAATTTGTAAATTTTTTATTTCTTCTTCCATATTTATTGTCCAAGGATACAAATCTTTTTTAAAAATATTTTTAGCCTGAAAATTTTCTTCTTCCAAATCTTTTTTCTCAAAAAAAGTTTTATTTTTAGCATTTACTTCATCTGCTAATTTTTTTAATTTTTCTTCTAAAATTTCTTCATCACTTTTTTTATTTTCAACTTTTATAGTATTTTTTTGAATAATATTAACTTTTTCTGGAAAATAATTGGTGAAATCTTTATAAAAAATAATTACTAAAAAAGAAATTATTATTATAGATATTTGTAAAAAATCTAAACTAAAAAAATTAAATTTTCATATAGTTTTTTTTCAAAAATCATAATTTATTTTAAAACCAAAAAATTTTAAAATAATATAAATTCATAAAAAAGTAAAAAAATAATATTTTAATATATTAGAAAAAATGGGAAAAAAGAAAGAAAAAAGAAAGATTAGAGAAAAAATTAAAAAAGAAAAATAAAAAATTTCATTATTATATTTTTTTAAAAAATTATTGTATCAAAAACTATTTTTTCAAAAATTATTTTTTTTATATTTAATTAAAAAATATAAAAAACTAAAAATAATAAAAATAATAAAAATTTTTGTTAAAGAAATTTGCTTTATTATTTCATTTCAAAGAGCTAAAAAGAAAATTATTGCAACAAAAAAATAAAAAAAATCAAAAAATCTTTCTGCCTTAGAATTAAAAAAAGTTTCTAAAAAATTTATTTTTATTTTATTAAATTTATTTTTCATTTTTTATTTGCTTTTTAGAGAGTAAATTTTGGAATATTTCAAGTCAAACTCAAATAATTAAAAAATAATAAGCATAAATACTCAAAATTTCAGACATTTTTTTATCTTCAAAAAAAATAAAAAAAATTGTATAACAAAGTAAAACAAGGGCAATTGAAAAAGAAATTCTAGAATCAAGTTTAAAAAAAATACTAAAAATAATAAATTCTAAAATTAAAAAATTAATTATTTCTAATTCTAAAAATAGTAAAAGTATTGTAAAAAAGATTAAAAGAAAAATTCTAATAAACAAATTTTTTTTATCTTTTTCAAAATCTAAGTTTTTAAAATAAAAACTAAAGTCTTCTTTTTTAATAAATTCTATTATTTTGTCAAAAAATACTAATATTAATATTCAAAATAAATATATAAAATTGTTATTCAAAGAAAAATCTTTAGAAAAATAACTCAAAAATAAAATAGAAAAAAAGCTAAAAATTAGTACAAAAAATATGTATTTAGACAATGTTTGTAACATAAAAAATATCAAGTTATAAAGATTATAAATATAGTATACATAGAAATAATATTTTTACAAAAAAAAATAAAAATTATGTATTATATAAATTAAATAGTTTTAAATATATTATTAAAAAAAAGTAGTAACTATAAAAATAGTTACTACTTTCAAAAAAAATATAAAATTACATTCCAGGCATATCCATTCCCATTTGTCCCATAACTCCTTTCATTTTATCAGCAGCTATTTCTTGAGATTTTTTTACTCATTTATTAACACATTCCATAATTGCTTCTTCTAAAGCAGTAACACTATCATCAGGTAACCCAGGAATTAAATCTTTAGTTTCAAAATAAACTTTTTCAGCTTTCATTTCTCAATTAAAAGCAATAACTAAACCACCTTTTTCAGCTTCAATCAAAGTATTTTCTAGTTCCTTTTTTATTTTCATAGCTTCTTGTTGTAATTTCATCATTTTTTGAGCTTGTCCAAAATCCATATTTTTTATGATTATTATATAATATATTGTTGAATTTATCAGTAATTTTTATAAAAAAATCTTCTTTCAACAAAAAATATTATATAATTTTTATTTTTTTTTGCAAATTTTTTGACACATTTTCTTTTTTGTGATAAAATATTTATGTAATTTATAAAATAACTATTATTTTTATGTGAAAAACATTTATAGATGATGATGATGAAGATCTTATCATTATTCAGGATAATCCAGAAGAATTAGAAGAAATTAATTCTAATCCAACTATAGAAAAAACAGAAGATTTTATTTTAAATACTGAAAAAGATAAAGAAACAGATGATTTATTTGAATTTTCTGTAGATGATATTAAAGAAGAATCATTGAAAGATATCACAACAAATTGAACTTCTGATTTTAATATTAATCCAACAGAAGTAAAAGAAGAATTATCTGATGATTTGGATTTATTTTGAGATGATTCTGAAATTTCAAAACCAGAAGTAGAAACTGCAAAAATAGAAAAAATAGAGGAAGATGGAGATTTTGATTTATTTTGAGATGATTCTAAAGTAGAAGAAAAAATAGAAGAAATAGAAAAAACAGAAAAATTAGAAGAAGAAGATTTAGAAAAATTTGGAGATTTAGAAGATTCAATAACTACAGAAGATGTTTTAGAACCTTTAGTAATTTCTTCAGTTTTAGCTAAAACAATTAGTGAATTAAGAACTAAATGAGAAATTGATGAAAAATTAAAAATAAAAAAACAAGATAAAAAAACTGATTTAGAAACAAAAATAAAAGATTTACAAACTCAAGTTAGAGAATTAAATAAAGAAATAAAAGAAATAGAAGAACAAGAAGTAGAAACTAAAAAAGTTATAAATAATCTGGAAAAAATGCAAAATGATAGTAATTCAAAAACTCCAAGAACTAATAATAGGAGAAAATAAAAAATGCTTTAACTCTTGAGTTTCTTTTAGAAATTCATAAAAAAACTTAGAAAAATATTTCTAAGTTTTTTTATATTCTATACAATATTTGAATAAAAAGTAAAAAGAATTTTCTATAGTTTTTTTGACAAAAAGTATTATAAAATTATACTAAGCTTGTTAAGAAAATTTTCTTAAATTATAATAATTTTTAACTTTTTTTAAAAAAGTGTTTAAATATGATATAAAATACATAGAAAAAAAAGAACATAATAACCAAGTTTTGTCTAAACAAATGGAAGTCTGAAACTTGCACATTTTTTTGATTTTAGATACTTTTGAAGAAAAAATAGCAAATTTATTATTGAATAAAATAATAGATGTTTTAGTTGAAGATTTGGTAGAAAAAGATGTTTATAATAGTTTTTCAGATACTTTGGAAAAAATAAATAAATTTTTAAAAGAAATAAAAATAGTTGATGAAGATGAAGAAGATATTAATGAAACTAGCCTTTTAATAGGAATTTTAGATGATAAATGAAATTTACATTTTTCAAAAACTTGAAAAGCTTCATCTTATTTAATTAGAAATTTGAATGAAATTTCTGAAATTACTGACAAAAAATCCAATTTTGAAAATTTTACTTTTGTTTCTAGTTGAAAATTAGAAAAAGGTGATTTGATAGTTTTTTCAAATAAAAGACTTTTGAATTATTTAGCAAAAAGTGATTTAATTGATATTTGGGAAAGAAAAGATTTGGAAAAATCTAATCAATGAGTTGCAAATATTCTTCAATATGAAAAAACTAAATCAAATATTTCTTTTTTGTCTTTAAAATTTTATTGAAATGAAGATGAAACAAAAAAAATAGATGGTTTTATTCCTTTTTTAATAGAAAAATGAAAAACTTTTTTTCAAAAACCTCAAAAAAATTTAACAAAAGTTTATAAAAGAATTTCAAAACAAAATAAACTTGTGAAAAATATATTTTTTATTTTATGAATTTTTGTATCTATCTATATTTTGTATTTTATTGTTGCAAAAGTTATTTATGAATGAAGTTTGAATACAAGTGTAGAAGAAACTCAAATTGAAGTAACAGAAGCTAGAGATTATATTGGTTATGCTATAGAAGCTAAAAATTGAAAAGACCATTCTAATTTTAATATTAATATAAAAAAAGCTGAGGAAATAACGCAAAATATAATTAAAAAGAAAATTTTGAAAAATGAAACAGATCTTTTAATTAGAGATATAGCAAGTTTGAAACAAGACTTTAATAATGTAAAGATTTTTGGTTCAAATGATGATAATTTGGTTGCTAAAACAAGTGAAAAAAATACTATAAAAATTATTGAAAATAGAAATAAAGTTTTTGTAATTTGAGAAGATAAAATTATTTGACCAATTATTTCTTGAAAAGTTCCAGTAAGAAATATTTTTAATAAAATGACTAAATGAGATAAATTTATTGATGCAATTAGTGTTTGAGAAAATATTTTACTTTTAACAAAAGAAAATAGAGTTGTAAAATTTTCTAGAAATAAAAATTTTTCTTATGTAAAAGTTATATGACAAAAAAAATGGCAACAAGCACATTCTATAAAAAAATTTGCTAGTAATATTTATTTAATTGGAGATGATAATCAAATTTATAAACATAAATTAGCATGAGCAAATTCTTATACTTCTGGGGAAGCTTACCTTAGGAAACAAGATGTTTTACAAATTGGAAAAATTATGGCTAGTTGAATAGATTGATGAATTTATATTTTAAAAGAAGATTTATCTTTAATAAAATTTTTCAAAAAATGAAATGTTGTTGAATCAATTATGTTAAATAAATTTCCTTTGAATTATAATTTAGAAAAAGAAAATTCTAAAATAGATATTATAATTCCAGAAAAATCTAAATTTGTATTTTTCTTTTTAAATAACAAAATTTGGGTAACAAAACCTAATTCTACTAATTATGAATCTGTGAAAAATTTGACTTTTTTATGACAAATTGAGGCAAATAAATTTTCTATAAAATCTTTTGTTGTAAAAGGAAATTCTGAAATTTTGATTTTGAATGAAAATTGAGTTTATAAATTTAATTTTTGAGTCAAAGAAAAAGATGACTGAACTTTAGATTTGGTTTTGAATTAAGAAAAAAAGCTAAAAAATTAATTTAGTAAAATAAAATTCTATAATTATGAACAATAAAAATGCAGAAAAAAAAATAAAGGAAGTTTTATTTAAACAAATAAATAAACAAAAATTCAAAGTCTTTTTATTTTGAAGTAGAGCAAAATGAGATTATAAAAAAAATTCTGATTATGATATTTGAATATTATGAAAAGAAAAATTAGATTATAAAAAATATTTGAATTTAAAAATTGCTTTAGATGAATTACCTTATTTAATTGATGTTGTAGATTTTAATGATACTTCAAAAGATTTTAAAAAAATAGCTCTTAAATACACAAAAAAATGGAATTAATAAGAATAGAAAAACAAATATTACTTTTAGAGAAAGCTTACAAAACTTTAGATGAAGCTATGAAATTGAAAAATTATTCAGCTTTAGAACAAGACTGAACTATACAAAGATTTGAATATACAATTGAATTAACTTGGAAAACTCTGAAAAAAATATTGGAATATGAAATGTGAGAATGTAACTTATTTCCAAAAGAAATTTTTAAAGAATTTTATAAAATAGAAATAGTTGAAGATTTAGAAGTATGGTTTCAATTACTAAAAGAAAGAAACACTTTAAGCCATTTTTATAGTGAATATATTTCAAATAATTCATTTGTATTTCTTAAAGAAAATTACAATGTTATTTGAAAATTAATAGAAAAGTTAAAAAACAAATATTTAAAAGAATAAAAAATATTTGTGTAATAAAAAAATTTATTTTAATATTTAATTTATAAAAAATTATGTGAGTATTTATTTTAATAGTAGAAATTTTATTTTGATTAGGATTATTATGATTATGACTAATTAATCCAGGTTATTTTGTTATTTGAGCTGTTTACTTTGCTATTTTATTTTTTGCTTGAGTAAAAATAGTAAGTCCGCAAACTGTTAGAACAAAAGAAGTTTTTGGAAAATATACAGGTGTTCTTAGACAATGATTAAATTTAATTGTTCCTTTTGTAACAAGAATTGTAAGACAAGACCTTTTTAGAAAAAACTTTTCTGTAGAAGTTGAATGAGTTACTTTTGACAATGTTACTGCTTATGTTTGACTTAATGTAATTTATTATGTTAATGATGAATGAGATGATTCGAGAAAATGAAATATTTATAAATCAGTATATTTGATAGATGATCCAAGAACTATGATTAGAGCTGCAATTGATGAACAATTAAGAGCAATGATGGTTACTTTTACACATAAAAATATATTTGCAAAAAGAGAAGAAATAGGTAAAGCAATTGAAGAAAGATTAAGAGAAAAATTGAAAGAATTTGGTTATACTTTGGATTCTATTCAGGTTAGAGATGTAAAACTTGATTCAAAAGTTATGGATGCTATGAATAAAGTTATAGAAACAGAAAAATTCAAAGAAGCAGCAATGAATGAAGCTGAAGCTAAAAAAATAATGCAAGTAAAAGAAGCTGAAGCTGAAAAAGAAAGCAAAATTTTACTTTGAGAATGAATGGCTGGACAAAGATTAAAAATTGCTGAATGATTTCAAGAATCAATAGAAATGATAAAATGAGCTGATAATAGTTTAGATGCAAAATCTATTTTAGATTTTTTACTTGATTCAAGTAGAATAGAAACTCTTGGAAATATTTGAGATAATTGAAATTCTAAAATTATTTATTTAAATGAAGATTTGGAATGAAGACAAAGTAAAGCTAGAGAAAGTAAATTAATTTCAGGAAGTGATATAATGCAATAAAAAGATTAGTTTGTGAAAATATTTATTTACCTTAAAAATAAAAAAATGAATAATAAATTTTATTCAAAACTTTTATCTTTAGTTACAATTGTAATGTTAATTTCAGCATTAAATGTAACTTGAATTTTTTGAGTTTTAAGCAAATGAAATTTTTCTGAAAATAATAATTATTGATACTGATATTGATATTCTAATAATTGAAATTGATTTGGTAATAATTCACAAAATTCTGAAAAAGAAAATATTTCTGAAAAAGAAAATATAGAAAAAGAAAAATTAGAACAAATAAAGAAAGAAAGTATAGAAAATATTACTTTTGAAACTGAAATTTTTAAAAATCTTGTAAAAAAATTAAATGAAAGTTTTTCTGATGAAATGAAAAATGCTGAACTTTTAGAAAAAATTCAAAAAAAACAATTTGTCTCAAAATTAAAAGAAAAATATTTACTTTTTTTAATTGAATTAAAAAAATATGAAAATAATAATTCTACAAAAGAAAATGTGAAAATAAAATTGGAAGAATTTGTAAAAATATTTTTAGAATATAAATGATATTTAGAAAAAACTTGATATTTTATAAAATTAGAAAATGTTATGGTATATATTCCCTACTTTGAAAATGAAGTAATAAATAAAATAATTATTATTATAAATCATAAGTTAAAAAGATTATTTGAAAAAAAAGCCCAGGAAGAAAAAGTAAAAATTTCTAAACTTTATTCAAAATATTTACTTTCATTTAAATTAAAAATTGAAATAAACAAAAGTATTTGAAATAATTTTACAGTTTTTTATTTAAATAAATTATTTTTAGAAATAAATAAGTAAAAAAAATAAAAAATTAATTTTCATCTAAACAAATAAAACATTTTTTATCTAAAGATTTAAATAATTTATAAAAAAAATCTCTAAGTTCTCTTTTTTCTCTAAAAAATAAATTATCATCTTTTTTAAGTCTATACAAAATATCTAGTTTTGGATATTTTTTCAAAATATTATTATAATCAGAAACAGTATATAAAAGCCCTGAAACAAAGGTAGAAGAAATTTTTTTCATATCTATTTTTTCACTTATTTCTTTTACAAATTCACTATAAATTTTTTCATAATTTTTTACTGGTAAAAGTGGTAAAAATCTCAAACCAACTTTATAACCTTTTTTGAGTAAAATATTTATAGCTTTTATTCTTTCTTCCAAATTAGAAGTTCCTGATTCATATTTTTTAATTAATTCCTGAGGATTTAAAGAAAAAGCAAATTCAGTATTTTTTGGAACAAATCATAAATCTAAAATTGGTTTTATATTTGCTGATTTTGTTCTTACTTCCATCATTGTATTATCAAATTTTTCAAAAAAAGAAACAAAATTTTGCATAAATCAACTTATTTGGTCCATTGCTAAAATATCTGAATAATCAGAACTATAGAACCAAATTTTATTTTTATATTTTATATTTTGTTCTAATTTTAATTCATAATCATTTTTTTCTATTTCTTTTTTTTCTTCTAAATTAATATTTTTTATTTTCTGTAAAATTTCACTTTTTATATCTTCATAATTTATAAAATAAACTGGAATATCATTTTTAAAAGCTCATTTTAAAAAACAATAAGAACAATCAAAAACACAATTCAAACTAGTTTTCAAAAAATAAGCTTGATTATTGTTGTGTCAATATCAATCTGGAGCTTTTGTTATAGAATTAGAATTTAATTTTGCTACAATAAAATTAGGCTTTAAACTAGTATTCAAAGGAATTTTTTTATCAAAAATATTTTTATAATTATCTATCCAAATAATATTTGCAGATTTAAATTTTTGCAAAATATTTTTTGTTTGTGGATAATTTTTTGCTTGTTTTTCTATGTAAATTTGCATAAGTTTTTTTATTTTTAAAATAATTTTAAATTATGCATAACTATTTCATATATTCATAATAAAAATAGTACATATAATAAGGCTAATAACTTTTTTCTATTTACCACTCCATACTTTTTTATAAAATATTTCAACAAGACTTCATAAAGCAATTAAAAAAATTAAAAATACAATTAGATGACCAATGATTGGAATTAATTTTATTAGTATTAATATAACAACTCCTGCAACTACACCTTGCCAAGTAATTTCAATTTCTTTTTTTCTAATTATTTTACATAACCATACTCCAAAGATAATAGCTGTATATATCATTGCTATTAATACTAACAAAATATAAAAAAACAATATTATTAAAGCAATTGGAGTTCCCAAAATACTAATAAATAGTAAAATACTAATTACTGGAATAATAATCAATGCTACAAAACCTTTTGCTAATATTTTTAAAGGAGATGTCAAGGCTACATTTACTATTAAATTTGAGAATTTTTTAAATAATCCTACAAAAATTAAAGCTGTAATTATAAAGATAATAATCTTAAAAAATAATCCTAAAATATAATTTTTATTTTTTGAAAAACCACTATCTTCAAATATTATTTTTCCATTTACAATTGTTTCTTTATTTTTTTGTAAAATATCTGCTGTTTTTCAAGAATAAGTTAAAGTTCCATCAATAATAGCTTTTTCTCCTAAAATTAATTTTTCATAAATTTTAGATTTTACATTTCCTTTAATATGCCCATTTATTGTTGCACTTCCTCCACTAATAAAAACATCTCCATTAACTTCTCCATTAATAATAACTTTTCTACCAAAAATCATTAAATCTTTTTCAATTTTAGCATTTTCAGAAATAGTTATATGTCCTCCTGCCACAACCAATTCTCCAGCAATTTCATTACTAATAGTAATATTTCCACCAGCTACTCTGGCATCATCTCCAACTTTTCCCAATAATGTAATATTTCCACCTGCAATAATTAAATCATTAGCAACATCTTTTGAAACTAAAATAGTTCCAGCTGCTACCAATAAATCCCCTTCTACATTATTATTTATAGTTATATTTTTCCCTGAAAGATATAAATTTTCTTCAGCAATAGTTTTTGTAATAGAAATATTTTCCCCTGTTTTTATTGTTGCACTGAAAACAACTGCTGGAACAAGTATTGTTAAAGCAATTATTGATGCAAAAATTTTGTTTATTTTTTTCATAATATTTATAATTTTTAAAAAGTAAATTTATTTTTTTTGTTTTAAAGTTAAAATATATTTTACTAATTCAACTTCTTTTTTTCAATAATTTTTTCTAAATAATTTTTTCTAAATAATTTTCTCAATTTATTGGGTCATTTCAAGTTTGTTCTATAAGTTCTTGTCTTGCTTAAATGCAACTCAACCTCAGTCTTTACCTGCTTTTTTTAGTTCTGTAATTTATTTAGAATCTCTAGATTTTGTAATATCTGTTGTTGCTTGTTCTGCTAACCATTGTTTAAATGGTTCTGCTTTTGAAGATGGAATAGATTAAATAATTCTTAAAATTGTTTCTGTATTAGCACAATCTGTAAACCTCATTTTATTGTCAGATGATAACATTTTCAACTGGTTACAATTTGTAACCGTTTGATTTGATCATTCTTTTATAAGTCTATGTTTCAAAACTTTCCAATAATTTCTTGAATCATTAGAAATATCTAAAACTCAAATTATATCAACCACTGAAAAGCACCACTCATTATTATGAATAATTTTTCTAACTTCTTTTCATTCAAAAAGAGCAATTTTGTTATTTATTTTTTGTTTCATTTTTTTGTGATAATAATTGAAATAAATTTTGGAATAAGAATAAACATTTCCTTAAAATAAATTAAATTGTAATTTTTATTTAAATTTTCAAATATTTTTTACATTCTTTTTTTCTTCAGATTTTATTTTTCTTTCAACCTTTTTTAAATCTTCTTCAGGTAAAACATTTTCAGGTTTTATTCCTCTCTCAATAAGAGTTTTTCTGACACTTTTATTATTTATAATATGTTCATTTGAAATTTCATTTTCTGTTTTCATATTTTTTTCTTTTGCATTATATATTGTAATTTCAGTTGCAAAATCTTTAGCTTTTAAAAGAATAGTTGGCATAAAATCAGCCAATGGTTTAGTTCAAGTAATTCACCATTTATTTTTCATTTCAGCAGTGGTTTTTCAAAAAAGTGCTTTATCTCATTTGCTTCTAATAATTCAAAAATTTCTATCATTTCAAGTTTGTTCATATATAATTTGTGAAAGTTCTTTCTCTGTTCAAGCTAATTTTTTTCTTGCACTAATTCTTTCATATTCCAAAATTCTTTTTTCAATTATTTCTGCTTTTCTAATTTGCAAAACAAAATATTGTTGAGCAAATGCAATTTTTTCTTTTGAACTATCTCAATTCATTGCAATTAAATAACAAGCTTTTCTTGTAAGCATAATATCTCAAATCTCTCTTTGGCTTCATAGTCCCAACTTAACCATTTTGTTGACATCAACAAAATGGTCTACAATATTTTCATTTGAAACTTCAATAGAAGTTTTTGCTTTAAAAATAATATTCTCAAAATTTCTCCATTCTTTGTATCAAAGCAAATACTGTAAATCTCTTGCAAACCAAAATTCAATTCAGTTTTCCATTTTATTTACAAATGATTCAAAATTACCAGTTAATTCTTTTACAAGTTGTTTTTCCATATTTTTTTATTTAAATATTTATTATCTAAATAAGTATATAATTTTTCTATATAATTACAAATTTATTTTAATAAAAAAGGTAGCAAGTAAAAAACATATTATTATTTTTTTACCTCAAATAATAAAATATAATTTTAAAATTTTCAAAAAAATCTTGTTTATATTTTTCATCAGATAAATATTTTTTATAATCTATAAAATAAGTTATATATAATATATCTCATATTGAAATTTCTATATTAAACTCTAATTGACCTTTAAAAATAACTTTTATTGTACTTCAAGTAATTTTTACATTTTTAATTCAATCTGTTATTATAGTACGAATTCATAGTTTTTCTGTATAAATTAAATCATTTAAAGAATTATTTTTAAATTTTTTTAATATATTTTTTATATAAACCCTTTTTTCATCAATTGTTTTTTTATTTTTTAGTTCAAAAAAATTACTTTGCCAAGATTTTAAAATAATTTTTTCATTATCAAGATAAATTTCAATATTTCTACTTATTTTTATTCAATTCTTTATTTCTTCTAATAAATCATTTTTTAATCACTGAAAAATAATTTCTTTTTTAATATCTTGTCAATATTTTTTAATAAAAAAATTGTATTTTTTTGGAAAATTTTCATATCAATCTAGCCCAACTTCTCATCTAATAAATTCTAAATAACATTCATCAGATTTTGTTTTTTTGCAATATCAAAAATCATACAATCAAGCTTTTCTTTTAGCTTTTGTCATATTTTCTCTATTTACTTTCCAATTATTAGATTTAAAATTTAATAATTTTATTTTATCTTTTTTTGTAATTTTTTCTTCAGAATTAATTAAGCTTTTAGTAAAAACATTAAAATCACGTATTTTTACTTTCTCTAATTTTTCAATAAATAGTCATATAGTAAAGATAAATGTAAGAATACAATAAATTGTAATATATACTAAAAAAGTATTTTTCTTTTTTAAAAAAGACAGTAAAATATAAAAAAATGTAAATATTAATAAATATACTCAATAAATCATACCAGTCATATTCCAACCTCATCAAATAAAATAAGAATAAAATAAGTTTGTTAAATAAAAATATTTAATAACTAATAATATAACTCAAATTATTAAAAAATACCATTTTTTTTTCTTATAATAAAAGTAAGAAATTCAAAATAATAATCCTAGTAAAATCAAAAACAATCAGTATCACAAATATATATTTTCCATAGTTTTTTATTAAATATTTAAATTTATTTTTTGATAATTTTTTTTAATTTTTCTAAAATTAAAACCTATTCAAAATCAACCTTAAACTTCAAAACTCAAATCAACTCTGGGACAAGTTTTATTTTTACAAAATTCTTATGTTTTTCATCTTTTAAAACTTCTCATAATCAGTCAAGAATTTTATAACTTTTTCAGAATTTTTCTAATTTTTGAATTATTTGTAAAAATAATTCTTTTCTAGTTTTTCAAGTTCTCTCTAAAATTAAATCATCATTATATTTCAAAATTATTTTTGAAGAAAAACCAAACATCATAAATATCTCTATTTGAAAAAATAACAAGCAGTTCAACCTTTAAAAGCAAGATTTTTTCACAATTCACTAGTAAAAATATCCTGCAAAATTTCATACATTATTTTTCTATGTAAATCTTTATTAAGCATAATTTTTTATTAATTTTTTAACTTCTAAAATAACTCTTTTATTATTATAAATTTTTGAAATTTCTTCTAATTTTTCAAAATCTACTCCTTCTAAACTATCAAAATAATAATTTTTTGATAAATAAATTTTATCACAAATTGCTCTTTCCTTGCTAGCTATTATATAATTTTTTCTATGTTCTAATCATAATTGATTAAGTAAAACACTATCTTTTATTTTATGAAATTTAAACTGAATATTTCAAACTTTTTTTTCTAAATTATCATCACTCACTAAAAAAATCTCATCATAATATTGAAAAACAATAGCTTCTTTTTTTAAAACTGTTTCAAGTGAAATATATGATTTTTTTTTTATTTTTGTTGCTAATTCAAAAATATCATAATTTTTCAAAGCATAAATTCAATAAAAAATATTATTCAAAAGTCCATTCTTCTTTTCCCTATATAAAAATTTATCTAAAGAAGTTTTTGTCTTAAAATCCAAAATTTTCTCTAAATCTTTTTTTGTGAAAACAGTTTTTCAACTATCAAGTATTTTATTATATTTATTCATAATTTCCTTAATATTAAGACTAATTTGTCTTATTATATAGGAAATTAGATAAAATTGCAAGTTTTTTTATTTATTCTCTAAAACTTTACTCCCACTCACTACTTTCTTCCCAGTCTTCTCTTCAAGAGTCTTCCTTGCTTCTCAGGCAACTTCTCATCACTCCTTGCTTGATTGCTTAACTTTTTCAAATCATTTGCTGTCTTTTGTTTGCAATATTTCTGTTGTTGAAGCTTCTGCTAACATATTAAAAACTAATTCTAAATTAGACATATTATCTTTCAAACTTTCCTTTTTTAATCATTTTAAATCCTTATATTCTCCTGTTGTCATTCCTGACCAACCTTTCAAAATTTCATTTGTTAAAATTGCATATTCAACTCACTCTTCTATTCATCTTTCTTTCCATTCTCCTGTTAATTCTTTTCTAATATCAATGGATTTTAATCTTTGCTGTATCCAATTTTCTGAATATCACTTTTTTCTGTAAGTATTTATTGCCCTCTCTATTGCTAATTCTGGATCATAAATTTCATTTATTCTTTCATCTCAAACTTTTGCTAACCACATTTTGAAAGGTTCAGCTTTTTTACTTGGAATACTTTGAACAAGCCTCAAAATTCCTTTTGTGTCAAGCACATCAGTTTGTCTCATTTTTCAATCTAATGCTTTCATTTTCAACTGTCCCAATTTATGGGACAGTTCACTTCACTCTTCAATTAATTTAGTTTTTAAAGCATTCCAATACTTTCTTGGTCTAGGTGTTTCAGCCAAAACTTCTACAATATCAATTACAGAAAAATACCAATCTGATTTTTCTGAATCCCAGATTCTTCTTATTTCTTTTTGTTCAAAAAGTGCTAATTTAGTTTCTTGTTTCATAATTTTTTATTTTTATATATAAATTGTCTATTTTTAGTATATAAAATATTGTTATTTTTGCAAATTATTTAAAAACTCTTAACTATATAATCTATTTTTTCTTCAAAATTTTTATCCATATTTACTAATTTTAAATCATATTTTTCAGATTCTGACTTAAAATATTTTCAATATTCTCAAACCATTTTAGCTATCAATCAAAAAGTTTTTTTATTTTTTGTTCAATTTAAAATCCAATCATTTGAAAGATTAGTTTTATTAATTCACTCTAAAAATAATTCAAAATCTTGCTTTATCAAAAATATTTCTTCAATATTTTCTTTTCAAAATTCTTTTTTTAATTCAAAAACTAATTCTGGAGTTATTTGATATCATTCAACTATAATTGACTCTTTATCTAAAATATAAGTTTCAACTATACTTCTTATTGCTTTTTTTGAAGTTTTAGCTTGCCTTTTATATTCATCAATAATTTTTCAAGCAGAATTATTTTGAAAAAAATCATCATTATTTTTAAATTTTTTTCTTAATTCTCTATGAGGAAATTTTTTTCAAATCTTTTTATTTTCAGTTTCATAAAACACAATATTTTGCAGAGTATCAGCTGAAATATAAGAAATATTCTTTTTCTTTGCTAACAATTTTGATAAAGTTGTTTTTCAACATTTTGGTGGTCATCATATTAAATATATTTTCATAATTTATTTTTTTAAAAATTATTTATTCTTTAAAAACTTAACATACTGTTTTAATAATTTCATTGCCCAATCATAATGGCTTGAAGTAGATGAAACAAAATATGACCCCATAGAAGTTGTTCAAGTCCATTTGTATTTTTTCTTTGTAAATAATTCCTCATCAGAATGACTTTCTATTATTTTTCTGATTTGCAAAAATGATTTATTTACCAGTTTTACAGCTTCATCATAACTTGTATTTTGATATTTTTTCCAAATTTTTTTGTTTAAATCTTTTATAGTTTTCCAAGTATAACCTTTTACTGGCATATCTGGTTTTTCTCAAGTCATTCAGATTTTATACCATTCTAACATCATCAAATGCCAATGATGTAAATGCACTAAAATATCTCTAATATTTTTATCTCTATTATTATCAAATTCAAAATTTGTGAGTCTTTGCTCTTCACTAAAATTATTTATCATTTCAAAAAGTTTATCAAAATTTTGTTTTGATAAATCAAGTAATTGCTCTTTATTTTGTGGTCTTGGCATAATATTATTTTTAATAAATAAAATTAATTTTTATTAACTCACAATTTCAAATATGTTTTATATTTAAAATAATTTTCCTTCAATTTTATCAACAGTTATAATTCTAAAAGTATTAGAATTTATTGTTATTCTAATTTTCTCTTCTACATTTTCGACATAAAAATTTTTTCCTGTTTTTGAAAAAAAATTCTCATCAGTTTTTTTCAAAGTTTTAAATATAAACTCTTTGATTTGTTTATTTGAAAAATTAATATTTAATTTTTTATTTATTCTCTCATAAACAAGCTCTGTATAACAAATATTTTCCAAAATTTTTTGTTTATTTATTTTCATAATATTTTTAATTTAGTTAATAAGTTGTTTTAAATTTCCACTACCTACCTTTTAAAATTATTTTTTTCAATTCTTCTATTTGTTTTTCTAATCTAATTATATCATTTTTTGTAACTTCACCTGTATCTTCTATTTTTCAAATTATTTCTAATTCTTCCTGTTTATTCATTTCTCACATAGCTTCAACAACTATTCATATAACCAAATTTATCATTATAAATGTAGCTATAAGAACAAAAGTTATAAATATAAACCAAGAATTTGGGTAAACTTCCATAATTGGACGAACTATTCACATTGACCAAGACTCAAGAGTCATTATTTGAAATAAAGTATAAAATGAATTTCAAATAGTTCAAAACCATTCAGGAAATTTTTCTCAATAAAAATTGGTTGTTACTATTGCAAAAATATAAAATATTAATCCAAGTAAAGCTGTAACAGAAATAATTCACGGAATTACTTTTATTAATGCTCAAACTATTTTTTTCATTTGAGGAATAAAAGCAATTATTCTAAGTAATCTAAGAACTCTAAGAATTTGAAATGGTCAACTTATAGGTAATAAAGAAATCACAACTATTGTAAAATCAAACAAATTCCATCAATCTTTAAAATAATTTTTTTTGTATGTAATTATTTTTAATACGGCTTCCAGAGTAAAAGCTGAGATAATTATTATATCAAATAAATATAAAAAATCCGAAAATTTAACTGAAAATTCTTTTGATGTTGCAAGTCATAAAACTATTCAGTTTATAATAATTAAAATAATAATAAAAGCACTAAAATATTTATGTTCTACAATTTTTCTTATAAATTCCATTTTTTTAATTAATTAATATTTTTTTGTAGCCCCTTTCTCCCCATATAGGGAGAGAGGATTCAGGTGAGAGGGAAAGACAAGGGAAAAAACTTTTTTAAGGATTATTCTTCAAAAAATAAATGTTGATTTTTCAAAACATATTCAGGAGTTTTTCATTTAGTTTTCCAATCCCACATTATATAATCTAAATAAACATTTTTTCAAGCTTTTGAAATTATGTAAGGATTTGATTGAATAGGAAAATGACTGTGATAATCATTATAAGATTTATCAGGAACTCAAGTTATTCAAATTTTTCATACAAAAGTTCATTTTTTTATAAAATCACCTTTTTTGATTTCTTCAGGAATATTGTCAATATGTGAATAAAAAACAACTTCTCATTTCATAGTTTTTAACCAAATTTGATTTCATCTCAAAATATCCAGATTTATAGCTTTTTGAGTTTCTGTTAATTTTTTTCCATACTTAATATTTTCAAAATCTTCCCATTTCCAATCTTTCACAATTCTAACAATTATTCAATCATCAATAGCCAAAATTGGAGTAGCAAGTGGAGAATCTATATCCCAACCGTGATGAATTCAATCAGTATAATGAGCCCTGTATCATCTTCAAAAATTAGGAACTTTATCTGGTCTTTTAGGTAATTTTGAATTAGCTATTGGTAAAATATATTTGCTTTTTCTTGCTTCTAAAATTTCATCAATTATTTTTATTTTATACATCAATTCTTGTTTTTCAAAAGCCACTCTTGACATATATATTTTTTGTACAAAAGAAGCTGCTCAAAATAAATTTTTATTTATTCAAGAACTTTTTGCTTTATAATTAAAATCTTTTTTCAATTCTTTTAATGAATTATCAGAATAATCCAAATAAGTAGCCATAATTTTTGGTTTTTTGAACAAATTAAAAGAAATTTTTGTATTTCTATAAATTCTTCATAATCTACTTTTTAAAAAAATATTAGAATCTAAACAATTTTCAGAAAAATCTTCTATTTTAAAAACATACATATTTTTTTCCCTTTTTATAAATTTTGTTTTATCTGTACAACTTGAATATAATTTATACCTACTTAAATCAATATCACTAACATAAATTACATAATTTTGGTTTAAATTTTTTGAATCTAAATAAACATTAGAATTTGTCTGAAACATAACTTTTGTATTTTCAAGAATATTTGTAAAACTAGAAAATACCAAACCATAAAATCATACAACAATTGTAAAGGTTAACAAAGGAATATATAAATATTTAGTTTTTTTATTCATTATTTTTTATTATTTTTTAAAAGTTTTTTTTATTATAAATATTTTTTAAAAAATATCAAATTATTTTACTTTAGAAAAAGTAATTCCATCAATTCAAACTATCCAAGTTCCATTTTTATCTTTTACTTTAGAATAAGAAAAAACTTCAGCTGTTTTTGGATCTATATTAGGAATTTTATTTCATTTATAATATAAAGTGTTTTTGTCTTTAGCATAAGAATAAACAATAGCCTCAAAAGTTTTTACATCAACTCAAAAAACTCTAACAAAATCCCATCTTCAACTAGTATATTTTAAACTAAAAATTTTATCTCAAGCTTTTAGGTAAGTTTTGTCTAAAAATTCCACATTTCCATAACTAACTCAATTTAAAACTTTCATAATTTTGGAATTATCATACAAATAGACATTATTTTTATCATAAGCTATTTCAAAAAATCATTTACTTTTCACATCAAAAGAAGCAATATCTTTAACAAGTATTTTTTTTCATAAATAATAAGCATTTTTTTTATCTTTTGCAAAACCAAATTTTATAATTCTAAAATCATTAATTTTTCAAGTTTTTATAGTTTCACAATTATAATAAATTTTTGAAATATCTCTAGCATATCAATCTCATATTTCCTTAAAAGTAGAAAAATTTACTCAAGACAAATTAGCATTATTTTTACAAATAATAGTTCAATTTCATTTTTTAAAAAATCAAAATTCTGGCTCATATTTTTCTTTTGTAGCTACTCCTTCTCCTCCCAAAGGAGAGGGTTGGGGTGAGGTCTGATTTAAAGAAGAAGTTAGAGCTGAATTATTATTTTTTATAATCTTTTTTTCTCAATTAAAAGAATTTTTATTATTTTTATATTCTTCCAAAAATTTTTTATGATTTTTTAATTTTTCTTCTAATTCTCTTATAATTTTTTCTTCCTCAGCTATTTTTTTATCAATTCCTGTTTTAGCTTCAGCTATTTTTGTCTGTTTATACATTTCAACTTTATCTTTTAAATTCATATTTTTTTTCCCCTCAGCTTCTAATTTTTCCATAGCTTTTTTTCTAATTAATTCTTTTCTTTTAGCTTCATATTCTTTCATAGATAAAATTTTTTCTCTTTTTAATTTTTCTTCTTTTTCTTTTTTAATTTTTAATTTTTTCTCATTTTCTTTTTTTATTTTCATTTCTTCTTCTTTTTTCTTTTTTTCTAATTCTCTAATTTTTACAGCTTTTTTTATTTTTTCCTTTTCTATATTTTTTTGTTCTATAGTTTTTAAAAATTCTTCTGGAATTTTAGTTTTTCATTCA
The DNA here is from genome assembly GCA_027066455.1 of Candidatus Altimarinota bacterium. Classification (GTDB taxonomy): domain Bacteria; phylum Patescibacteriota; class Gracilibacteria; order BD1-5; family UBA6164; genus JAMONT01. The sequence goes on from JAMONT010000034.1 coordinate 22,993, forward strand.
ACTATATTTTTTTCTCCATTTATTCCTTCTTGTGGTATTTTTTTTCCAATTTTAATTTTAATTTTTTTTAAACATTTTCTAGCTAAAGGTCAAAAAGTTCAAGTATTATTTTTTGGCCAATGACATTTTTCTAACAAAAGTTTTTTTTGAGCTTCCAAAGTTTTTTTATCATAATATCAAGTAATATTTCATTTTAAATATCATAATTTATTCAAAATTTCTTGCAATTTTTTCACAGTTTCTCATTTAGAACCTAAAATTAAATCATCACTTCCATCTTCTTTAAAACTATATAATTCTCAAATTGTTTTATATTCTACTTCTTTTTTTATAATTTTTTTTTCTGTTAAATTATTTTTTTTCTCTTCTTTTTTTTCTGTAGCTTCTTTTTCTCCTGCAGAAAAGAGTTTGGTTGAGGTATTTACTTCTGTTTTTTTATTATCTAAAGTTTTTTCAAATTCATCAACTTTTTCATTTTGACAACTAGTTAGAAAAACAATAAAGATAATATAAATAAAAATTTTTTTCATAAAAATCATAAATTAATTAAAGTCTTTTTTCTTATTATATTAATATATATAAAAAATTCCAATTTAAAAGACTATACATTTATTTTTTTTTAAGTTTAAGTAAAAAAATAAAATAAAATACAACTAAAAAAATTTGTATTTTTATTAAAAATATGTTAGTATAAAAAAAATAATTTTAATATAAAAAAAATGAAGAAAACAAAAATAAAAAAATCAGGCAAAAAAATTTTTTTATTAATAAAAATTAGTTTATTAATAATAATAAATTTTTTTATATTTATTCAAGTAGTAAATTGAGCAACAGGAAATTTAGAAAAAACAAATACAGGTATTTTAGAAAAAAAAGAAGAAAATAAAATAGAAAGTGAAAAAAAGAGGAGAGAAAAAACTCTTGAGGAACTTGAAAAAGAAATAGTTTGAAGTTGAAGTGTTTTGACAAAAGAAGAATTAGAAAAAATTAGTCCTGAAAAAGAGGAAGATAATATAGTAATTGATGCTTATAAGACAAGAAGACAGCAAGTTTTTGACTTGATAGAAAAATCTCCAGAAGAACAAAAAATAAATGATACAAAAGAAATTTTGAAATATATAAAAACTGAAAAAGAAATTAATCAAAAAAATTATGAAAAATTAAAAGAAAATATAAGTGAATTTAATGATTTAAAAGAAGATTTAAAAAATAAAGCAGAAAAAGTAAAAAAATTAGAAGAAAAAGAAAATAAAACTAAACAAGAATTAGAGCAATTAAGAGAAGAAAAAGAAATTGAAAAAAAATTAAATATAAATTACAAAATAATTGCTACAAATAAGCAAAGAGATATTGAAAGAAAAAAAATTGCACTAGAACAATCTAAAAAAGAAATTGAAAAAAATGAAGGTTTAGAAGAAAGATATAAAAAATTAGAAGAACAATTAGTTAAGGAAAAAATCAAAAGTTCAGATAGAGATAGTGAAAAATTAATGGAAAAATTAAATGTTTTATATATTTTTATAGCTATAATATTTCTTTTATATACTCTTAGATTTTTAATTTTAAATCATACACATTTTAAGGCAAAACATACAAAAATTGTAACAGTTTGAGAATTATTTTTATGACTTTTAATTGTAGGTTTTTGAGTTTGGTATTTCTTTTATTTATTTCCAAATTTATATATTTTAATAATATTTTTATCTGGTTATTTGTTACTTGTAAATGCACATTTAATAGCTTCTTTTATGTGAAGTTTAGTTGTTGTAAACAAATATTCAGTTTGAGAAATGGTAAAAATTTGAGATTATCTTTGAAAAATAGAAAAAATTTGAACAATTTATACAGTTATTTCTGAAATAGATGAAAAATGATTTATGCATAAAAATTATAAATATATTCCAAATGTAATTATTGTAAGAGAGTGACTTGAAAAAGTAAAAGATTATACTTTAAAACAAAGAACTTTTAGTATAAAATTGGCTTTAAATAAACAAAATACTATTTTTAAAATTATTGATTATATAAAAAATAATATTTTACTAAAACATATTAATTCAAGACCAAAACATTTGGATCCAGAAAATAATGATGTTTTTGAAATAAAATATGAACAAGAAAAAGTTTGAGAAGTAAAAATCACATTCTTTTGGTTTTCTTCAGAGGGAATTTCAAAAAAAATAAAATCTAGAATTATTGGTTATATAGAAAAAGAAACTGCTGCTGTAGAAGAAAATAATGATGATGATGATGAAAAAAAGAAAATTAAAAAAGAGGAAAAAAAAGATAATGATTTTAGGTTTGTGGGGGTTTAAAATAGACCACCCCCTAGCCCCCTCCTTAGTAAGGAGGGGGGATAGTAGGAAATTTTTTTTATTTTTTAAATTTTTAAAATAAAATGGGTTTAATTTATAATAAAAAAAGATTAAAAATAACCAGAAAAAAACTTAGAAATGAGGCTACAGAAACAGAAAGAATTTTATGGGAAGAATTAAAAAATTCTAAATTTATGTGATTAAAATTCAGAAGACAACATTCTATAAATAGATATATTTTAGATTTTTATAATATAAAATTAAAAATTTGTATAGAAGTTGATTGAGAAATACATCTAGACAGAAAAGAATATGATAAAATTAGGACAGAATTTTTAAATGCTTTTTGAATAAAAGTTATTAGATTTACAAATAAAGAAATTTTAGAAAATATTAATTTAGTCTTAAAAAATTTAAAAAAAGAAATTTCCATTCTCCCCCACCTTACTAAGGAGGGGGATTAAGGGGGTGGTTAATATTTAACATATAAATAATGAATAAAAAAGATATTCCATTTTTTGCAGAAACTTTGAATAAAATGTTTCCAGATGCTAAAACTGAACTTTATTATAATAATGAATTTCAACTTTTAATTGCTATTTTAATGTCAGCTCAAACTACTGATAAGCAAGTAAATAAAGTAAATAAAATATTTTTTGAAAAATTTAAAATTCCGGAAGATTGAATAAAAATTTGAGTAGAAAAAATAAAAAATTATATAAAATCTATTTCTTTTTTTAATAATAAATCTGAAAATATTGTAAAAACTTGCAAGATTTTAGTTAGTGAATATAATTGTATTATTCCTAAAACAATTGAAGAATTAATTAAATTACCTTGAGTTTGAATAAAAACAGCAAAAGTTTTTTTAGCAGTAACACTTGACGCTCCATATATTTGAGTAGATACACATGTTCACAGAGTTTTGAATAGATTAGGTTTTGTAAAAACAAAAACTCCTTTAGAAACTGATAAAAAAATTTCTAATTATTTTACAAAACAAGACCACTCAAAACTACATAATACTTTAGTTTTGTTTGGAAGATACCATTGTACAGCTAGAAAGCCAAAGTGTGAAACTTGTGTTTTTAAGGAAAAATGTAAATATTTTAAAAATAAAAAATAAAATATGAAAAAAAATAATTCTTGATTTTCTATAATTTTTGCAATGTGATATCTTGTGATATTATCAATGATTGTAATAGTTTTGCATGAATATCTTATTCCTTTTTCAAAAAATGTTAAGTGAATAGAAAATTCTTCTAATGCCTATTATCAAAGTTTAGCTTGAATAGAACAAGCTTTATATGATAAAAAAAGTTTAGCTTTATGAAATGAAAAAATTTTAGAAACTTCTGGAAGAATAAAATATAAATATGAAATTTTTGCAAGTTGAAGTGTTTTGCCTCCTGCTTGAAAATGAAATAGTGATTTTGATAAAGACTGGAATAAAATATGATTTTGAGAGCCTATTCAATTAAGATTAATTAACAAAAATATAGATTGGTCAGATGTAGAATTTTATTTTAGAGTTCCTGATTTAGATTGAATTTCATCTACAACAGAAAATTTAATAGAACCAGTTATATGAGAACAAAAAATAATAAATTGGCAATATTCAGGAAGTTGATTTGTTTTAAATTCAAGCACTTGAAGTATGATTACGGTTGATAATATAAATAGTTGAAATATACAAAAATTAGATTCAAAAATTTGAATAATAATTTGAGCAAGTATAGAAAGAGAAAAAATAAATCCTATAGACTCAAAACCAACCATAAATTTTGAAAATTTTGATGATTGATGAAATTCTACAAATATAGATAATTATACTGAAAATATAAATATTACACCATGTTCATCAACAACTTGTACTTTAAAAATATCAATTATTAATAAATTAGTAGTTGAAAAAAATTGAATAAATCAAGAAATTCCATACTTAGAATATAAAATAGTTTTTCCTAGTTGAACAACTGTTCCAACAAGATTTATAAGAATAGAATCTGATTGAATTTCTAATTGATTTAAGAAAAATTTAAAAATAAAAATTCCACAATATACAACTATATGAGCTTTTGATTTTACTGTATTTCAATAATTTCTAATCCCTCCCCCCTACGGGTACTCCCTTTGAAAAAGGGAGAAAATAATTTGAATTAATTTAATAAAATAAAAAATAAAATAAATATAAACTCCTATATTTTCTCCCTTTACAAAGGAAATACCCTGAAAGGAGGAGGGATTACTTTTTAAATATAAATTATGAAAGTACCAGAAATTATAAGACAAGTAGCTAGAAATCTTAGAAATAATATGACTCAATCTGAACTGATTTTATGGAATTCCATAAAAAATAAAAATTTATGATACAAATTTTTAAGACAAAAACCAATACTTTTATTTACTGAATATTCTTGATTTAATAGATATATTATACCTGATTTTTATTGTTTTGAAAAAAAGATTATAATTGAAGTTGATTGAAGTATACATAATTTAAAAGAAATTTATGCACTAGATTTGGAAAAAGAAAAATTATTGAAAAAATTATGAATTAAAGTTATTAGAATTAAAAATGAAGAAATAAAAAACAATTTATCTAATATGTTATTTAAAATTAAAGATGAAATGAAAAAAATATAAATTCCTATATTTTCTCCCTTTGCAAAGGGAGTACCCGTTAGGGGGAGGGATTACTTCCTAAAAAATAAAAAATGAAACAATTTACAATTACTGAAAATGATGCTAACCAAAGATTAGACAAATTTTTAAAAAAATTATTTCCTAGAGCTACTAGAGGTTTGCTTTTTAAATTCAATAGAAAAGATAAAGTAAAAATAAAAAGCCCCCTATCCCAGCCTTTCCCCCAAGGGGAGAAAGGAGTTTTAGTTGAATGAAAATTTAAAAAAAGAGATAATGAATATAAATTGCAAGTTTGAGATGAAATAAAAATTTTTTTGAGTGATAAAGATTTTGAGGAATTGACCTCACCCCAACCCTCTCCTTTGGAGGAGAGGGAGCAGAATAAAAATGAAAAATTTGATAAAAATGATATAGTTTTTGAAGATAATTTTTTATTTATAATAAATAAAAATGCCTGAATAAATGTTCACCCTTGAGATCATAAAACAAAAGAAACAAATGTAATTGCCCAAGTTCAAGATTATTTGTGAGAAAAATTAAATTCTCTAACTTTTAAGCCTAGTTTAGCTCATAGAATTGATAGAGATACTTCTGGAATATTGATAATTGCAAAACAAAAGAATATTTTAATGAAGGTAGTTGAAGATTTTAAAAATCATAAAAAAATAAAAAAAATTTATTATGCTCTTGTTATTTGAAAATTAGAAAAAAAATCTGGAACAATTACTAAAAAACTTTTGAAAATAGAAAATGCTAAAAATGAAAATAAAGTTCAGATTTCTGATTTAGGACAAACAGCAATTAGTCATTATAAACTTTTAAAAGAATATAGCTTAAAAACTCCTGAATGAAATTTGATTATTTCTGAAGTTGAAGTACAAATTGAAACAGGAAGAATGCACCAAATAAGAGTTCATTTAGCAGATTTATGAAATCCTATAATTTGAGATAAAGCTTATTGAAATAAAAGTTTAAATTATTATTTTGCTAAAAATTTTTGATTAAATAGACAAGCTTTACATGCATGGAAAGTAGAATTTTTTCATTATGGAATAAATAAAATTATAAAGTTAGAAGCAAAGTTAAAAAAAGATTTGACTTTGTTTTTAAATAGATTATAAAGTGCAGACTATTTTTTATACTAACATAATTTTTAAAAAATATGCTTAACTTTAAAGATTATTTAGATTATTATTATAAATCTTTAGAAAATTGACATTTTAAAGAAGCAAATGAAAAAGCTATATATGTTATAATGACTAAAATTTTTTCACAAATAAATAAAATATTAGATAAAAATAATTGACAAGTTATTCAAAAAAAAGATAATATTTTATATATAGAATCAACTGATAAACTTGATACAAATTGAATATGAGATTCCATTTTTAGAACTGCACTTGTTAATAAAATTACAGAAGAGTATAATTTGGATATTTTAACACATTTTAGTAAAAAAATTGTTTTTGAAAATAAAGGTAATGATATTTTTACTACTCAATGAAATATTTTTGATATAATAAAATTATGATATAAATTAAGATGAAAATATAATTGCATAATTAGTGTAGATTTTACTCCACTTTCTTGGAAAAAAAAGTTTTTAAGTATAATATGTAATCCAGATATATTTTTAGATTATGATATTTCTAAAGATAGGAAAATAGAGGAAAATCATGTTCAAATGTATTGAAAAACATTTGAAAAAGATTTTCAAAATATAAAAGAAGACACACTATTTAAAACTATTATAATATTATCAGAAAATGTTAAAAATAAAGCTAAAGAAAAACTTAATAAAAAAGAATGAAAATATTATATTTGAATAAATATTTGAGCTAAAAATGCATTGAGAAATTATGTAGGTTGGGAAGAAGTAATTACTAAATTGAATGATAATTATAATAATTTAGTTTTTGTTTTATATTGAAAAGAAAATGCTTTCTGATTAGATGAGAGAATTGAAGAAAAATATAATAATATAATAAATCTTGTTTGAAAAACAAAATCATTATATGATGTATATTGAATCATAAATGAAATGGATTTGAATGTATGACCTGATTGAGGTAATGTAAATGCTTCTGTAGCATTATGAAAAAACACAGTTATAATAGAAAGTATTGTAAATTGAGAACTAAGAGTTAATTCAGATTATGATTTAGAAAATATAATAGAAACTAGTTGTTCTGATTGAAAATGTTATGAAAAAAATTTATGAGATTCTTGTACTGTTAATGAACAATATTATACAAATTTTAAAAAAATTCCTCCTTGTTTAAGCAATATTTCAGATGATATTGTTAAAGTTATAGAAAAAAATATAAAATAACTTATATTATTTTAAATAATAAACTAAAAGGAAGTTAAAAAAAGATTTGACTTTATTTATAAAAATGTTATAAATTAATGAAATATTTTTTTATAAAAAAAAATGAAAAAAACAAATTTATCACCTACACCAGAAATAGTGGTTTGTATATCAGCACATAATGAAGAAAATTATATTAAAAGAACAATAGAAGCTTTTTTAGATCAAGTAAAAGATGTTGCCTATCAAATAGTTGTGATTAATAATGCTTCAACTGATAATACTGGAAAAATAGCTGAGAAATTATTATGAATGAAAAATGTTTTTTGTGAATATAAAAAATGATTATTAGAAGCTAGAGAATCTGGTCGTGAATATATAAAAGAAATTTATCCTTCTGCTAAAATATTATTACAATCAGATGCTGATATTATTACTAATACAGATAAATTAATTAAGACTCATTATGAACAATATCAAAATGATAATGATATAGTTTGAGTTTGAGGATATTATGAAGTTGAAAATAGAAAAAATTCTATAAAATTTTACTATTTTATTGAGAATTTAATAAAATTAAAACTTAATAAAAGTCATTTTGAAAAAAGACAATTTTATTTAGATAAGTGAATTGTTCCTACTTGCTGATCAAATATGTCATATTTATTTAGAACACACAAAAAATATTCGAATTCAAACTTGAAGTGCTTTTGCAGAAGATTTTTATTATATGACAAATTATTTAAATGAAATCAAAAAACAAAATCCAAATGCTTATGTTAAATTATTAGATGAAAAAAATTATTGAGATGATGCAAAAATATTAATATCTAATAGAGATGATAGTTTTTATAGATTATTATTAAATTTAACAAATAAATGAATTAATTTAGGAAAACTAACTAAATTAATAGAAACATGACATAATAATTTTAAAGTAGAACTTGCAGATAGTAGATAACAAAAAAAAATAATTTAAAAAAACTAAGCAAATCCTATTTCAGGAATATTTTTTATATTTTTAATTATAGGATTTTGTAAATCAAAAAGAGCTAAATTTGTAGCTGTTTCTAATTGCGTTATTTTAGCTTGATTTAAAGCTTCTACTCTTAAAAATTCAGGAGTTTTTTTGATATCCTGTCCTGTTTCTATTTTTTCTGTTTTTTTAGGAATATATTGTTCCAAATTAGACATCTTTTTTTTAAGTTAAAAATTAATTATTTATACTAAAATTTTCTAATTTATTTTTTGTATTTTGTTCAGATTTGAGTTCCAAAGTTCATTCTCAAATTTTTATTTTATATTGTTTTCAAATATTTTCTACTGTTTTATTATAATCTTCTTCTATTTTTTTAAATTTTCTCGACTCATTTTCAAAAATCTTTATTAGCTTTTCTGTTTTTTCCTCATCAAAATCCCCTAGTCTTTTTATTAAATCTTTTTTTTCATCTTCAAAAAGACTATAACTATTTTTTATTAAATTGATTAAATATATTATTTCCATAATTTTTTTGTTATATAATTGTTCTTCATCACATAAAAGGAACTAAAACTTCAGGAATTTTTATTCTTCAATCTGAAGTTTGATAATTTTCAAAAATTGCAATTAACATTCTTCCTATTGCTATTGCTGTTGAATCATTTGTGTGTAAAAGTTTTCTTTTTCAATCTGTATCTTTGTAAAAAGATTTTATTCATCTTGTCTGAAAATCTGTCATATAATCAGAAGTATGTGTTTCTCTATATGTATTTTGAGCAGGAATCCAACATTCTATATCAAATTGTTGATAATCCGGTTTCCCTGTATCTCCTGTACAAACTTGCTGTACTTTATAAGGAATTCAAAGACTTTGTACTAAATATTCTTGAATTGCAACCATCAATTTTTGCTCTTGTTCTCCAGTTTCAGCATCTGTAAAACTCTCCATTTCAAGTTTATCAAATTGATGAGTTCTAAGAATTCCTCACATATCTTTTCAATAAGTCCCAGCTTCTCTTCTAAAAGCTGTAGAATAACCAATATATCTTCTTGGAAGTGAGCTTTTTTCCAAAACTTCTCACATATGATAAGGAGCCATTGTATGTTCAGCAGAAGCTACTAAATTCAAATTATCCTCCCCAAATTTATAAGTTTGGTCTCAAAAAACTCTATGAATACTTTCCTGTACATCATTTCTAATCATAACAGGAGGAATCATTGGAACAAAAGCTTTTGAAGAAATATCTAAATTATTTTCTTTTATTAATTTTTTAATAATTTTTTCATCTATTAAAGTTTGAAATACAAATTGAACAATTGCAAATTGCATTAAAACAGCTTCATTTTTCAAATAATAAAATCTAGCTCCAGAAACTTGTGCAGCTTTTTCAACATCAATTAAATCAAGACTAGTTCAAAGTTCCATATGATTTTTAACTTCAAAATCAAATTTTGGAATTTCTCCCCAAGTTTTAATAGTAACATTTTCACTATCATCTTTTCATTCAGGCATTTTTGGACTAGGAGGATTAGGAATTTCCATCAAAAGTTTATTCCAATTTTTCAAATTTTCCTTACTTTTTTCTTCAATTTCTTTGATTTCTTTCTTCAAAATTCACATTTCTGTAAGCATTTGTTTTTTTTCTTCAAGATTTGCTTTTACAATTTCTTTTCAAACTTTGTTTTGTTTTGCTTTTAATTCATCAAAATTTTGTTGTAATTCAATTCTTAATTCTTCTAATTCAAGCCATTTATCAATAGGAGCTTCAATTCTTTTTTTTCTAGCACCTTCTTTTACAAGTTCAATATTTTCTTTTATGAATTTTGGGTCTAACATTTTTTTATTTTTATTTAAATATTATTTATATAATTTATATTGAAAAATCAATAAAAAGCAAATTTTTTTATATCTAATTTTTTCTCCCTTTTCAAAGGGAGTACCATTTTTGAAAAAATAAGTAATATTAGCCTTAAATTCTATATGAATTATAGATTTTTTAAGTAACAAAATTAAAAAATTAAATTTATGAAACCTCTGTTTGTTTGAAAAATTAAAGAATCCTTATGAAATTTTGGGAAAACTATAAAAAGTTGTTTTTCTTCTTGACTATTTTTTTTATTTTTATAAAATAATGACATTATTTAATAATAAATTTTTATGCTAAAAAAAATTATATTCTTCATACTTGTTTTGATTTTAATAAGTCTTCTATTTTTTACTTGATGTATCTTCTATTGACCTTGTAAAACAAAAATTATAAAATATATTCCTGATAATTATCAAGAATATCTAAATATTACTAAAACAGTTGATAGTTCTAAAGAAAAAAAAATAATTACAGCAGATTTAAATGATAATGCTGAAAAAGAAGTTTTAGATGAAACACTTCCTACAGAAAATACAGAAATTATAGAAAATACTCAAGATGAAAATAAAATTAAAGATGAAATAAAAGATTTGGAGGAAGAAATAGAAGAAAATAAGAAAGATGAAAAAGAAATAGAAAATAAAAAAGAAGAATTAGAAAATACAGAAAAAAATTTAGAAGAAAATGAAGAAGAAAAAAATAAAGTAGATGAAAATAAAATAAATGAAGATGAAGAGAAAAAACTAGATGAAAATAAAGTAGAAGAGAATGAAATATCAGAAGAAGAAAAATTAAAAAAAGAGAAAATTATAAAAAAAATGAAAGAAAGAGCTGAAAATAAAAGAAAAGCTTTGGAAGAAGAAGAAAATGAAGTTGATAGTAAAAAATTAGAGAATGAAGAAAAAACAGAAAATAGTAAAAGTAAGAAAAAAATATCTTTTGTTGCTTATGTAGACTGACAAAAAAAAGTTTTAGAAGTAGAAAAATTTTTATGAAACTGAGTTTATTACACTACTAATTGAGGTTTATATTTATGAAATAAAAATATTAAAAAAGTAGAAAATATAGATGCTTTTCAAATGAAAAAAATATGAGATAGTATAGCTCTACTGGAAGAAAGAAAATGAACTAGCAAAGAAATTTATTTAATAGATATAGAAAAAAAAGATTTTTATAAAATTTATGAAAACTCAAAATTAACTATTTCTAGAGCTGAAAAATATTCAAATAAAATAGTTTTTATGTTAAAATCTAATTATATTGATTGATGACTTTTTATATTTGATACTAAAACTAAAAAATCTGAAAAAGTTTTTTCTAATAGTGAAAATAATATAAAAAGTGATTCTTTTTCTTATAAAAGAATTACAGATTTTAATGTTTTTCCTTGAAATATTTGAAATTCATTAATTGAAGTAACTTATGAATGACAAAATAATGAAGAAATGAAAAAAATTATTTGAGGTTTGAAATAATTGTTGAAAAAAATGCTAAAAATATTTGATAAAATTTATTAAAATAATGAATAAAAAAATAAAATTTTCCAAAAACTAAAACTTAAAGAGGGCTTTTGCCCCCTTTTTTAATTATTTAAAAAAATGAAAAATGAAACTAATTTTTATAACAGGTTGAACTATTTCTGGTTTAGGAAAAGGGATTACTAGTGCAAGTATTGCTAGACTTTTAGAATCTAGTGGGAAAAAAATAACTATGATAAAAATGGACCCTTATTTGCAAGTTGATGCTGGAACAATGAGTCCTTATGAACATTGAGAAGTTTTTGTGACTGATGATTGAGGAGAAACTGATTTGGATTTATGAAATTATGAAAGATTTACAAATATTAGTTTATGAAAAGATAATAATATTACTACTTGAAAAATTTATTTAAATGTTATAAATAAAGAAAGAGCAGGAGAATATTTATGAAAAACTGTTCAAATTATTCCACATATTACAAATGAAATAAAAGATAATATTTTGGAAGTTGCAAAAGATGCTGAAATAACTTTGATAGAAGTCTGAGGAACTGTTTGAGATATTGAAGGTCAGCCTTTTTTGGAAGCAATTAGACAATTAAAATTAGAACTTGGAAAACAAAATATTATATATGTTCACGTTGCTCCACTTTTATATTTACCTTTTTCTTGAGAATTAAAAACAAAACCTATTCAATTTTCAGTTAAACAATTAATGAGTTATTGAATAATTCCTGATATTTTAGTTACAAGAACTGAAAAAACAATTACTCCTGAAATTAGAAAAAAAATATCTCTTTCTTGTGATATTGTAGAGGAAAATATTATAGAAGCAAAAAATGCAAAAACTATTTACAGCGTTCCTGAATTATTTAGAAAACAAAATCTTGATAAAATTATTTTAAATCATTTTTGATATTCTTGAGAAAAAGCCAATTTAAAAAATTGGAATGATTTAGTTAATAAAATTCTTTATCCAAAAAAAGAAATTAATATTGCTATTATTTGAAAATACACACAATTTTTAGATACTTATAAATCTATTTCAGAAGCTTTAATTCATAGTTGAGTGGCTAATAATACAAAAGTTGTTGTTAATTGGGTTGATTCTGAAAAATTAAATTTAGAAAAATTAGAAGAATTAAAAAAATCTGGAAAAATGGATGCAATTTTAATTCCTTGAGGTTTTTGAGAAAGATGAGTTGAATGAAAAATTTTGGCTACAGAATTTGCAAGAGTTAATAAAATTCCTTTTTTATGAATTTGTTTATGACTTCAAGTTGCTGTTATAGAATTTGCAAGAAATGTTTGCAAGCTAAAAAATGCTAATTCTTTAGAATTTGATAAAAATGCTGAATATAAAGTTATAGATTTTATGGAAGAACAAAAAAATATTACAAAAAAAGGTTGAACAATGAGACTTTGAGCTTATGATGCAAAATTAAAAAAATGAAGTTTGGTGGAAAAGTTATATTGAACTAATAAAATAACTGAAAGACATAGACATAGATATGAGGTTAATCCTGAATTTTATGATATTTTAGAAAAAAATTGATTAACAATTTCTTGAATTTCTCCTATAAATTCAAAATTAGTAGAATTTGTTGAAATAAAAAATCACCCTTATTTTGTAGCAACTCAGGCTCATCCTGAATTTAAATCAAAACTTGAAAAAGCTCATCCACTTTTTGAAGGTTTAATTAAAGCTTGACTAGAAAACAAAAAAAACTTTTAAATATGGAAAATAATAAAAACTATTAATATTATGAAAAAAAAAAATTAAAAACTACATTAATTTGAGGTTTATTAATATTATGAATAGCTTCATTTTGATTTGTGATTTATGAAAAGTTAGATACTGATATTTATATACAGGCTAACTTTATTGCTGATTTTTATGATGATAGAAAAATTTTGTGATTTTCAGATAATGGTTTTACTTATTAATTTATATATTAATAAATTAAAATATATTTAAAAAAATTTAAACACTACTTAAATTAAAAAGTAGTGTTTTTTTATTTTCATAATTTTTATTTTTTAAATAAACTATAATTAAATAGTTTATTTTTTTGCAAAAAAAGAAAATTATAATATAATAATAAAAATATTAAAAATAATTAATTAAATATTAAAAAATAAATGCTAAAAATAGAGATTTGAGAAAATAATAAAATTCTTAGAAATAAGAGTTTAGAAATAAAAAAAACTGATTTTAAAAAATATTTAAAATTAGCAAAAGAAATGCTGAAATATATAAAAAATCCTGATAATAATTCAGTTTGATTAGCAGCTCCTCAGGTTTGAAAAAATATTAGACTTATAGCTGTAAGTTTACCAAAAACTTGGGAAGATGAAAATTTTCCTAATTATATTATGTATAATCCTGAAATTTTAGAATTTTCTCAGGATAAAGAAACTATGGAAGAAGGTTGTTTGAGTTTACCAGAAATCCGTGAAGAAGTAACAAGACCTAAAAAAATAAAAATAAAATATTTTGATGAAAAAGCAAAAGAAAAAATTCTTTTTTTAGATTATCCAAGTTCAGCTATTATTCAACACGAAATAGACCATTTAGACTGAATTTTATTTACTGATAAAGTAAAAAAGAAAAATTTAACATTTTTTTAAGCTTAAGTATTAGAATATAAAAAAAATAATTTTAAAAAAATATTATGAAAATAAAAAAAATAATTTTAAAAGAAATAAAAAAAATATTAATTATAATATTTTTATCTTTTTTTAGTGTAAATACTTTTGCTGAAAATATAGAAAATATTTTTTCTGATATAAATCCTGATTTTAAATATTATTCACAAATGCAAACTCTTTATAATAATTGAATTATTAAAGCAAATAATATAAAATTATTTGAACCTGAAAAAATTCTTACAAGAGATGAATTTATTTGAATTTTGGAAGAAGTAAATTGTAATAAATGTATACAACCAGAAGTTTCAGAAGAACTGAAAAATAAATATTCTAACTCTTCTAGTTTTTTTGATATTTGAACTGAAAATAAATATTTTTATTGTATAGCTGATGCTAAAGAAAAATGAATTACTACTGGTTATGATGTCTGACATACTTGTAATAATTGACTTTGAAAAGATGAAGAAAAACCTTTTTGTCCAGATAATAATATTAGATTAGAAGAAGCTGTTGCTATGCTTTTTAGAAGTGCTTGAATTTTTTCTATATGAGATGCTAATAAAGTAATAGAACAAATAAATAATTGAGAAATAACTGATAATTTGGCTCTTGATATTAAACCAAAATTAGCTAATGGAAGTGCTTATAGTTTTTATTGAGATATTAGAAAAGCTTTGGATTATTCTATTGAAGAATATAATGAATTTTGAGATAAAAAGGCTTTTAAAATGCTAAGAGTTGGGAATGATGATAAAGTTAATCCAGGAAAAAATATTACAAAAGCTGATTTTATAAATTTAGCATATATTATTTTTAAAACTAATAGTTGTATAAATTGAGTTGCAACTTGATGATTAGATGTTGATGAAGATAATTTATGACTTTGAACAAATATAAAAGTTTTTGAACCAAATTGTGATGTTTCTGACATTAGTAAATGTAAATTAGCTGATTTTAATTGAAAAAATAATAAATTTGATTTTTATTGAAAAGTTGCTTGAGTTTGTAATTTATGAGTTAAACATCCAGATTGATATAGATGGGAATTTTACAATGAAACTACAGGAAATTTGAAAATAAAATTATGAAAATTTATTAATGATTATTCTTTTTTGGAACCTTGAGCATATAATATTTCTTTACAAGTTTATGATAATTGTGGAAATATTTGAAAAGCTAGTTTTTATTTTAATTATAATTGAGAAAAAACTCCTTATGCAGATTGGATTGTTTCTGAAAAAGATTCAGATTTTAAAATTAAAATGATTCCTAAACCAGAAAATTGAGAAACTCCTTTGGAAGTAAAATTTGTTTGAGTAGCTGAATGAAAATGAGAACATACATTTGTTTGGGAAATAGAATGACAAAAAATAAATTGAAAAGAAATTGTTTATATTTTTGAAAAAGATTGAGTTTATAATGTAAAATTAATTGTTACAGATGAAAATTGAAATAAATTAGTTACAAATAGAAAAATAACAGTTTGAGTTGGTGAAAGTTTACTACAAAAGCTAAAAATAGAAGTTATTGTTGCACCAGTTTCTTGAGATTCTCCTTTAGAAACTAGTTTTGAAGCAAAACTAAAAAATAATAATAATCCTAATATAAAATATACTTGGTATGTAGATTGAGAAAAAATAAAAGGTCAAAAAATAAAATATTTATTTACAAAACCATGAAAATATAAAGTTGTTGTAATTGCAGAAGATAATAATGGTAAAATATGACAAGAAAAAATAATTATAAATATAACAAAGTGAGAAGCAGAAAAAATAAAAATAAAATTAACAGCAAATCCACTTATAGCAAAACCAAATACTAATGTAAAATTTTCAACACAAATTAGTTGAGGAGAAGGAAAATATAGATATATTTGGTATATAGATTGATGAGTTTTAAAAAGAGAAAATCCTGATTTTGAATATTTATTTACAAAACCTTGAAATTATAAAGTAAAATTAAAAGTTGTTGATGAAAAATGAAATGTTTGAGTTGAAGAAATAACTATAAAAATAATTCCAAAAGATTCTCCTATAGATAATCCTATAAGCTTATCTATAGAAACTAGTACTTTATCTGGGAAAATTCCTTTGCCTGTAAGTTTTAAATGAATAATTTGATGAGGAAATCCTGATGATTATGATTATTCTTGGGATTTTTGATGACCAACTAGAATTTGAAAAACAGTAGATTATTCTTTTAAGGAATCTTGAACAGTTACTGTAAAATTAACAGTTACAAATAAACATACTTGAGAAACTACAACTTCAACTGTTGTAATAAAAGTTGTAGATAGAGATACTGATAAAGATTGAATACCAGATTTAGAAGATAAATGTATAAATATTCCTTGAGTTGCTGAAAATAATTGATGTCCTTTAGAAATAAAAGATAGTGATAAAGATTGAGTACCAGATGATAAAGATAAATGTGTTTTGGTTCCTTGAGCTGTAACTAATAATTGATGTCCAGTAAATACAAATTGATGTAATTCAGATTGTTCTTGTGATGATGATGCTTATAAATGTAATATTGAAGATACAAATTCTTGTCAGCAAAACTGAGTTTGTATTCCTAAAAATAGTAGTTGAGAACCCAAAGATACTGATGAAGATTGAATACCAGATTCAGAAGATGAATGTATTTTTGTACCTTGAATAGTTGCAAATAATTGATGTCCTACAACAACAGATGGTTTGTGTGATGAAAATTGTTCTTGTGAAACTTGATATGTTTGTAATACTTTGAATGAAAATATTTGTTCAACTAAATGATTATGTTTAATTGAAGATTCAGAAGATGACCCGGAAAACCCAGATCCTGAAAATCCAGAAGTTCCTAAAAAAGATACAGATGAGGATTGAATTCCTGATGTAAAAGATGATTGTGTTTTTGTTCCTTGAGATATTATTAATGATTGATGTCCTATTTTAGCAGAATACTGTGATGAAACTTGTTCTTGTGAAACTTGATATAAATGTAATACTCAAAACACAAATATTTGTTCAACTGAGTGAATTTGTGTACCTGAAAATAGATGTGGTTCAGATTTTTCTTGTGAACCTTGATATAAATGTAATATAAAACAATGAGCTTGATCAGCTGATATGGCTTGAACTTGTGTAAAAATTGATAGTTGTTTAGATGAATTAAATGGTTGAGTTTGAATTTTTTGAAATGCTATGTGTAATACTTGTCCTTGTCCTATAACTTCTGATTTTTCATCTGAAATCAGAGTTTGTGATATAATTTTTCCATCTATAACTTCTCCTGATTCTAGTGAAATTTATTCAAAATGAAAAAATTGGTTTGTTAAATAAAAGCTAAAAAAAAACAATATTTTATATTGCTTTTTTTATATTTTAAATTCTAGATAATGTTTTCTATAATAATTTTTTGCATATTCTAAATTTTGTAAAACTCTTTCATCATTCCCTGCTCCAAGCTCTGTTGGTTTTACTTTTAAAGTAATATTTCATTTATATCAAACTGTTTTTAATTTCATTAAAAAACTTTCAAGTGGTAAATATGAAACTCATCAACCTGCTCAACCTGGTAATAATCCAGTTTTAGAACCTGATTTATCACAAAAATAAACATTTTTTAAAGTAGCTCATAATATTCTTTGAGCTTTTAATGGATCAACTCATGAAGACTTGTCTAAACTCCAAATATTAAGCCCTGTATCTCCAGTTACTCTTTTTATTTCTGTAAAAGTATTATTTCTATATTCAGGAATCACAAACAAAAGCATTTTAGGTTCAACATTTTGAACTAAAACACTAAGTCAAGTATCTCTTTTAACTTTCATTAAATAGCTTGAAAACCAAATTGTATTTTTGTCTGTAATATGAGGTGGAGAAAAAGTAACAGTTTGAGCTCATATTTTTTTTGCTATCCCAACTATATGGTCAACTTTTTTCTTATCCATTCACTTTGTTGGTGCTGTAATTGAAATGATAGGTAACTCAAAAACATCAACCAAAGTTTTCAAATATTCAGCATTTAAAGTATCAAAATTATTTCTTTCAACAACCAAGTCTAATCAATCATAGTTAGCCTTTTTTGCTAAAATAAAAATTTTGTGCATTCAGTATCCTCTTAAACATGTTGTTGATAATAAAAACATATAGATTAGATTAGTTAAATTTATAAATTATTTTTACAATTATAATACATTTTTACTAATAATACAACTTTTTTTATAATTTTCCCTTGACAAAAAAATAATATATTTTTTTGTTTTATTAAAAAATTTTTATATATATGAAAAAATAATATAATTGAATGATATTTATTAAAATTTTTCTACTTGCTTTTTCATCTTAATTAATTAAAATATTTATAATCTTAGGAAATTAAGAATTCAAATGAATAAATAAAACTTGAGGTTATTTTATAAATTAAAAAGTTTGCTTTTTAGCCCTTTTTGAATAAAATTTTCAAAGATTTAAATTTTAAAAAAATAAATATGAAAATAACAATTTTTTGAACAGGTTATGTATGACTTGTAACTGGTACATGTTTGGCAGAAATTGGCCATGATGTTATGTGTATTGATATAGATGAAAAAAAAGTTGAAAATCTTAAAAAAGGAATTATTCCTATTTATGAACCTTGACTTGAAGAATTAGTTTTAAGAAATTACAAAGAAGCAAGATTAAATTTTTCAACTGATGCTAAAAAAGGTGTTGAATTTGCTGAAGCAATTTTTTCTGCTGTTTGAACTCCTCCAGATGAAAATCATAGAGCTGATTTGAAATTTGTAAAAATAGTTGCTAGTACTGTTTGAAAATATATGACAGATTATAAATGTTTTATAAATAAATCTACAGTTCCTGTTTGAACTGGTGAAATTTGTAAAAATATTATAAAAGAAGAATTAAAAAAATCTGGAAAAAATATAAATTTTGATATTGTAAGTAATCCTGAATTTTTAAAAGAATGAACTGCTATTAATGATTTTATGAATCCTGATAGAATTGTTTGTTGAGTTGAATCTGAAAAAGCAAAAAAAGTATGTGAAAATATTTATAAATCATTTGTAAGAACAGATAGACCACTTGTTTTCACTGATTTAAAATCATCTGAAATAATCAAATATGCAGCTAATGCTTTTCTTGCTACAAAAATAAGTTTTATAAATGAAATAGCAAATTTTGCTGAAATAGTTGGTGCAAATATATCTGACATAAGTAAATGAATAGGACTTGATCCTAGAATTGGTTCTAGATTTTTACATGCTGGTATTGGTTATGGTGGTTCTTGTTTTCCAAAAGATGTTCAAGCTTTAATTGAAACCTGAAAAGATTTTAATTTTGATTTTAAAATAATTAGAGAAACTGAAAATGTTAATAAAAAACAAAAAACTAAAACAGTTGATAAATTATTA
>JAMONT010000035.1 GCA_027066455.1 Candidatus Altimarinota bacterium
CTTGGACTATATTCAAAAGTACAATTTAAACTTTCTTCTTTATTTTTACATTTTCACATATACAAAAATTTTGCTTTTACTGCAGATAATTCACATTTATTTCAATAAGTTTTTTTAACTCAAAATTTTTCTCAACACCTTGGACTATATTCAAAAGTACAATTTAAACTTTCTTCTTTATATTTTAAACATTTTGGAGTATCTTGTCTAAAACAAGCTCTTTCAGTACAAGCTAAAATTTTTCAATTTTCTACTGAACAATCATTACATCAATCATACCAAGAAACACAACTTTTTGGTATTTTTGGTGATAAAGCTCAAGGATTAGAAGAAGAACTAGAAGCTACAGAATTAGAACTAAACAAAGAAAATGCTATTAAAATTAATAACAATAAAAATATTTTTTTCATAATATATAAATTAATAAATAAAGTTTTCAATAAACTTCATTTTAATCATTTTTCATTAAAATGCAATTTTTTCTTTTTAGTAAATTTATTAAACAATGTCTTTGGGCTTAATACTTAGCACAATAGACATCAATTTCTCCAGAAAATCACAATATGTTTTTTACTTGCTATATTATTTTTAAAATAAATTTTTTTGCTTTTTAAATAATTTAAATATAATAAAAAAACTAATAAAATAATTTAAAAAAAATGCTAAAACATATTTGAATAATAATGGATTGAAACAGAAGATGGGCAAAATCTAAATTTCTTCCAAAAATTGCATGACATAAATTTTGAGCTGAAAATGTTAAAAAAATAACTAAAGAAGCTAAAAAAATATGAATAAAAAATCTAACTCTTTGGGCTTTGTCAGCTGATAATTTACAAAAAAGAGAAAAAAGTGAAGTTGATGCAATTATAAAAATCATAGATAATATAGAAAGTTTTTTATGAGAAATGATAGAGGAAGGTTTGAAATTTCAAACTATTTGAGATATTTCACAACTTCCAGAAAAATCAAGGAAAATTTTGGAAGATATAAAAGAAAAAACAAAAAATAATAATTGAATAATTTTGAGTATAGCACTTGTTTATTGAGGTCAAGATGAAATAATTAGAGCTACAAAAAAAATTTTGAAAAATTGAATAAAATCAGAAAAAATAACAAAAGAAAAATTTAGAGAATATTTGGATACAAATATTTTACCAAAAATTGATTTAATAATTAGAACTGGTTGAGATAAAAGGCATTCAGGTTTTTTGCTTTTTGATTCTGAATATTCAGAATATTATTTTACTGATAAAAAATGGCCAGAATTTGATAAAAAAGAACTTTCAAAAGCAATAGAATTTTTTAATTGAGCTAAAAGAAATTTTGGGGGATAATTTCCCTCTCTAAAAAATAACCCTCTCTCTTGAATTCTCTCTCCCTTACAGGGAGAAAGAGGCTGCAAAAAAAATAAATAATAATTTTTAAGAAAAAAAATGGAAAATTGGTATTTGGAATATAAAAAATTAATAGATAATTCGGTAGAAAATTTTTTGATAAAATATTTTGAAACTGAAAAAAATATTTGACTTAAAGAAATAAAAAAAGCTAGTATTTATGCTTGCTATTGATGAAAAAGAATTAGAAGTATTTTGGCTTTGGAATTTTTTTTGATTTTTGTAAATTCTAATTCTAAAAATTCAAAAAAAACAATAAAAGATTTGTCACAAAAAGATGATATAATAAAATTTTGTATAGCTTTGGAATTATTGCACTGATATAGTTTGGTGCATGATGATTTGCCTTGTATGGATAATGATATATTAAGAAGATGAAAACCAACTGTATGGAAAAAATATTGAGAAACTAATGCTATATTAGTTTGAGATTTATTAAATAGTCTAGCATTTGAATTAACTTCAGATATATGAAACTTTACTATAATATCTTTTTATTTATCACAAGCTGTATGAATTAAATGAATGTTATGATGACAAGTTTTAGATTTATTTTATGAACAAAATCCAGATAAATTATCTCTTGATAATTTAATTGAAGTTCATAATAAAAAAACTTGAGCATTAATAGAATGTTCAATTTTATGATGAATAATATTAGCAGAAAAAAAAGTGAATTTTGTAAAAGATGAAGAAAGTAATAATATTAAAAAATATTTAGATTTTTGAAAAAAAATTGGTTTAGCTTTTCAAATTAAAGATGATTTACTTGATGAAAATTGAACTTTTGAAGAAACAGGAAAAAGTGTAGGAAATTGAGAAAAAAAAGGTTTTGTTTATTTTATGTGAATTAAAAAAACTGAAAAATTTTTAGATGATTTGATTTGTGAAGCCCAAAATATTATAAAAAAATTAAATTCTTCTAAACTAGATTTCTTGGTTAAATATATTTGAGAAAGAAAAAAATAAAAAATCTTTTGATTTTTTGAAAAAAAGAATAATATAGGGGAAAGAAAAAATATTTAATAAGAAAAATAAAATATGTATGATGTAATAATAATTTGAGCTTGAAGTGCTGGTTATCCAGCTGGAATGTATTCTTCTAGATATTGAATGAAAAATTTAATTATTTGAGCAATGCCTTGATGAGCTTTGGCAACTTCTCATAAAGTAGAAAATTATCCTTGAATTTTATCAGCTCCTTGAAAAGAAATAATGGAAAATTTTAAAAAACATGCAGAAAATGCAGGTTCAGAAATAATAACTGAAAATGTAGAAAAAGTAGAAAAAAAAGGAGATATTTTTTGTATAACTACAAGTTCTAAAAAGGAATATGAAGCTAAATATGTGATAATTGCAACAGGAAATAATCATAGAAAATTATGAGTTGTTTGAGAAAAAGAATTTTTAGGGAAGTGAGTAAGTTATTGTGCAACTTGTGATTGAATGTTTTTTAAATGAGTTGATATAGTTTTGGCTTGAGGTGGAAATACAGCACTTACAGAGGCATTATATTTATCAGATATTGTTAATAAAGTTTATTTAGTTCATAGAAAAGATACTTTTAGAGCAGAGGATTCTTGGGTTGAACAAGCTAAAAAGAAAGAAAATATAGAATTTGTTTTAAATGAAGAAATTTCTGAAATTAAATGAGGTTTTTCTGGAATGGAGGAAGTTGTTTTGAAATCAGGAAAAATATTAAAAGCAGAATGAATTTTTATTGCAATTTGAACTTTACCAAATGTTTGAATTGTTTCAGAATTAAATTTAGAAAAAGACAAAGAATGATGTTTGGTTGTAGATTCTAGGCAAGAAACTAGTTTAAAATGACTTTATGCTGCTTGAGATGTTACTACAAATTCAAATAAATTTAAACAAACAATTATGAGTGCAGCAGAATGATGTTTAGCTGCTGATAGTATTCATGAAGATTTACTTAAGAGTAAGTAAAAAATATTTTTTAAAAAACATTTATGAAAAATAAAAAAGCCTTTACCTTAGTAGAATTAATAGTAGTAATAACAATATTATCAATATTGGCAACAATTTGATTTATTTGATATTCTTCTTACTTAGGTTCATCAAGAGATACAAATAGAGTTTCTCAATTAAAAAATATAAGTCAATCTTTAGAAATTTATGGAACAAAAAAATCTTTACCACTTCCAGAAGATAGTGTAGAAATAAAAACATGAGCAAAAATAATAGCTTATCAAGGTTATGTATGAAAAAATATAATAGAACAAATAAATTATAGTACAGAAGGTATAGATCCTCAAAGCTGAGATTATTTTTCATATTATCTAACAAAAGATAAAAAATATTTTCAACTAATGGCTTTTTTAGAAGATTGAACAGAATTGCAAAATAAATCAGCATTTAATATTTCTAAAAGTTATGCAGATTATACAGATAAATTTCCAACAGTTTATTGAAAAAAATTGTGAATATTAACAGATATAGATAATACTCCAATTCAAGAAATAGCTTCAATAAAAACAGCTTGATTTTTAAATATATCTAATGTTTGAACAACAGAATATATTGCTATATTTTCAGATAAATCAAAACTAACTTGAAGTTGAACAAGTTTGGCTGTAGTAAATCCAAAAGCAAGTTGTAAAAGACTTTATGAAGCAAAATGAAAAAGAGAAAACTGAGTTTATAAAATAGATCCAGAAGGGAATTGAACAGGTTTTGAAGTTTATTGTGATATGACTACTGATTGAGGAGGTTGGACACTTATAATGAGATGAAAGTCTTGAAATTATTCTTGATGGTATACTACTTGAAATTTAAATTTAGAAAATTCTTTATATATTTGAGATACATTTAAATTTTCAGATGATAAAATAAATTTAATAAAAACAAAAGCTTATAGAATTATAAAAAATAATGAAGCTAGTTATAATAAATTTTTTATAAAATCTTCTTGTATTTATAATCATAATTCTGCTGCTACTTGAGAGTGTGAAAACTCTTGGTTAGATCAAAATTTTAATAAATGAGAATGGATATGAATTCAGTGATCATCAGGTCATAATTGAATTTCACAACAAATTTCTAGTCCTAATGTATGACATATTATAACTTCTCGGGGTTCTACATATTGATGGTTGTTAACTTCAGAAAACTGAAGTTGATGGAAACATGGTTGAAGTTGATGAGATTTTAGTATGTGGGTAAAATAAAAATCTTAGAAAAAATTTTCTAAGATTTTTTATTGTGAAAAAATTCCTCTAATTCTATCTTTTTCAATATGAATAGTTTTTCAAGTTTCTTCATCAATTTCAACAAATAAATAATTTACAACATAACTACTTCATAAATCTTGTTCTATTTTTCCTTTTGCTATTCAAGTCAAAAACCTTTTCTCTAAACTTTTATAATCAGAACCAATAACAGAATATAAACTTCAAGTCATTCAAATATCACTTATTATTCAAATTCCTGATGGAAGAATTATTTCATCATTTGTTTGAATATGTGTATGAGTTCAATAAATTACAGAAATTTGTTTATTTAATTTTTCAGCAAAATAAGCCAAAGCATAAAGTTCAGCAGAAGTTTCTCAATGAAAATCTACAATAATTGAATCAATTTTTTTTTCTTTAATTCTTTCAATAATTTCATCAAGTTTCAAAAAAACATTTGTCATCTCGTCTCGCATAAAAACTCCAGACATAAGATTAATAACTAAAAGATTTTTTCAATCTTTTTGAAGAATTTTATAACCTTTTCAAGGAGTTTTATAAAATCTAGAATCTATATGATTTGCTGGTCTAATAATAATAGCTTCAGGTTTATCCATATAATCTACAATTTTTTTTTCATTATCAAAACTATGATTTCATCAAGTAAATAAATCAATTCACAAATCTCACATTTCCAAAATTAATTTTTCAGTTGGTCATCTTCCAGAAGCTAAATTTTCTCAATTTGCAATAACAAAATCAGGTTTAAATTTATTTTTTATGTTTGAGATTTCTTTAGTTAAAGCTCTTCTTCAAATTCTTCAAACTATATCTCAAAATATTAGTATTTTCATTTTTATTTTTTTAAATTATAATTTTTTGCTTACAAATTTCTCCATTAAACTAATTAATTCAAATTCTCACTTAATAGCCTTATACATATCATTTATTTTTGGTGTTCCTGAAGCTAAAATAACTTTTATTTTTAATAATTCAGAAATTTTTAAAGCAACTTCAACTCAAGAATATCTAGGATTTTTATCTGAATAATAACTATTATCATGCTCTTCATCAACAATAATTGTTCAAAGATTTTTATAAGGATAAAAAAGTGCACTTCTTGTTCACACAATTATTTTACTTTTTTGTGTATAAATATCAAGCCGGATTTTAGTTTTTTTTGCTTCAGAAATTGTAGAATTAATCAAAACTATATTTTCAGGAAAAATTTTTTCTATTCTTTCAAATATTTGAGAATTAAGAATTATTTCAGGAACTAAAACTAAAGTTTGTTTATTTTCTTTTAGATTTTTTTCAATAATTTTCATATAAATTTCAGTTTTTCAACTTCAAGTTATTCAATGAAAAAGAATTTTATCATTTTTAGAATTAATAATTTTTTCATAAGTTTCTTGTTGTTTTTGAGAAAGATGAATCCCCCTATCCCCCTTCGGGTACTTTCCCCCCACGGGAGAAAGGATTTTTTGAATTACTAATTTTAAGTCTTTTTCTAATTCTTGATTTTTTATTCTTATTATTCTTACTTTATATTGTTTTATAAATTCATCTCTTATTTTATCATATTCTTTTGTTTCCTCATGAATTTTTCAATCAAGTTCTATAACTAATTTTAATTCATCTGAATAAAAATCTGCTATATATCTTCAAAAAGGGTGTTGTCTTCTAAATTTTATTCAATTTAATTGATTTCTTCTTAAAATATTCCACATAAAATCTTCATATTTTGTAGGTTTTTTCCTAAAATCTCTTGCTAAATTAATTATATATTTTGGTGTTGATCTCAAAAATGATGAATATTCCAAATTGTCCCAACTTTTGTCCCCTTTCTCCCTTGGGGGGAAAGGGTTAGGGATAGGGGGAGTTATTTTATCTTTCCTAATTTTTTCTTTTAGATTTTTTGGAAAAAATAAATTTAAACAATGATGAATAAGGGAAAAATATTTTTTTGCAATAAAATTAATTAATTTTATTTGATATGGAAAAAGTAAAGGAATTTCAAATTTTATTTCTATAATTGATTTTATTTTTTTTTCATCAAAATCTATTTTATCTAAAATTTCTAAAATAACAGCATCTTTTATTTGTTTTCAATAAGGAACAAGAATAATTTGACCAATTTTTATTTTTTCCTCCAAAAAATCAGGGACAAAATAAGTTATCCCTTCATCTGAAAAACTACTAGAAAATAAAACTGTTTTTATGTACAAGATTTTTTAGTTAAAAATTAAAAATTATTTTATCCAACCTTCAACTAAATCTTTTACAACTTGATACATTTTTTTTGGTGAATGTCTTACAAAATCATTTTCATTTAATAAATCTCTTTCAATTATTTTATATTTTTTTGCTTCAAAAATACTTAATTCTTTTACTTTTACTGGTTTTTTATTTTCTTCATTTTTATACTTTTCTACCATTTCTTCACTAATATGTCCATTATTTACAACAATATAATCTAAAATATTTTCTCATAAATATTTTTCTAAAACATCTATAAAATCAATAACTTCAAAATTATTTGTTTCTCAATGCTTAGTCATTATATTACAAAAATACATAAATTTTGTTCCATTTTTTTTAGCCTCTTTTACAGCTTCTCTAAATCAAGTTGTTAAAATATTTGGCATAATTGAAGTATATAAATCTCAAGGAGCAATAATTACTATATCAGAATTTATTATTGCATTTCTTGCATTTGGATTTAAAGGAACTTTTGGTTCTAAAGAAATTTCTTTTATTTTTAAATCTTCACTGTGTGTTGGACAATCAATTTCATTTTCTCAAATAGCTTTTTTACCATTTTCAAAAACAGCACAAAGTTCTGATTTTTCTCTTGTTACAGGGATAACTTTTCATTTTACTCTAAAAAGATGATTTATTTCTTCAAGCCCTTTTTCAAAATCTCAAGTAATATTTTCCATTGCAGTTATCAAAAGATTTCAAATAGTATGCCCTGAAACTGAACTTTCTTTTTCAAATCTATAGTTAAATAATTCTCTTAAAAGTAAACTTTCTTCACTTAAAGCTAAAATTCATCTTCTAATATCTCAAGGAGGCAAAACTCAAAATTCATCTCTCAAAACTCCTGTTGAACCTCAACTATCACTCATTGAAATAATTGCAGATAAGTTGAACCTCCCATCTTCCTTTAATCAAGTTAAAATATTATAACTACCTGTTCAACCTCAAATAGTTGTTATATTTATTTTTTTTTCTAAATTCATTTTTTAATTATTTATAAGTAAAACTTTTTAGCATTATAATAAAAAAAAATAAATAATAAAGTTTTTATGCCTTAAAAAATTTGTAAATTTTAAAAAAAAATATATTATGTAACAATATAATATTTTTTAAGAAAAAATTATGACTGAAAAAATTAAAAATATAACTTTGGAATTGCTTGAAAAACTTATGCTAGAGATTGATTTGGTAGAAGTTGTAGAAAATTCTGCTAGAGAATGAAATTTTGATATAAAAATAAAAACTCCTGATAGTGCAATTTTAATATGAAAACATTGAACTACTTTTGAAGATTTAAGAAATATTTTGAAATGAATTTTTAGAAATAATTTTGAAGAAAGAATTTGGATAAATTTAGAAATAAATGATTATGTGGCTAAAAAATTTGATAGAGTTTTGGATTTTGTAGCTAAAAAAATAGAATATGTTGAAAATACTTGAAAAGAAGTAATTTTACCAGAATATAATTGATATGAAAGAAAAAAAATTCATTCTTATGTTGCAAAACTTGAAGAACCAAAAATTTATACAAAAAGTATTTGAGAATGAAAAAATAGAAGAATGCATATTTTTTTGAAAGATTGAATAAAAATACAAGAAAATAAAAGCTGAAATTTACTGCACAAAACAAGCCTTTCTATTGACTTAGATTGAGTTTGAATTTAATTAATATCTTTAAAAATTAATATGAAATTACTAAAAATCTTTTTATTTTTTATTATCTTAACATCTTTATTATATTCTTTTTATATAATTAATGGTAAAAATTACCAAATGCATAGGATTTTTCTGATGAATGTTGTAAATCACCCAGAATTTATTCCTGATAGTAAAATTGCAAAAATAACAGCTTTTTGATTTAAACAAGTAAATGCTGATTTTTATTGGTTAAAATCTATTCAATATATTGGTTCTAATGCTATTTCTGCTGAATATAAAAAATATTTATATAGTATGATAAATCTGATTACAGATTTATCACCAAATTTTGAAAAACCTTATGTAATATGAACTTTATTATTACCAGATTATAATTATAGATATGAAAAAGGAAGTGAAAATGAAAAAAATATTAATTTAAATATAAAACAATGAGAACAAATTTGATTAAAATGAATAGAAAATTTTTGTGATAAAAAAAAGTTAGATTTGATAAAAAATGAGTATAATCTTATAAAAATTAAAACAGAAGAAAAATATAAAAATCCTTGTTATTCCTATCAAATTCCTTATAATTTAGCTTATGTAAAATTCTTTTATCAAAATGATTGAGAAAAATCTTCTTTTTATTATAAAATAACTTCAGCTATTGAAAAATCTCCAACAGGTTCTACAATTTTGGCAGCAATAATGCAATGAAAATGATGAAATAGAGAAAAATCAATTATTATGTTTTTGAATATGATAAATACCAAAAATTTGAAATGAGATGAAATAGGAATTTATAAAGCATTTGCTACAAAAATTAATCAAATTTTAAAATGAGAAACTCCTTTAAATAAACAAAATTTAGCTATTTTGAATACAACTTTGAATAAAATATTTCCAAAAATAGAAGGAGAAAAAGAAAAAAATGTTTTACTTGAAACTGATTTAAAAAATTATTTAAGAAAAGCTATTAGAGAATTAAATTTATTTTATGTAGAAAAAGCAAATGAAAAATTTGTAAAAGATAACAAAAAAAATGCTAAATCAGCAAGAGAATTATTTGATAAAAAATATTTAGATTATTTTCCTATAGATTTTCAACAATATGATGATTATGGTATTGCTTATGTTTATGATGAAAAAATAAAAAAATTTAATAATGAAATGAGACAATATACAGATGAATATTTTTTAGGAATTTTAGAAGCAAAAAAGAAATAAAAAAAAATTAGAAAGTTTGCTTTTTAAAAATTATTAATAAAAATAGCTTTAAAAAATTTTCTTAAAAAAACTTTTGACTAAAATAAATTAGCACATATAATATTTATGTGCTAATTTATTTTAGTTTTTAATTTAAAACCATTATGAATATAGAAAAATATACTTTAAATGCTTCTAAAAGAATTTCAGAAGCTCAAGATATGGCAAATAAAAATGCTAATCCAAGTATTTCAGTTTCACATTTATTATTATCAATGTTAAAATCAAATAATTCTTTAGTTAAAGAGATTTTACTTGAACTTTGAGTTGATATACAAATACTTTCTTCAAAAATTAAAAATGAGTTAGAAAAATTATGAAAAATTGAATGAAATTATGAGTTATCTTTGAGTAAAGAGTTAAATAAAGTTTTTATAGAAGCTGAAAAAATAGCAGAAAAAATGAAAGACCAATATATAACTGAAGAACATTTATTTTTAGCTTTGATAGAAAATTCTGATGCTAAAACTAAAGAAATTTTTGAAGCTTTTAATATTAATTATGTTAATGTTTTAAATATTATTGAAACAATGAGAAATGGTGAAAAAGTTACAGATAATGATCCTGAAAATAAAATGAATTCTTTAAAAAAATATTGAATTGATTTGGTTGAAAGAGCTAAAACAGGAAAAATTGATCCAGTAATTTGAAGAGAAGAAGAAATAAGAAGAACTTTGCAAATTTTATCAAGAAGAACAAAAAATAATCCAGTTTTAGTTTGAGAACCTTGAGTTGGAAAAACTGCAATTATTGAATGAATTGCTTTAAAAATAGCTAATAAAGAAGTTCCTGATAATTTGATATGAAAAAGAATTGTGAGTCTTGATATGTGAACACTTTTGGCTTGAGCAAAATATAGATGAGAATTTGAAGAAAGATTGAAAGCTGTTATAAATGAAGTTAAAAAATCAAATTGAAATATAATTTTATTTATTGATGAATTACATACAATTATTTGAGCTTGAGCTCAGGAATGACAAGGTGATGCTGGAAATCTTTTGAAACCAGAATTAGCAAGATGAGATTTGAAACTTATTTGAGCTACTACAATTAATGAATATAGAAAATATATTGAAAAAGACCCAGCTTTAGAAAGAAGATTTTCAAATGTTGTAGTTAATGAACCAAGTGCATCAGAAACTTTGGCTATTTTAAGGTGAATAAAAGATAAATATGAAACTCATCATTGAATAAAAATTACAGATTTGGCAATAGAAGCTGCTGTTGAATTGAGTATAAAATATTTAGCAGATAGAAAATTACCAGATAAAGCAATTGATTTGATAGATGAAGCTTTGGCTAGTGTAAAAATAAGTACAATTTCAAAACCAGTTGAACTAGAAACTTTGGAAAAAGAAATTAGAACTATAAATATTGAATTAGAAGCTAAAAAAGCAGAAGATAATACTCCAAAAGAAAAAATATTAGAACTCGAAAAAAATTTAGCTTCAAAAAAAGAAGATGCTAAAATATTAGAATCAGCTTGGAAAAAGGAAAGAGATTTTATAGATGAATTAAAAAATATTAGAGAAAAAATTGATAATTTTAAACAAGAAGCTGATGTTTTTGAAAGAGAATGAAATTTTTGAAAAGTTGCTGAAATAAGATATGGAAAAATTCCTGAGCTTGAAAAAAATATTTTATTGACAGAAGAAAAGTTGGAAAAATTACATTCTGGCAGACAAAATTTTTTAAAAGAAAAAGTAGTAGCAGAAGATATTGCAAATATAATTTCTAAATGGACTTGAATTCCAGCAAATAAATTGCTTGAAACTGAAAAAGAAAAACTTTTACATTTAGAAGAAAATTTGAGAAAAAAAGTTGTATGACAAGAAGAAGCAATTGTTGCAGTTTCGAATGCAATTAGAAGAGCAAAAACTGGATTAAATGAAGAAAATAAGCCTCTTTGAAGTTTTTTATTTTTAGGACCAACTTGAGTTTGAAAAACTGAAACAGCAAAAGCTTTAGCTTTAGAATTATTTAATGATAAAAATTCTTTTATTAGAATTGATATGTCAGAATATATGGAAAAACACTCAGTTTCCAAATTAATTGGTTCTCCTCCTTGATATGTTTGATATGAAGAATGATGACAACTAACAGAAAGTGTTAGAAAAAGACCATATTCAGTAATTCTTTTTGATGAAGTAGAAAAAGCTCACTCTGAAGTTTTTAATATGTTTTTACAAATTTTAGATGATTGAATATTAACTGATTCTAAAGGAAAAACAGTTAGTTTTAAAAACACAATTATAATTATGACTTCTAATATAAAGCAAGAAAATTTGAAAGAATTTTTTAGGCCAGAATTTTTAAATAGAATTGATGATATAGTAAAATTTAAATCACTTGATAAAAAAGTTATTATTTCTATAATTGATATTTTATTAAAAGATGTTACTATTTTACTTGAAAAAAAGTGAATAAAAGCTGAATTTTCTCAAAAATTAAAAGATTATATTGCTAAAATTGGTTATGATAAAGATTTTTGAGCTAGACCTTTAAAAAGAACAATTACAAATGTGATTTTGAATAAATTATCAATAAAATTATTATCTTGAGAAATTGATAATAAAGATAATATTGAAATAGATATTGATGAAAATAATGATTTGATTTTTAAGAAGAAATAAAAATTGTAAAAAGTAAAAAAAAAATTTGCATTTTTAAAAGAAAGTGGTAAGCTTTCATTGAAGTAATATTTTATTCATTTTTTTTAGTGTTATTTGATGTTTTCATAAGCAGAAAAAAAAGAAATTAAAAATTATTTCATATTTATTTTTTTTATAACTTAGTTTATGGAAACAAAAAAACTATTTGTTGGATGAATTTCTTGGAACCTTAGTTGGCAAGATTTAAAAGATGCTTTTGCTGAACACGCAGAAGTTGTACACGCTAGAATTATTATGGATAGAGAAACTAATAAATCAAGAGGTTTTTGATTTGTAGAATTCAATTCTGTAGAAGATGCTGTTAAAGCAAAAGAAGCTATGGATGGTGTAGAACTTGATGGTAGAGCTATAAAAGTAGACTTTGCTCAAGAAAAAGAAAGAAAAGAAGAAGATTAATTTATTCTTTTTTTAGACTAGAAAATATCAAATTATAATAGATTTGGTATTTTTTATTTAAGAAAAGACTAAAAAACAATTTAAGGAAATAGCAAAAAAATTAATTTAAAAGAAAAATTTTGTAATAAAAAAATATGAAAAAAATAGATTTATCAAGATTACTTGGTTCTAAATGTAGAACAAAAATTTTAGAAAAATATTTACTTGAATATGCTTTTTGAAATGTAGAATGATTTTATATGAGGGCTTTATCAAGAGATATTGATGAACAAATAAATTCTGTAAAAAGGGAACTTGATTCATTAAAAGAATTAGGTTTTTTAAAGTCAAAATTTGATGCTAAGAAAAAAATTTTTTATATTAATAAAAATTTTTATTTACTAGAAGATTTCAAAAATATTTTCCTAAAATCTTATTCTCCACTTGAAGATATTAAAAAATTTTTAAAACTAGAAAAATTTATTGATTTGGCTATAGTAAATGAAGAATTGCTAGAAAATTTGGAATGAAAAACTAATAATATTGTAGATATTTTACTTATTTGAGATATTGATAAGCCTCTTTTTGCAGAATTTTTATCAAAAATATTTTTTAATAAAAAAATAAAATATGCTATTTTATCAACTAAAGATTTTTATGATAGAATAGAACATTGAGATAAATTAATTTACAGATTATTAAAACAAAAATGAAATATTTATTTATATGATAAATTGTGAGTGAAGCAAACTTTAGAAAAATAATTGAAAAAAATGAATACAAAAAAAATAATATTTATAGGAGGAGCTCCTTGAACTTGAAAAACTAGGCTAGCAAAAAATATTTCTGATAGTAAATGAATTTTTTATATTTCTTGTGATTTAATTAGAAATTGGATGAAATCAATTACAACAAAAGATAAATATGAAAATTTATTTAAATTTTATTGAACAGCAGAAGAACATTATAAAAAATACAGTGTGGATGAAACAATTAAAATGGAAGAAAAAAGAGATTGAGATGTTTTAGAATGAGTTATGAATTTTATAAAATTAAATAAAGATTGGAAAAGTTATGTAATTGAATGAATTACAATTCAGCCAATATTTGTAGAAAAAATAAAAAATAAATTTGAAAATATAAAAATGGATTTTATTTTTTTAATTGATCAAGATAAAGATAGAATTAGAGAGATTATTTATGATAGATGACTTTGGTGAAAAGAAAAATGGGTTAAAGAATTAGAAATTGAATATTTAATTAAAACAAATAAAAAATATTTGGAAGAATTGAAAAAAAATAATTATAATTATTATATTATAGATAAAGATAGAAATAAAACAATTTCACAAATTAAAAAAGATTTTAAAATATAGAAAAATAACTTGCTAAAAATAATTTTTGCTTATAATCAAAAATCTAAAATTATAAATAAAAAATAATATGCCACTCGAAAAATTAAAAAAAGCAGATGAAAAAGTTAGTGAAGTAACTTGAAAAATTATATTTTTTGTTTCAAAAAATATAACAAAAATTTTAAGAAATATACCAAAAGAAAAACTTACAAAATTTTTAGATGAAAATTCTAAAAAAATTTCAGAAATAATAGAAAAATTTGTAGAAGAAAAATGATTAGAAAATATAGATGAAAATCCTGAAAATTCTGAAAAGTTAAAAAAAATTTATGGGCAAATAAAAAAATATAAAGCAAAAAATAAAGAATATTGGAAATATTTTGATGAATTAGATGAAAAAGAAAAAAGTATTGAAAGATTTAAATTAATGCTTTTTTCTATTTTAGTTATACCTTGATGAGCTACTATTGTGGCAATAATTATATGAAATCCATTATTTATACTATATATTAATTGAGCATTATTATTACCAAGCTCTAAATTACCAAAACCAGTTTCAGACACAAGAGAAAAAGTTTTTGAAGTAACAAAAGGAAGTTATAAAGTGGTAAAGGGAAAGATTTTTAAATAAAGTCTTTTAGTTTGCCCTCTCTCCTGAATCCTCTCTCCCTTTTAGGGAGAAAGGGGCTGCAAAAAATAAGGAAGATGATTTTAAAAAAAATAAAAAATAATAAAAAAAAAGTTATAGTACAAAAAGTTACAGTAACTTTTTGTACTATAACTTTTGCATTTTTTAAGAAAAATGATATACTAAAGATTAGAAATTTTAGTTATTAATAAAATTACTACTATGAAATTTTATAATAGAGAAAATGAACTAGAGGAAATAGAAAAAATTCTAAGTTCAGATTATTCTGAATTTGTTTATATTTATGGAAGAAGAAGAATTTGAAAAACAAAATTGATATTGAAATCTTTAGAAAAAGAAAAATTTTTATATTTTTTTGTATGAAATAAAACTAAACAAGAATTGTTGTTGAATTTTCAAAAAACAATAGAAGAAATTTTATGAATTAATTATATAAAATTCAATAATTTTAGAGAAATATTAGATTTTATATTTAATTATGCAAAAGAAAAAAAATTAATAGTTGTCTTTGATGAATTTCAAAATTTTTTCAAAATAGAACCTAGTATTTTTTCAGATTTTCAATATTTTTGGGATTTAAATAATGAAAAAATGAATTTAAAGCTATTTTGTCTTTGAAGCCATTTTACTTTGATGAAAGAAATTTTTGAAAATTATTCTAATCCTCTTTTTTGAAGAAAAACAGCAAGTTTTTATTTGAGACCTTTTTCTTTAATTACACAAATTGAAATTTTAAAAGATTATGATTTACTTAATTCTAGAAATTTATTAGAATTTTATTCTATATTTTGATGAGTACCAAAATATGTGGAAATATTTTTAAATAATTTTAATAAAGAAACAAAGAAAGATTTTTTATCAGAAATTATTGATAATTTTATAAAAGATAATTCTTTTTTCTTTTTTGAATGAAAAGAATTATTTTTAATAGAATTTTGAAAAAGTTCCCTAACTTATTTTTCTATATTATGAGCTATTTCAAATTGAATAAATAAAAAATGAGAAATAGCACAGATTACAGGAATTTCAGTTGATTCATTATGAAAATATTTAAATAAATTAGAAAAATATTTTGAATTAATTGATAGAAGAATTACAGTGTGAGATAAAAAAACTTCAAAAGTTTCTTATTATCATATAAAAGATAGTTTTTTGATTTTTTGGTTTAGGTATGTTTATAAATACTCAAATTTACTTGAAATAAAAAAATTTGATAAATTAAAAGAATTTATAAAAACTGATATAAATATTTTTTTATGATTTACTTTAGAAGAATTATTTAGAGAAATTTTAATAGAAATAAATTTAAAAGAAAACAATAAAATTTTACCATTTGAATTTTTTGAAATTTGAAATTTGTTAACAAAATCAAATATTAAAATAGATTTAGTTTTATTAAATAAACCTGATAAAAAAGTATTATTTATAGAATCTAAGTTGAATAATAAAAAAATTACTCCAAAATTATTACAAAATTTAAAAGAAAAAGTTGAAAAAAGTGGAAAATATAATAATTATAAAAAATATTATTGATTTGTAAGTTTAGAAAAAATTAATAATATTTTTGATGAAGAAATATTATTATATTCTGTATGAGAATTTTTAGAAAAAAAATAACTTAAAAAAAATAATAAAATAATTCCCCACTTGAATTCTCCCCTTTTGGTCAAAAGGGAAGAGGCTACAAAGAAAAGAAAAAAAAAATAATAAAATAACTAAAAAAAAAAATGAATACAAAAAAAATAATAAGTGTGCAAAATGAAATTTTTTTTCATTTAAAAAATCTTTGGGAAATTTCTGAAAAATGAACTAAATCTAATGAAATATTAGATAATTTTTTAGATGAATTAAATATGAAAAAAAATTCTAAAAATAGATTTATAGCATATTCAAGAATTTCTGAATTAAAAGTTGAACCTCTTGAATTATATTTAGAAGAAATGCTTTTAGAAATAGAAAAAAATAATAAAAATCTTTGATTAAAATTACCAAATAAACTTGAAAATAAAATAAAAATTTTGAATAAAGCATTTTTTTATGTAAAAAATATTTATGAAGATTTTTATAAAAAATTTATTTTAGAATTAGAAAAATTACAAAAAATTGAAATTGATAAAGGATTAAAGCCTTTTATTAACAATTTTGAATTAAAAATTTTTTCAGGAGTTTTTAATGTTTGAAAAGCTTTTAATAATTTTATGCCAGTTTGGCAAAATCATATTACAAAACAAAATGAAATTTTAGATAAAAAATTTGATTGAAATTCTGAAAAAATAATGTGATTTTTAAGAGAAAAAAATTTACTTGAAGTTGATGAAAATTTTAATGAAACTGATAGAAGTTATAGTGTTTTAGTTTGATGAAAAATGTTGAGTTATTTTGAAGCTTTTCCTAGAGAAATTAATTTTATAATTTCTGAATTACAAAAATTTATAGAAAATTTGGAAAAATCAGAAAATATTGAAAAATCAAAAAATATTGAAAACTTAAAAGATGTTGAAAAATGAGAAAATGCTTTAAAAAATAATTATATAAATTATTTAACAGCAATTAAAAATGCTTTTTCAGAAAAAAATTCTAAAAAATTATTGAGTAAATGGCAAAAAGTAGATGAAACTTGGATGAGTTTGAAAGGTGAATTACAAATTTCTCACCCTTTAGAATTTTATGAAGATAAATATAGAAAGTGAGTTGCACCAGAATGGGATTTGAGAATTATGGATAGTGAAACTTTGTCTTCAAAAGTGAAAAAAAATATTTCTGAAATGTATGAAAAAATTTATAGCTCACCCCTAACTCCTCTGCTAATAGGAGAGGGGAAATATAAAAATTTGAAAGAAAAATATATTGAATCTTATAATTTTTCAAAAGATAATTTTAACAGAGTTCAATTGTATATAAGTGAGCCAGTTTTGTATTTTGGAAGTGAATTAAATTGATTATTTTCAGCTCAAGTTGTGCCAAATGATGAAATTATTTCTGAAAGATTTTGAAAGAAAATTTTTGCTTTTCCAAAAATGGTTTTAGAAAGTAAGAAAAAAGCTCCTTTAATGAAATTAACTAAAGAAATTTTAGATGAAGATTTGTTAAATAATTATTTGAAAATTCTTGATAATGATAAATTATTTTTCCAAATTTATGATATTGAAACAATTGGTCACGAATTTGGGCATATTCTTTGGCTTAGCAAAGATATTGAAATTATTATGAATAAAAAAACTGGGAATTTCAAAAATATTGAAGAATATAAAGCAACAATAGGGTGACTTTGTAGTTATTTTTACTGAGAAGATTTATGAGAAGATTTTAACAAAAATATAATTATTATGCATTTAGTTAGGTGTATTTGATTATTGAAATATAGGGAAGTTGCAGAGGTTTTACCATATTATAATGAAAGTTTAATTCATCTTGATATAATGTTTGATTCTTGAATTTTTGGGATAGAAAATTTTAAAATTAAATTAAATTGGAGTTTGGAAAGTTATAAAAAATTAAAACAAAATTATATAAAAAATTATAAAAAATTAATAAATATTTATCTTGAAAAAATAGATGCTAAAGAATTTTTAGATGATTATATTGAATTTTTAAAAGATTGAAATAATGTTTCAAAAAATAAAAAATTACAAGTTTTTTGAAATTATTATTATGATTTGTATAAAAAAATTTGAAATGAAGTTTTTTAGAAAGAGGTTGAAAAAATAAGGAAAATAAAAAAATTGCAAGAATTTTGAAAATATTATTTTTTAAAAAATAAATTATGGTAAATAATGAAGAAGTAGGTGTAAAATTTATCCCAAGAGCAAAATTTGATGAAGATTTTTTACCTTTTAAAAAAGGTGAAGAAATTTTTTTTGATGGAAAATATAAAGTTCAAGAATTAATTAAATTTTATTTAAAAAATAAGTGAGTAGAAAATTATAAAGAAAATGCTGAAAGATTTGAAATAAATTGTTTGCTTGGGAATAATTGAGGAGGGAAGAGTAGGTTGTTGAATAAATTTTTTTATATTTTTAATAATGGTGAAATTACCTGATGGGATAGAAATAAACCAATTATAAGTGTTTTTGATAAATTTGATAGGATAAGTGTTGATAGTGATTTATCAATTCATTCTAATTTTTTTCAAGGAGAATATAATAAATTTTATTATGATGTCTATGTGTTTTTAGAAAAATATAAGAATAAAAAATTTTTTAGTAAATTTTTAAATTTAAAAGAAAACTTTTTTTATGATTTGTCTATATCATCTATAGAACTTGAAAATTATGATTTTAAAAATTTTATGGATTATGATTTTTTAGAAAAAATAAATTGATGATGAATGTGATTTGGTTTTTCAAAATATTTAGAAGATATTTTGAAAATATATAATATTTTTTCAAAAACAAATGAAAAAAAAATAGAAAATTTCTTTATTTTGAACTTAGATGCATTATTAGGAACTTTTTATTTTTTTGTTAAATATGAAAAAGAATATTTTTTAGAAAAAAAAGGAGAATTGAATAATAAAAATATAAAAGAATTAGTTCATATTTTGGATATTTATTTAAAAAAAATAAAAGTTGAAAATCGTTTTAAGGAAATTTTTAATTTAAATAATGTGCCAAGAGAAGAAAAGTTTTTTTCTGATTTTAAAGAAATTTTTCAAGAGTATAAAGAAAAAAATAATAAAAATATTAAATTTAAAATTGAAGATTTTATAAAGTATGGTGATGTTTCTTTCTTATTTAATAAAAATATATTTAAAAGTGATTTGTTATTTTCTAATAATCCTATAGAAAAAAGCTCTGAAAAATTATCTTCTTGAGTAAAATCATTTAATGACCTATCATCTTGAGAAAAATCTATATTAGTAAGATTTACAAATATATATATGAAAATTATTGAAGATATTGAAGAATATAATAATTGAGAGTGAAAGGAAAATTGAAGTAAATTAGAACATTTTACTATTCTTATTGATGAACCAGACTTACACCTCCACTTAGATTGGCAAAAAAAATACATTCAAAAATTAATTGATGTTTTTTCTACTTTGGATTCAAAAATAAATTTACATTTTATTATTGCAACTCATAGTCCTTTTATAATTTCAGATTTACCAAATGAATGTATAATTATTTTGGATTGAAAAGGAAGTAAAACAAATGATACTGAATTTACAAAAATAAGAACTTATAATTGAACTAATATAAATGAATTAAAGGAAAATAAAAAAAGAAAATTTGAAAAATATGAAGATGTTTTAGAGTTTGAAAAAAAGAATAATAAAAATAAAAAATCTTTTTGAGCAAATTTTGTAGATATAATTAGAGATTGATTTTTCTTTGAAAATGAAGTTTTAATGGGAAGTTTTGCTGAAAATATTATTTGAAATATTGCTGATAAAAGAAGAAAAGAAATTACTAATAATGAAAAAATTAAAGAAAAAGATTTAGTTGAAAATATTGAAAAAGAAATTTGAGATGATTTTTTGAGGGATAATTTATTATATTTTAAAGGAAAAAATAATGATTAAAATAGAAATAAAAAAAGAAGAATTGGAAAAGTTTTTTAAAAATTTTAAAGGTGAAAAAGAAAATACATATAAAAAATGATATACAATACAATTGATTAAATTCAATGATTTTAAAGAATTATTTTGTTCTAATG
Source organism: Candidatus Altimarinota bacterium (assembly GCA_027066455.1). Lineage (GTDB taxonomy): Bacteria > Patescibacteriota > Gracilibacteria > BD1-5 > UBA6164 > JAMONT01. The sequence goes on from JAMONT010000035.1 coordinate 20,470, forward strand.
AAATTAATTTTTCTAAAATCAATAAAAATAAAGTTAATAATTATAAAAAAATATATGATAATATTTCTAGTAAATGAAAATCTAAAATATATATTGAAATAAGAAAATTCATAATAGAAAAATTTACTGAGAAAATTAAATTTTGTCCTTATTGTTGAAAAGTTCCATTAATATTTTTTGAAAAATGACAAAATAAAGATAACTCTTATAAAAGAATGTTTCAGTTTGACCATTTTTTCCCAAAGAATCACTTTCATAAATGAATTATAAATTTTTATAATTTAATCCCAAATTGTAATGCTTGTAATCATTTAAAATGAGAAGACAATCCACTTAATATAATAAATGATTGATGAGTGATATTTCATCCATATTTTTGAAATTTATATTTAGAAAAATGAGAAATAAAAAAAGATTGTGAAGAAAATATTGATTGAAGAAATTATGATATTTGATTAAATTATATTTCTAAAAATTCAAAGTTTTTTAAGTTAGGTCAAAAATATCTAAATTCTCAAGATACTTTCAATATTTTTAATTTCATTCAAGATAAAAGAACAAAAATAAAAGATGAAAGATTAAAGTTTAAAGAAAATAGTAAATCTGATGAAGAATTAAAAAATTATTTTTTCAAAAATTATTATCCAACTCAAGAACAAGATATTTTAAAATTTTCAAACTGAAAGTTAAAAAAAGATTTAATAGAAAATTTAGAAATTAAATTACAAAAAAAGTGATACCTTTTGGGTGACTAGCTTTTTTCCTTATATATAAAGAAGAACTATAAAAAATATTAAAAAAATATTGTATTTTTTCAAAAAAGTGGTACTATTTAGGTGAGTTATTATTATTAAAAATATAAAAATGTATATTTCAAAATGAAATTTACTTGTTAAAAAAGTAAATTGAAAAAGTATTACAATTAAAATTTCAAAAAATGTAGTATGAGAAAATGATATTTTAAATTTAACTAAAAAAGAATTTGAATTTATAAAAAACTTAGAAAATTATAGTTTGTTTGAAAATAAAATTTATACTAAAAATAGTTTAGAAAAAATTGTTTTTGATTCCAAAATTCTTTTTAATAAATTAAATTTTGAGAAAAAAAATAAATTTGATTATTTTTATAATATAAATTTTATACAAAAATTTGTTTATGAATCAAATAGAACAGAATGAAGTAAAATAAAACAGGAAGAAATTTTTAAAATTTTTGAAAATAAAAAATCAAATCATACAAATAAAAATGAAATTTTAGAAGTTAAAAATTCAAAAAAAGTTTTTGATTTTATGAATGAAGATTTTATTTTTAATATTGCAAATATTAAGAAAGTTTATCATATTTTGACAAAAAATTTATTTATGAATTGTTGAGATAAATACCCAAGATGATTTAAAAAAGTAGAAAATACTGTAAATAATGATATTACTTCAAGTCCAGAAAATGTAGAAAAAGATTTAAAAAACTTGATTATTTGGTACAAAGAAAATAAAAAAATATTATTTCCATTAGAACTTGCATATTTATTTCATTTAAAATTTGAAAAAATTCACCCATTTATAGATTGAAATTGAAGAACTTGAAGGTTTTTGATAAATAAAATTTTATTAGATAATAACTATTATCCAATAATTTTATTCTCAGATAATAAAAAGTCTTTTTTTAATTCAATAAAAACTCCTTGACTAAATAATAAAAAATATTTTAAAACAATGCTTGAACAACATTTAAAGACTTTAGACTATTTAAAAAAAAGTTTTTAACATTAAAAAAAAATATATCTTTAAAAACTTTTTTTCTGGAGTATAATTCCTTTTAGAAATTTAATATTTTTAGTTTTAGTTATATGAAGTTTCTTTTAAAGTAAACAAGACTAAATGTATACAAATTTTGAACAATAAAAATTTATAAAAATAACTTTTGAAAAAAATGAGTTTAGAAAACAATTTAATTGCCTCTATTGATATATGAAGTTCAAAAATTAGAACGATTATATGACAATTTGGTGAAGAAAATAAAGAAAACTTCCAAGTTTTATGAATTTGAATAGTAGAATCTACTGCTATTAGAAAAGGAAATATTTTAGATATGGAAGAATTTAAAAACAATCTTGATAAATCTCTTGAAGAAGCAGAAAAAATTGCTTGAGAACAAGTTGCTTGAGCTACTATTTCTTTTAATTCTTCACATTTAGAAGTTTTTGAAAGTAAATGAGTTGTCTCTGTTTCTGGTGATGAAATAGAATATGATGATATTGACAGAGTTATGGATATGGCAAAAAACTGAGTAGACCTTTCTAATAAAGAAATTCTAAAGGTTATTCCAGATTATTACACTGTAGATTTGGAACCTTGAATTAGAAGTCCTATTGGAATGTCTGCTAGAAAATTGGAATTAAAGGCAAATATTTTTGCTATGAATTCTAGTATGCTTAATAATATTAAAAAAGCAATTGGAGATGTTTGAATAGAAATTCATGATATTTATCCAAATTTAATTTCAGCTCCTGAATGAATTTTGTCTAAAAGACAAAAAGAATTATGAGTTGTAACTATTGATATTTGAGCTTCTACTACAGGTATTACTGTTTATGAAGAGGGAAGTTTGAAATTTGCAAAAGTTATTCCAGTATGATGAGAAAATGTTACTAATGATATTGCTCTTTGAACTAGAGTTTCTATTGATACAGCTGAAAAATTAAAATTGGAATTTGCAGAAGTTAATAGAAATGAAGAAGAACTTATTTCTAAAGAAATTGATTTAAAAAAGATTTCTAATAATGAAGAATGAAAAGTTGAAACTGATTATTTATCGAAAATTGTAACAGCTAGATATGAAGAAATTTTTAATTTTATTAGAGAAGAATTAAGATATATTTGAAAAGATTGAATGCTTCCTGAATGAGCAGTTTTAGTTTGATGAGGTTCAAAAATGAAATGAACTGTTGATTTAGCTAAAGAAATTCTTAGATTACCAGTTGCAGTTTGAACTCCAATTGAAAAAGATTCTTTAACTAGTACTTCAATAAGTGACCCGATTTTTGCTTCTGTAATAGGAACTTTGATTTTAGCAAACAAATATACTAAAGAATCTTTTGGTTTTAAACTAAATTTTATAGATTCTATTATAAAAATGTTTAAAAAGATTATGCCTTTTTAAAAAAGCCCTCTCTCCTGAATCTTCTCTCCCTTACAGGGAAGAAAGGGGCTACAGGAAAAGTTTAAAAATTTAATTTAATAATAAAAAAATAATTATGGTAAAAGATGATAAATTAAGAAATTTACTATCAAATAAATTCTCAGCTCCAGCTGTTGAAGAAGTAAATATTGGTTCTGGAATTTCTCCTGTTGCAAACATAAAAGTTGTTTGAGTATGAGGAGGTTGACAAAATGCTGTTAATAGAATGATCGAATGAGGTCTTGAATGAGTAGAATTTATTTCTATAAATACAGATGCTCAGGCTCTTTATAATTCTTTAGCTCCTACAAAAATAAATATTTGAAAAGCTGTAACTTGAGGTCTTTGAGCTTGAGCTAGTCCTGAAATTGGTAAAAAATCAGCAGAAGAATCTTCTGAAGAAATAAAAGCTGTTTTAGAATGAGCTGATATGGTTTTTATAACTTGTGGACTTGGTTGATGAACTGGTACTGGAGCTGCTCCTGTTATAGCTGAACTTGCAAAATCTCTTTGAGCTTTGACAATTTGAGTAGTTACAAAACCATTTTCTTTTGAAGGTCAAAATAGAATGGCAAAATCATTAGAAGGTTATGATACTTTGAAAGAAAAAGTTGATACTTTAATCACAATTCCAAATGATAGAATTCTTTCTATTATTGATAAAAAAACTCCACTTTTAGATGCTTTTTCAATAGTTGATGAAGTTTTAAATCAATGAGTTCAATGAGTTTCAGATTTGATTACTCAACCTGGTTTGATTAATGTTGATTTCGCTGATGTTAGGTCAGTTATGCATAGTGCTGGTTCTGCTCTTATGTGAATAGGTTATGGTTCTGGTGAAAATAGAGCTGTTGAAGCTGCTCGTTCAGCTATTGATTCTCCACTTTTAGAATTATCTATTGCTTGAGCTAAATGACTTTTATTCAATATTACAGGTTGAACTGATTTATCAATGTTTGAAGTTGATGAAGCTGCAAAAATAATTACTGAAAGTGTTGATCCTGATGCTAATATTATTTTTGGTGCAACTATCAGTGAAGATTTTACTGGTGAATTGAAAATAACTGTTGTTGCTACTGGTTTTGATGAAAATTCTAATCAAGCTTTTATTGAAAAACCAAAAATTGCTAATGCTCCTTTTGGCAAAAGAGCAATTAGTGATTCAAGAATTTCTAGTCCTAAAACTCAAACTACAACTTCTACAAGTTCTAAATGAAAATCACCTGTAAAAATGGAAGATGATTTAGATATTCCAGCATTTTTAAGAAAGAAAAAATAAAATTTATAAAAAAACTTGATTTTTAGAAAATCAAGTTTTTTTATTCTATTCAAATTTTTTTAAATAATTCATCTTTTTCAAATTTTGTTAAAGTTTTATATTCTCAAACTTCCAAATTTCAAAGTAAAATATTTTCTATTCTTACTCTTTTTAATTTTTTTACTCTATGTCATATTTTTTCAACCATTCTTCTTATTTGTCTATTTTTTCATTCTGTTAAAGTTATAAGAAATTTTTTATCATTTAATCTTTTTATTTTAGATCTTTTAGTTTTTCATCAAAGCATAAATATTCATTCTTCCATTTTTTTTAAATCAAATTCTTCTATAAAATCATAAGTTTCAACCATATATTCTTTTTCGTGATTATATCTTGGGTGAATTAAATAGTTTCAAAGTCTTCAATCATTTGTTAATAAAATTAATCAAGTTGTCTCTTTATCAAGCCTTCAAATAGGAAAAATTCTTTGTTCAACATTTAGCAAATCTACAATATTTTGTTCTTCAGCTTGAGCACAAGTTGTAACAATTCATCTTGGTTTATTCATTTTATAATAAACCATATTTTTTTGCTCTTTTACAAGTTTGTCTTCCAAAGTAATTTTATCAACTCAAACAACTATAGATTGTCCAATTTTGGCTGTTACACCATTAATTTTTACAAGTCAATCAGCTATATAAATTTCAGCTTTTCTTCTTGAACAAATTCATGCTTGACTCATATATTTTTGTAATCTAACTTTTTCTTGGTTCATTTTTTTGCAATTATTAATATTAAAAGTATTATATATAAAATAATTTTATTATCAATAAAAAATATGTGAAAAGAGATATTATTTAAAAAAAAGATTTTAATAGTTTCTGCTTTATCTTCTGAACTTAAAATAATTAAAGAAAAAGTAAAAAGTTTGAAAATAAAAAAATTAGAAATAAAATTTTTTGAATCTTGAATGTGAAATTATAAAACAATTCTTAATTTAACAGAATTTTTAACAAATCAGGATTTTGATTTTATTGTTAATATTTGAGTTTGTTGATATAAAAAGGAAATAGAAAAATGTATTCAAGTTGGAAGAATAAAAAATTTGGCAAATAATAAAGAATTAATTGTTCCAATATTTTTTGAATTTTCTAAAATAAAATCTATTGCAAGTAGTGAAAAAATAATTTATGATAAAAAAGAAATTTTTGAAGAAGATTTTGTTGATATGGAAAGTTATTGATTTGAACTTGTGGCAGAAAAATTTGAGCTACCAAGAATTATTTTGAAAATTCCTGTTGATATGATTTGAGAAGAAACAAAAAACTTTGATTTTTTAAAAGCTAAAAATTTTTTAAAAGAAAATATTGATTATGAAAAATTATTTGAAAAAATTTTTTTATATTTACCCTCACCCCAACCCTCTCCCTTGTGGGGAGAGGGAGTAAAACAAAAACTTAATTTAACTGAAAGCCAAAAAATTATTTTTGAACAATTATATAATAAATATTCAGTTTTAGTTTGAGATAATTTCGAAAAATATTTAGAAAACTTTTTTAAAAATTTTCTAAATAAAAAATTAGAAAAAAATGATATTAAAAAATTTTTAAAAGATTTGGAAGAATTTTTAGATGATAAATAAAATTTGATTTTTATAAAAAAAAATATATATTATACAAAAAATTTTTAAAGGAAAAATATTTATTTAATTATATAAAAAAAAATGACAAAAAAACTTGAATTACTTTTACCAGCTTGAGATTTTGAAAAATTGAAATATGCTTATGCTTATTGAGCTGATGCCTGTTATGTTGGTGCTCCTATGTTTTCTCTTAGAGCTAGAACAAATGCTTTTACTATGAAAACTCTAAAAGAAGCTGTTGAATATGCTCATAATTTGGACAAAAAAATTTATTTTACTGCAAATATTTATGCTCATAATGTGAAAATAAAACCATTTTTAGCACAATTTAAAAAAATGGTTGAAATGAATCCAGATGCTTTTATTATGTCTGACCCTTGACTTATTCATTTGGTGAAAAAAGATTTTCCAGATGTTGAAATTCATTTATCAGTTCAAGCAAATAACACAAATTGGGCTCAAGCAGAATTTTGGCAAACTATGGGAATTAAAAGAATTATTTTAAGTAGAGAAATTTCTTTAAAAGAAATGGCTGAAATTCACGAAAAAGTTCCAGAAATGGAATTAGAAGCTTTTGTTCACTGAGCTATTTGTATGGCTTATTCTGGAAGATGTTTATTGTCAAATTACTTGAGTAATAGGGACCCAAATCAAGGAACTTGTAGTCATTCTTGTAGATGGGAATACAAAGTTTATAAAGAAAAAGATTCATATCAAGTGTTGAAAACTCCATCTGGAAAGGTTGAAGAAATGTGAGAAACAGGAAGACCAAAAGTTTATGAAACTCTTGAGTGAGCTTATTATTTGGAAGAAAAAGAAAGACCAGGAGAATTTTTAGCTATTGATGAAGATGAATACTGAACTTATATAATGAATTCTAGAGATTTGTGTGCTGTAGATTATTTAGAAGATTTAAAAAAAGCTTGAATAATTAGTTTCAAAGTTGAATGAAGAAATAAAACAATTAATTATTTAGCTTCAGTTTGAAGAGTTTATAAAAAAGTTTTGGAGGCTGTAGAATTAGGAAAAGATTATGATGTAAATGAGGCAATGCAAGAATTATTTTCTATTGCAAATAGATGATATATTCCAGGGTTTTTAGCTTGAAATCCTTGAGCTAATGCACAATTTTATGAAAGAAATGGAGGTTTTCAAACAGAATTATTTATTTGACCAATTAGAGAATATGATGAAGAAAAAGGTTTAGCAAAAGTAGAAGTAAAAAATATTTTTGAAGTTTGAGATACTTTAAAAATAATTACTCCAGATGATATTTGGGAACAAAAAATAGAAAAAATTTATAGAATTGTTTGAACAAATAGAAGTGATAAAGAAAAAGAAAATTTTGAAGGAAAATTAGAAGAAGTAGAAAAAGCTCATTGAGGGAGTTTTGATGTTTGGATAAATATGGATAAAAATCCAGGTATTTGGGCAATTGTAAGAAAAAATGTTGAAGGAAAATGCTTATAATAAAAAAAGTTTTTCAATAATTTGGAACTTCAAAAATACAATTAAATTTTGATTTTATTTATCAATTTTAAGAATGAATTTTATTTTTTTTTACTTTCCTTTTTTTGGGGAATTATTTTTTCATATTTTAAAACTTTTCAACTGTGATATTTCATGAAATAGTATTTATAATTAATTTTTTTTCAAAATCTCATAATTTAAAATCTATTTCTAATTTTTGAAAATTATTTGAACTACAATCTGTTGAACCTGAAAGATAAATTTTTCTTCATTCAAAAATAATTTCTCCAGTTCCAAGGAAACTTCAAGTTGAACTAGAATTTAAATCAGAACAATAAAAATTTTCTATAAAAAATTGTGGATTTTGTAATATATTTTTTTCAACAGAAATCCAAGCAGTACCAGTTTTATAAAATTTTTCTAAAGTAAATTCATTATTAGCTCAAGTTGCAAAAGTTATTTTTCTCTTTTTTGGAATTTCAAAATTTTCTACAGATTTTCAAACTAAGCTATTAAATTGTGTTTCTTCAACTATACTGATTATTTTATTTACTTTTTTTTCAAGTTTTTCTTTATCTTGTTGTCATTTAAAATTCATATTTGAAAGTCATAGAACTAAAATTGAAATTATTGTTATTACAACTAATAATTCTATTAAACTAAAGGCTTTTTTCTTATTAAAATTGAATAAATAATTTTTCATTTTTATTTTTTTAGTAAATATATTTTGTATATAAAATATTTATATATAATTGTCAACATAATTTTATGGTATTTTTCTATAAAAATTGTTATAATACTTTTGTTATATGTATTTTAAGGAAAAATATCAAAAATACAAAATTTATTTTAAAAAAAAATATTATGTTAAAAAAAATTATAATCACAATCATTTTGCTTTTTTCTATAGTTTGAAATTCTTTAGCTGACAAAATAACCTTTTCTTTAGACAAGGTTGATGTTTTGTCTAAAAATGTTTTAGAATTAAATTTTAATAAAGACCTGAAAGAAACAAATTTTTTAATTGGATCTTTCAAAATTATAGATAGTTTAGAAAATCAGTTACTTATTGAAAAAGCTGAAATTTTTAATAAAAATAAAGTTAAAATTTTTTTAGATAAAAATTTAGAACTAGAAAAAAATTATAAAATTACAGTTTTAGAACTTTTAGATATTGAGTGAAATTCAATAAAACAAGGTTATAATGCTTCTTTAGAATTTATTACACCAAAAGATTTTAATATATTAAAAAAAGATGAAAAAACAGATGAAAAAAGTTTAGAATTTTTTAAAATAGAAGAAAAAAGTTTAGAAAATAAAAATAACATAAAAAATGAAAAAAATATAGAGAATAAAAATGTTATAAATAATAAAGAAAAAGAAAAAAATGAAAAAACAAAAAAAGATGTTTTAGAAAAAATAAAGATTCAAAATGAAATAATAAAAAAGGAAAAACAAAAGCAATTAGAAAAAAAATTAAAAGAGGAAAAAATAATAAAAAATAATATAGCTGAAAAAATAAAATCTAAAAACAAAGAAATAAAAGATAAATTAGAAAATAGTAATAATACTAATGATGTAATTATTGTGGATTCTTTACCAACTGCTTGACCAACAGAAACTATTTTAATAATTTTATCTTTACTTTTATGAATGTGATTTTTTATAAGAAAGAAGATTTAAAAGAATCTTTTAAAAATAATATTTTCTAAAAATACTTGAGTTAAAATAAGTGATGTGAAAATTAATTCTTTAAAATGAGAACAATTTAGATTTAAATCTGTTTGAACTAAAAAATGTGATGAATCTTTATATTCTAAATCATTTATTTTTGATTATAGTTGAGTAGCAAAAGCTAGTACTAAATGATTATATTCAAAAGAATATGATTCAAATTTAAGTTGATATATTTCTAATTGATGATATTGATTTTGATATACTATATCTCATTGGTGAGTTAGAGATGTATGGCTTAGAGATAATTCAAATAATTGAACTAGATGGCAAACAGTTTCCTGAAATCCGTGTTGATATACTAGCTGGTATTATCAATCTTGAAATTCAGCTAGACCAAACATAAAAATGTATGTAAAATAATTTATAAAAAATTTTAAAAAGAACAAAAAAATTGTTCTTTTTTCTTGTAAAAAAAACAAAATTAGCACATAAACCAAAAAAGTGCTAAAAAACTTTTGACTTAATAAAAAAATTAATATAATATAATTGTGCCAAAAAAAAAGAGGCTAAAAATATTTTAAAAATTTAACTAAAAAACTATGTGAAAAATAATTTGAATAGATTTAGGAACAACTAATAGTTGTGTTGCTGTTATGGAATGATGACAAGCAAAAGTTATTCCAAATGCTGAATGAAATAGAACTACTCCTTCTGTTGTTGCTAAAACAAAAGATGGAAATATTATTGTTGGTACTTCTGCAAAAAGACAACAAATAACTAATTCTGCTAATACTATTTATTCTGCTAAAAGGTTTATTGGTAGAAAATATGATGAAGTAACTGAAGAAATTAAAAATGTTCCTTTTGAAGTTGTAAAAGGTCCTAATTGAGAAGCACTTATAAAATTTGATGGAAAAGATGTTAGACCAGAAGAAATTTGAGCTTATGTTCTTTGAAAAATGAAAGAAGATGCTGAAAAATTTTTAGGACAAAAAGTAACAGAAGCTGTTATTACTGTTCCTGCTTATTTTAATGATGACCAAAGACAAGCTACTATTAATGCTTGAAAAATTGCAGGACTTGAAGTTAAAAGAATTGTAAATGAACCAACTGCTGCTGCTTTAGCTTATTGAGCTTGAAAAGGTAAAAATGAAAAAATTGCTGTTTTTGACCTTTGAGGTTGAACTTTTGATATTTCTATTTTAGAATTATCTGAAGAAGGAACTTTTGAAGTTTTATCTACTAATTGAGATACTCATTTAGGTTGAGATGATTTTGATAAAAGAGTTTTAGATTATATTATTGATGAGTTTAATAAACAAGAAGCAATTGATTTGAGAAATGATCCTATGGCTCTTCAAAGAGTTAGAGATGAAGCTGAAAAATGTAAAAAAGAATTATCTTCAACTACTCAATATGATATTAATTTACCATATATAACTGTTGCAAATGGTGTTCCAAAAAATCTTTTAATAACTATTGATAGAGCAAAATTCGAAGAATTAGTTGCAGATTTGGTTGAAAGAAGTATAGAACCTTGTAAAAAAGCATTAAAAGATGCTGGACTTTCTGCTTCAGATTTGGATGAAGTTGTACTTGTTTGAGGTTCTACAAGAATTCCTATGGTACAAAAAAAGGTTGAAGAATTTTTTGGAAAAAAACCAAATTCAAGTGTTAATCCAGATGAAGCTGTATGACTTTGAGCTGCTGTTCAAGCTGGTATAATTTGAGGTGATGTTACTGATATTTTATTACTTGATGTTACTCCACTTTCTTTATGAATTGAAACAATGTGAGGAATTGCAACAAAAATGATTGAAAGAAATACTACAATTCCAGCAACTAAAGTTGAAACTTTTTCTACTGCTGTAGATAATCAACCAAGTGTAGAAATAAATGTTGTTCAATGAGAAAGAGAAATGGCAGCTGATAATAAAACTTTAGGTAGATTTATTTTAGATTGAATTGCTCCAGCTCCAAGATGAACTCCACAAGTAGAAGTACATTTTGATATTGATGCAAACTGAGTTTTAACAGTAAAAGCAAAAGATAAATCAACAGGAAAAGAACAACATATTACAATTCAAGGTTCAACAGGTATGGATGAAAAAGAAGTTGATGCTTTAGTAAAAGAAGCAGAAGAAAAAAGAGAAGAAGACACAAAAAGAAAAGAAGCAGTAGACTCTAGAAATATGGCAGAATCAACAGTTTATCAAGCTGAAAAAATGATTAATGATAATAAAGATAAAATAGATGAAGCTGATACAAAAGAACTTGAAGAAAAAATAAAAACTGTAAAAGATATTATAGCAAAAGCTGATGCAACAAAAGAAGATTTTGAGGCACCAACAAAAGAACTAAATGATGTTATGATGAAAGTATGACAAAAACTTCACCAAGCTTGAGCTACTCCAGAAGGGGCAACTGAAGCAAAACCAGAAGATAAAAAAGATGATGACTGAGTAGTTGATGCAGAGGTTGAAACTGATGATAAAGATGATAAATGAAGTAGTACGAGAGTGTAGTGGATTTTCCCTCTCTCTTGAATTTTCTCTCCCTTGCTGGGAGAAAGAGGCTACAAAGTAGAAAACTAGTTAATTTTTTAGCTAATTTTTTTATTTTTCTAGAGAAGAAATGGAAAAGAAATTAGATAATTATATTGAAAAAAGTACAGATGAGATGATTTTTAATAAAAAACTTTTGACAAATATAGCTACATAAATATTATGTAGCTATATTTTTTTGTTAATTAATAAAAATATGACTAAAAAAGAAAAAATATTTGAAAAATTTGAGAATAATCCTGAATCTTTGAAATATAATGAGTTAGAATTTGTTTTAAAAAATTTATGATTTGAAAAAATAAATGCAAAGTGAAGTCATGTGAAATTTAAAAATAAAATTTTACAGAGTGATATTATTATACCAATACATAATAATGATTGCAAAAGTTTTTATAAAAAACAAACATATAAAATACTAAAAAATAATTCTTTAATTTAAAAATTATGACAATAAAAAATTATATTGAAGTTGATAATAAAAAATATTCTTATTTTATTGAGCCTATTGATTCAGAAATAAGTAAAATTATTTGTAAAACTGCAAAAATAGAACAAGAATTTTTGAATGAAGATTTGGTTAATTTATTGAAAAGTTTACCAAATTTAATAAAGGCAGAACAAGAATATAAAGAAAAAAAAGATAATATAATAAGATTTAGAGTTTCTGCTTTAGAGAAAATAAAATTACAAAAAAAAGTTGAAAAATCTTGATATAAAACAATATCTTCTTTTATAAAATCAAAAGTTTTAAAATAAAAATTAGTTAAAAAATTATGAAAAAAAAACAATATTGAGATTTAAATTTATGTGAAATGGATAAGCATTTTGAAAGTTTTATCAAAAAAAGTGCTGATGAAATGATTTTAGAATTAAGAAAAAAAATTAGTTTAAAAAATTAACTAATTTTTTATTTTGCAAAAAATATTTTTTTAAATATAATGGAAATATATTTAAAAATTAATTTTAAAAATTATGGTTTATATAAAAGATTGAGTAGAATATTTTACTATTGAAGAATCAATAAAAATTACAGATAATTATATTGAAAAAAGTGCAAAAGAAATGATTTTTGAACTTAAAAAAGCAAGAGCAGAAAAAGAAAAAGTAAAATTAACTAATAAAGAACTTACTTATGTATAAAGTAAAAATACCTAAAGAGATTCACAATAAAATTTTTAATTTTATAGATAATTATAAAATTTTTTTTATAAAAAGCTTTAATGACTCTTGAATATATTATGAAGATTTAATTATAGAAAATTATGTAAAAAATTCTAAAAAATTTCAAAGAGAAATATATTTTAGTATGAGAGATATTTTACAAGAAGAAAAAATAATTGCCTATAAACCACTAGAAAATAATAAATTTATGATAACAATAAAAGTTTTGAATTATAGATTATTTGTAGAATATTCTGAAGATAATAATGATAAACTAAGATTTGTAGAAAATATTAGTTTTAATAAAAAATAAAATATATTTTAAAATTAATTTTATAATTATGGTTTATATAAAAGATTGAAAAAAATATTTTTCTATAGAAGAAATGGAAAAGAGATTAGATAATTATATTGAAAAAAGTGCTGATGAAATGATTTTAGAATTAAGAAAAAAAATTAGTTTAAAAAATTAAATATATTATTTTTAGTTTATTTTTATAAAAAGTAGAAAATATGAAAAAAATTATTTTATCATTTATTAAATTTAGTTCTTTTATCATTTTAATAATATCTTTTATTTTATTATTTTTAACTTTTTTTAATAAATCATTTTATTTTTGATTATGACAAACTTATTTAAAGTATGAAGTTAAAAATAAAATAAATAATTTTGATGAAAAGTTAAATGATTATGCTAATAAAAATACAAAACTCTGATGATTTCTTGATAAAACTTGATTAAATAAAATAAAAGGTAAATCAAGAGAAAAAATTGAAAATAATATAGATAAAAATATAGAAAAATATTTTTCTACAAAAAATAATGTTAAAGATATAAAAATTTTTTGAAAATCTTTAAAAGAAGAATTAGGAAAAGTTAAAAATAATTTTATAAAAGATATTAGAATATTTTTAATAACTAATATTATAGGTTTTTTAATGATATATTTGCTCTTATTTTATAGGAAAAGGAAAGATATTATTAAAAATATGTTTTATATTATAGTTATAATGTTTTTAGTTTTATTATGAGGTTTGATTTTTTATGTAATATGACAAAATTGGATAATTAATATTATTACAAATAGTTTTTTATGATATGTATATCCTATTTTAATAATAATTTTTACTTTAATTTTTATGTTTTTTTATAAAAGACCAATTGAAAGCTGAGAAATATTATCTATAACATCAGATGGAATAAATAATAAAATAAATGATTTAGATGTAAGTGATGTTGTTTTAGAAAGTTCTAATTGATTTTTTTCTTTCATTATTTCTATGATTTTTATACCTTTTGATTTATAAAAATTAGTTAAAAAATTTAACTAATTTTTTTATTTTGCAAAAAATATTTTTTTAAATATAATAAGTTTATATTTTAAAATTAATTTTAAAAATTATGACAAAAAAACAATATTGAGATTTAGCTTTTGAAGAATTAGATTATCATTTTGAGCATTTTATAGAAAAAAGTGCTGATGGAATGATTTTAGAACTAAATAAAAAAAGAGCAAATAAAAAAATAATTGTTAAAGAATTAGCTTATGTATAAAATAATTTTAAGAAAACAAGCTAAAGATACAATCGAAAAATTTATTATTTCTTATAAAAATAGTTACTTAAAAATGTATAGTGATACTTGAATATATTATGAAGATATAATAAGAGAAAATTATATAAAAATTGCTAAAAATTTTTATTTTGATATTAAAAATAATATTGAAAAATCTTTACAAGAAGAAAAAATAATTGCCTATAAACCACTAGAAAATAATAAATTTATAATAACAATAAAAGTTTTGAATTATAGATTATTTGTAGAATATTCTGAAAATAATAATGATAAACTAAGGTTTGTAGAAAATATTAGTTTTAATAAAAAATAGAAAATTAACTTTAAAAAGTTAATTTTTTTATTTTTTCAAGAAAATTGCGCACTTTGAACTAGAATGTAGGAAAAAATATTTGACTAAAAAATAAAAATAAATAATATATTAGCACAAAAAAAACTAGTGTGCTAATATATTTAAATAATTTAATAAAAAAAAATGACAAAAAAACACAATTTTGAAGCAGAAACTGGTAGAATATTAGAACTTTTGACACATTCTATTTATTCTAATAAAGAAATTTTTTTAAGAGAAGTTGTTTCTAATAGTTCTGATGCTATTGATAAAGCTAGAATCAAATCTTTAACTGATACAAATTTTTTAAAAGCTTGAGAAAAATTTGAAATAAAAATAAATGTAAATGAAAAAAATAATTCTATTATTATAGAAGATAATGGGATTTGAATGGATAAAGAAAGTTTACAAAAAAATCTTTGAACTATTGCAAAATCTGGAACAAAAGAATTCGTAGAAAAATTAAAAAAAGCAAAAGAAGGCTCTGAACATAATCTTATTTGACAATTTTGAGTTGGATTTTATTCAGCTTTTATGGTAGCTGATAAAGTAGAAGTTGATAGTAAAACTAATGAAAGTGAAGCAAATAAATGGATTTCTGACTGAAAAACTGGTTATGAACTTGTTTCAGGAGAAAAAAAAGAAAGATGAACAAGAGTAGAAATTTTTTTAAATGAAGCAAATAAAGAACTTTTAAGTGAATGGAAAATAAAAGAATTAGTAAAAAAATATTCTAATTATGCTCCAACTCCAATTATGCTAGAAGTTGAAGAAAAAGAAGAAAAGGATTGAAAAGAAGTAATTAAAGGAAAAAAATGGGAACAAATAAATGAATCTAAAGCTATTTGGAAAAAAAATAAATCTGAAATAAAACCAGAAGAATTAGAAGAATTTTATAAATCTATAAGTATGGATTTTAATAAATATTTGACTTATTCACACATAAATATTGAATGAATGGTAAGTTATAAATCTTTGCTTTTTGTTCCAATGCAAAAAAATATGTTCAATGATTTGAGTGATCCAAACAAAGAATATTGACCAAAACTTTATATTCAAAATGTTTTGATTTTGGAAAATGCAAAAGAATTACTTCCTGTTTGGTTGAGATTTGTTTCTTGAGTTGTTGAAACTTCTGATTTACCTTTGAATATTTCAAGAGAAATGTTGCAAAATAATTCTTCACTTGAAAAAATAAAAAAAGGTTTGGTTAAAAAAGTTTTAGCTGAACTAAAAAAATCTATGAAAAATGATGAAAAAAACTATGATATTTTCTTAGAAAATTATGCAAAACTTTTGAAAGAATGAGTTTATTATGAAACTTGAGAACAAAAAGAAGAAATTGCTTCAATTTTGAAATTTAAAAATTTAGAATGAAAAAATATTAGTTTAGATGAATATTTAGAAAATTCAATTACCCTCTCTCCTGAATCCTCTCTCCCTGATGGGGAGAAAGGGGCTACAGAAGAAAAAATAATTTATTATGTTGTTTGAAAATCTGAATCAGAAGTTTTAGCAAGTCCATATTTGTCTCAATTTAGAGAAAATAATGTTGATGTTTTACTTTTAACTGACCCAATTGATTCATTTTTAGTTCAAAATTTTAATGAATACAAAAAAGCAAAATTAAAATCTATAACTTCAAGTGATATAAAATTAAAACAAGATTCTAAAGAAGAAAAAGAAAAAAAAGAAGAAGTAAAAAAAGATTTTAAAGATTTTTTAGAACTTACAAAAAATACTATTTCAGCTGATAAAATAGAAAAAGTTGAATTAAATGAAAATCTTTGAGAAGCTATTTGAGCTTTGAAAACTCCAGAATGATGAGTAAATCCTGAAATGGAAAAAATGATGAAAACTATGGGGCAACCAGTTCCTGAACAAAAAAGAATTTTAGAATTAAATCCAAATACTGGACTTGTAAAATCTATGAAAGCTGAATTTGAAAAAGATTTGAAATCTGAAAAATTATCTGATATGATAAAATATGCTTATAATCAAGCCATTTTACTGGAATGAGGAGAATTAGAAAATATAGCAGATTTTGTAGCTCTAACTAATAAATTTGCAGGAAAATATTTAAAATAATCCCTCTCTCTTGAATTCTCTCTCCCTTTTTAGGGAGAAAGAGGTTACAGTACACTACTAATTAAAAATTTTAGACACAATATGCAATTAACATCAATAAAATTTTTAAACTTTAGAAGGTTTAGACAAGAAGAAATAAATTTAAAATCAGGTTTCACAATTATTTTTGGTAAAAATTGAAGCTGAAAATCAAGTATAATTGATGGAATTTGATTTTGTCTTTTTGGTGCCTGAAATAAGGACTTTTCTAGAGGAGTCACGCTAGATTTTAAAAGTTATTTTTTAAATGATAGAAAACCTTCAAAAATAGAGTTAAATTTTGTTTTTTCTTGAGACCAATATAGAGTTGTTAGAATTATTGATAAAGGAATAAAAAAATTTGAAAATGATTTTATTTTAGAAAGAGAAGATTTACTTTTTTGACCAAAATCTTTAAAAATTGTTTGATGAACTGAAATAACTAATTTTTTAATAAAACTTTTTTGAGTATCAAGAGAAATTTTTTTAAAATCAGTTTTTACAAAACAAAAAGATTTATCAGTTTTTTCTTGAGATAAATCAGCTAGAAAAAGTCTTATAAATTCTATTTTATGAATTGATAAATTAGAAAAAATTATAAGAGATTTTTCAAAGTGTGAATATTCTAAAAAAACTGAACTTAGAATAATAAAATCTGAATTAGAAAATTTTGATTTAGAAAAAATAAAAAAAGAATTAATAGAATTTTCTAAGCAAAAAACTGAATTAGAAAAGCAAGAAAAGGAATTTAAAAAACAATTAGAAGAAAAGAAAAAAGAATTTTTTAAGCAAGAAAAAGAATTTAAAATTCAGGAAAAAATAAAAGAAAATTTTGAAAATAATTTTAATTTATTTGAAAAAATAAAAATTAGACAAGAAAATTTGAAAAAAAATATAGAAAATATAAAAGAAGAATTAAAAAATTTGGAAGAAAAAAAACAAATTTTGGAAGAAAAAAAATATATTTTTGAAACAGAAAAAATTTTGAAAGAAAAAATAGATATTTTGAAAAAAGAAGAAATTTTTTTTAAACAAAAACAAATATTAGAAAAAGAAAAAATTGAATTAGAAAAGAAAATAAGAGAAATTTTTTTAGAAATTAAATCCCTCTCTCCTGCACTTGACAGCATGACCCACAAGGGGCCGAAATCCTTTTTACCTATTAATGAAAAAGGGGCTACAAAAGAAAATATAGAAAAAAATCTAGAAGAAAAAAATAAAAATTTAAAAGAAATATTACAAAAAAAATTTGGACTTGAAAAAGAATTAGAAATAATTTTGGAAGAATGAAAACAAATAAAAAATGAACTTGAAGAAATAAAAAAATTGGCAAGCAGTGCAAAATGTCCAACTTGTAAAAGGGAGTTATGAGATTATGCACCAAATTTATTAAAAATAATTAATGAAAAAAGAGAAGAAAAAATAGTTATTTATAATGAAAAAAAGAAAAAAATAAAAGAATTAGAAATAGAAGAAAAAAATTTGTGAGAAAAAATTTTGGAACTTGAAAAAATAAAAAATGATTTGGAAGAAGCAGAAAAAAAATTAATTAGATTACAAGATTTAGAAAAAAATAAAAAAGAAAATATTGATTTAATTAATAAAAAATTATTAGAATTAAAAAATATTAATTTTGATGAAAAAATTTTAAATAAATTAATTTTAGATTTTGAAAAGCTGAATTTAGAAACAAAAAAATTGAGAATTTTAGAATGAGAAATTAAAAAAATTGATATTTTAAAAAAAGATTTAAAAGATTTTTCAAATGATTTAGAACAAAAAAAATTAGAAAAAAAAGATTTGGAAAAAAATTTAGAAGAAATTAATTTTGATAAGCAAAATTTTTTAAAATTAAAACTAAAACAAGAAAATTTTAATAAAATAATTTTGGAAAAAACAGAAAAATTATGATTTTTTAAAGATGAAATAAATGTTTTAGATAAACAAATTTTTATTAAAAATACTGAAAAAGAAAATAATAAACAAAAAGAAAAAAGGAAAAATAATATTTTAAAAGATTTAGATTTACTCAATTTAAAACAAAGAATTTTTTCTGATTATTCTATTTATTTACTTAATTTTTTAAAACCAAAAATAGAATTTTTAGCATCAAATTATTTTGCAACAGCAACAAATAATAAATATACTTCGATTAGTTTGGATACAGAATACAGAATAAAAATCGACGAAAAATCTCTAGATTTATATTCTTGAGGTGAACAAGATTTGGCTAATTTATGTCTTAGAATAGCTCTTGGTCAAAATCTAAGTATTACAAATACTTGAAATTTAATCAACTTTTTAATTTTAGATGAAGTTTTATGAAGTCAAGACAAAGTAAGACAAGAAAATATTTTACTTGCTTTAAAAAAATTGGAAACAAAATTTAGTCAAATTATTTTGATAAGCCATATTGATGATTTAAAAGATATTTGAGACAATTTAATTGAAGTAAAAAGTTTGGATAATTTTGAAAGTGAAATTGTTAGTGTTTAGATTTACTTTACTTTTTTTAACATTTAATGAAATATAATCTTTTCTTGTCAATCTAAAATGTTTGATTTTTTTATGAAAAAAAATATAATTATTTAGTTAAAAAGATTTATTTATTTAAAAAAATATTATGAAAAAAATAATTATTATGTTATTTATTACTTTTTCTTTAGTTTCTTGTACAGATAATAAATTAGAAAGTAATAACTCAGAAAAAGATAATTCTGTAATTATGGAAAAAGAATCTAACTTAGAAGAAAATAATTTTGAAAATGGAGAAAAAACTATGGAAGAAAAATTGGAAGATATAAAATTAGATTGAGAAGAATATTGAGATTTGAAAGATTTTATAAGAAAAGATTTGGAAGAAGATGATAAACAAGTGATTTTAAAAATTTTAGAACAAAGAAAAGAAGAACAAAAAACTATTATAGAAACTCTTGAAAAAGCTATAATAGAATGAAATTTTGATGAGAAATTTGTAGAGATAAAAGCTATAAGAAGTATTTATAAAACTAGAATTTTACCTTATATTATTATAGACAAAAAAGAAACTTTTTCAAAAATGTCAAATGATTGAAATATTAGACTAAAAGCTTTTTTTATATCAAAAATGAATAAAATAAAAGCAAGAAGTAATAATTTAAAAGAAAAACAAGAAGAAAATGAAAAACAAGATAAAATAACAGAAAAAATAAAAGAAATTAATGAAAAGAAAAAAGAAGAATTAGAAAAATAAAATATTAAAAAAAGTAGAATGTAATTAAATTACATTCTACTTTTTTTTAGAAAAATAAATACTTAAACTTATTAAAAAAATACCAAATGCAAATGCTAATAATTCATAAGAATCTTTATAAGTAAGTTCAATGGAATATTGAAAATAAGTTATTATTAAGATTATTAAAATTACAGATGTAAGTTTTTCTTTTAAATCATATAAATTATTAACAATAAAAGCTTTTGGTAATTTTACTGTTGTATTATCAGATTTTAAATAAATTTCATACAAACTAAATGAGACAATTAATGTGATAATTCATATAAGAAAAAGATCAACAGAAGTTATTAATTGTACAATAAGTTTTTTATCTGTAAGGTCATTTAAGCTAAATAATGTAAAATTTATAAATGTCCATATAAATGTAAAAATAGATGAAATTGCTAAACCTAAAACAGCAAGTACAATAAAAAATCTGCTTTTAAATAGTATATATTCAAAAAATTTTGCTATTTTTTTTTTCATTTTTTTTGTTATTATTAAAGATTATTATAATTTTTATTAAGTCTAAATAAGTTTTTTATAAAACATAATATATAAATTAACAATTATTTTATAGTAGTTTATCTTTTTTTAAATAAAAGCAAATAAATAACTATCATTTATTTTTTTTACAAATCTTTTTTTGTATTATTATACAAAAAAAATCTAAAAAAATAAATATTTTTTTAGATTTTTTAGTTTTTTAAAATTTTCAAACTTATGAGCTTTCTAATTTTATAGAAGGTCACATAGCATTACAAATGAAAATATCTTCAATATATTTTCATTTAGATCAGCTAGGTTTTACTTCTTTTACAGTATTTAAGAAAAATTTTAAATTTTCACTTAATTTATCTTTACCAAAAGATAATTTTCCAAAAATAGAATGAATGTTACCTTGTTTATCAGTTTTAAATTCAAATTTTCAAGCAGCAATTTCTTTTGTGATAGCAATCAAGTCTTCTCAAACAGTACCAGCTTTAGGATTAGGCATAAGACCTTTTGGTCACAAAACTCTTGCAACTTTACCTAAATGTCTCATCATTGAAGGACTAGCAATACATACATCAAAATTTAAATCAACACTTCAAGCAGCAATATCAGCAATTAAATCTTCTCCTCAAGCAACTGTTGCTCAAGCTCTTTTTAAATCATCAGCTGAAATAGAATCTGAAAAAGCACAAATTTTTGGAACTTTACCACTTCAATTTGGAAGAGAAATAGTAGATCTAATTATTTGATCAGCATGTTTTGGATCTAAGTTTAAATTTAAATGAATTTCTACTGTAGGATCAAATTTTACAGTATTTGTTTTTTCTAATAATTCAACAGCTTCTTCTATTCAATAAGCCACTTCTTTATTTACAAGCTCTATAGCTTTATTATATTTTTTACCTCTTTTTGCCATAATAATATTTTAAATAATAATAAGGTATAATGAATTTTATTCAAAAAATTCTCCCTTAAAAGCCAAAATATTATATATAAAAAAATAAAAATGCAAATTTTTTTGACACTTATTTTTTTTTATGATAAAATATATAGGAATACAAATTGAAAAAATAATTTAAAAAATATATGGGAAAAAAATTTAACTTATCAGGAACATTAATTAATACACTAGTATTGATGATTTTTGCTTTAAATTTTTTTATTATACTTAAATACAAAGATGTTATTTTATGAATAGATAGTTTAGTTGAATATATAATTTTATGAATTTTTTTATTAATAGAAGTTGTAATTATTTTAATGTGAGTAAATTTGGTTTATTTAAAACCTATTGCAGAATTGGAATATAATATAAAAAAATTTATAGTTTGAAGTTTTAAATGAAAT
>JAMONT010000036.1 GCA_027066455.1 Candidatus Altimarinota bacterium
TCTTTTAAATCTCAAGCTAAAATACTTTCTTTTTCTGTAAAAGTTTTAGAAAATTCTTCAAAATCAAATTCTTTTTTTTCATTAATTATAATAGAAATAATTTTTTCTAAGGTCTGTGCTATTCCCTCTCCAGAAAGGGGAGGGTTAGGGTGGGGAGTTTCAAAATTTCTTTCTTTAGCCTGACAAAAAGGCACAACAAAAATTTGTTCTATATTTTCATCTATTTCTTCTAATAAATTATACTCTAGTTTTTTTCAAGAATAATATTTTATAAAAGTTTCTCATTTTTTTTTAGAAACTATAAAAGGTTTTTTATACATAATTATTTATTTTATTAAATTAACTATTTTTTTTACTTTTTCTAAATCAATATTTTCTCAATTATCAATAGAGCTTGCAACATCTACTCAACAAAAAAATTTATTATTTTTAAAAATTTTTTTTATTTCTAAAATATTTTCTTCACTAACTCAACCAGCTAGCAAAAAATTTTTTTCTAAATTTAAATTATTTATTTTTTTATAATCATAAGTTTTTCAACTTCAAGGATTTTTTCCATCAATTATAAATAAATCTACAAAATTTTTATATTTTTCAAATTCTTCTATTTTATTTATTTGTATTGGTTTTATTACAAAATATCATTTATTTTTTAATTTTTTAAAATTTTCTAAATTATTAGAATATAATTGAACAGAATCAAGTTTTGCAAATTGCATAATTTTTACAATTTCTTCATAAGAAAATTTTTTATCAAAAAGTCATACTTTTTTTATACATACTCTTTTTATAGCTCCTTTCTCCCTATCAGGGAGAGAGGATTCAGGAGAGAGGGAATTTTCTTCATCAATATCTTCTGAAATTTTTTTTGCCTGAAACATATCAATTTTTCTTTTTGAATAATCTATAAAATTAAATCACAAAAAATCTATATTTTCATAATTTTTTAAAATTTTTCTAATTCAACAAGCTTTTAATTTCATAATTTTTTAAATATTTTTTTATTATTATAATTAATTATGTTCCTCCTCCCTTTTGACCAAAAGGGAGGAATTCAAGGAGGGAATTTTATTTTCCTAACATTTTTAAAGCAACTTTTACATTCAAATCAACCAAATCATTATAATAATTTTCTACTCATCATATAATAATATCTCTTGCAATATCTATTTTATCTTCTATTTTTTCAGCCATAATTTCTGAAATATTTACAGTTTTTAGACCAAAATCTTCTGGAGTTATATAATATTTATCAATCTTTCAATCTTTCAATTCATAAACAAGAGTTTTATCTGACAAAGTCACTTCATCAAGTCAATCCTCTCCTCTAACAATCAAAACATTTTTTCTTCACAAAATCTTGCAAGTTTCTATCATAAGCTCTATTTTATCTTCAAAACTACAACCTATAATTTGATAATCTGCATTTGCAGGATTTAAAAGTGGTCATATAATATTAAAAATTGTTGGTTTTGCATATTTTTTTCTCACTTCTGCAAACTCTTTAAAAAATGGATAGAATTTTTTTGCATATAAAAAAGCAATATTATTTTGTGTATATTCTCTCAAAACATCCTCTGTTGATTCAGCTATTTCAACTCAAAGAATTTCAAGCAAATCAAAACTCCCAAATCTTCCTGAACTAGCTTTATTTCAATGTTTTGTTACTTTTATTCACATTTTAGCCAATTTCAAACAAGCCAAAGTTGAAGTATTTATTCTAGCTAATCAGCTCCCACCTGTCCCACAAATATCAATAGAATCAGGTAAATTAATTTTTATTGCTTGTTTTGATTTAATAAATTTTATTATTTCTGCCAACTCATTTGGAGAAATTTCTTTTTCTGCAACACTAACAAGCATTTCCAATTTTTCTTTTTCAGAAAATTTTTCAGGATTTTTTATAATTTTTTTTATAAAGTTAAGCATATTTTTTAATTATTAATAAAATTTTTCATAAAATAACTTCCAACCAAGACTCAATTAAATTTTCACCTATACTCTTTTATTTGCTCCAAATTATCAATTCAAGAAAAAGCAAAAACCAATTTTTTTTCTAAAATTTTTTCAAATTTTTCATAAATTTTAAAATGTTTTTTTCTATCAATTTCCATTGTTCCTAGATTTCTACAATTTATTGCAATTCAAAAATCTAGCTCTTTTATTCCCTTTCTCCCTTTGGGGGAAAGGGCTAGGGATAGGGGGATTATTTTTTCCAATCAATTTTTTGTATCAATTTCAATTATAGGAAAAATATTTTTTTTAAGAGAATATTTAACAAATTTTTTTATTTTTTTTTCAGTTAAAATTCTTTCTAAAATCAAAATTGCATCATATCAAAAATAACTAGCTTGGTCAATTTGTTTTTTATCAATTACAAATTCTTTGAAAAAAATTGCTTTATTATATTTTTCTTTAAAAATTTTTCCTCTGACAATATCTCAAGCAAAAAATTTTTTATCAATTAGATTAGAAACAGCTTTTATTTCAGAATTTTTTCAATAAAATTCAAATAATTTTTCTAAATCAATTTTATCTCTGAAATCAAATTTTGGACTAGCAAGTTTTATTTCTGCTATTAAGCTAGCATTTTTTTCTTTAAAAATTTCTTTAAATTTTTTTAAGTCAGATTTTTTTTCTTCTCCTTTACTCCTTCCCTTAGTCTTAAGAGAAGGCTGGGATGGGTTAATATCTTTTTCTAACTCCCTTTTTTTATTTTCTATTATTTTTTGTAATATATTTATTTCACTACACATTTTTATATTTTTTTATTTAATATATTTATCAACCAAATTTTTATTTTCTTTATAAAATTTATTTCCTCTTGTTACTGTTGTAATAGAAATTCATAAATCTGAAGATATTTTTCTTTGAGATTCTCAGACCTTTAATTTTTTCAAAATATCTAATCTCAAAGCAAAATCCTCTATTTCCTTTTTAGTAAATAAAACAGGTAAAAATTCTTCTAAATCTTTTTCATTTTCTATTCACCATAAAGTAGATTTTACTTTTTTCAAACTTTCATTTTCTTTCATTTTTTTGTATTACTTAAATAATACAATTGATTATATATATTTTTTTTAGAAGTCAAAAAAAAAGTTAAGATTTTTTTCTTAACTTTTAAAAAATATTAAAATAATTCATGTAAATACATACTATGTGGAAAAATAAAAATATGAATTATAAGCCAAACAAGAGATAAAAATCTTGCTGGAGCAACTATTTTTGTATATTTTCTAGCTAAAAAATATCAAAAAACTAACATTAAAGGGTCAAAAATTATTCTATTTGGCCAATATTCTACTCACTGAAACCAAAATTTAACAGTTTCTCAAGCTATTCATTCTTCCAAATAATGCTCTAAAGTTTCCCAAGCAAAAGCTAAAAACAAAACTCAAATCAAATCAAAATATCTAGTATTTATTTTTTTTGGATCAAAACCAATTTTTTTTTCAAAAATTTTATAATTTGAACTCATTATCAAAAATCAAACAGATATTCAACTTAAAACATGTTCAATAGTCCAAACATCCATCATTGCTTCAGTCTTTGTTCCCCATATTTTATTAAAATTTCAAAAGGCAATTTCTATAATTATAAATAATATAAAGATTGTAAAAATTATTTTTCAAAGATTATCATTTTGTTGCTTGTTGCTTGTTGCTTGTTGCTTGTTGCTCATAAATATAAAATTATTTATATAAATATAATATTTTTTTTATTTTTTTGTCAAATATAAAAATTACAAAAAAATACTTTAAATCTTAACAATTTTTTTACAATTATTTTTTAAATTTATTTTATCTCTTTTTCTAATTCTTTTAATTTTTCTTCTTTTAATTCTTCAGTTTTTGCTTCCAAATTCAATCTCAAAACATTTTCTGTATTTGAGGCTCTGAGACTAAACCACCAGTCTTCAAAACTAATCTTTAATCAATCAATTTTCAAAATTTTAATATTTTCTTTTTTTTCATCTAAAAAATATTTTTTTTCTATTTTTTCTAAAATTTTTTGTTTATTTTTTACTGTAAAATTTGTTTCAGGAATTTTATAAAATTTTTTTAATTTTTCTACAATTTCAGAAATTTTTTCAGAACTATTTGTAATCAAATTCAAAATATAAATTACAGCCAAACTAGAACTTTCTGTATAATAATTGTCTTTAAAATAATAGTGTCCTGATAATTCACTTGCAAAAATTACATCTTTTTCTCTCATAATATTTTTTATAAAAGCATGTCAAACTCTAGATTCTATAGGATTTCAATTATATTTTTTTATAATTTCAGGAACAGTTAAAGAAGTTCTTAAATCATATAAAATATTTACTTTTTTTTGTGTTTTTTCAGAAATAAGAATTTCTCTAGCTATAATTGCTCAAATAAAATCTGGTTCAATAATTTGTCAATTTTCATCAACAAAACCAACTCTATCAGCATCTCAATCAAAACTTACTCACAATTGAGCTTTTGTTTCTAAAACTTTTTTTTGCAAATCTACCAAAGTAGAATAATCTAAAGGATTTCCTTCATGATTAGGAAAATTTCAATCTAATTCATCATATAAATTAATTATTTCTATATCTAATTCTTCCAAAACTTCTTTTTCCAAAATTCACATTGCATTTGCTGAATCAATAACAATTTTTATTTTTTTATCTCAAAATTTTGCAAAAGATTTTATAAAATCTATATATTCTTTTTTTATTTTTTCATTATTTTTTACTTTTCATTTTGTTCCCTTCTCCTCTCAAAGGAGAGGGGCTAGGGGTGAGGTTAAAACTAATTTTTCAATTTCTTTTATTCAAGTATCACCAGAAATAGGAATAGCTTTTTCTCTACATAATTTCATTCAATTAAATTCTTTTGGATTATGTGAAGCTGTTAAAATAATACTTCCAGAAGCTTTTAATTTACCATTTGCAAAATAAACCATTGGAGTAGTTGCAAGTCAAATATTTATAACATTAGCTCAGGCATCAGTTAATCAAGCAATAATTTGTTTTATTAAACTATTTGAACTTTTTCTAATATCTTTTCAAACAACAACAGTTTTTCATTTTAAATCCAAAAATTCTACAAAAGAAAAAGCTATTTTATAAACCTGTTCTTCATTTATTTCAGAAGGATAAATTCACCTAATATCATAAGCTTTGAATATATTTGCCATATTTTTTTTATTTAAATAATATTTTTTTAATTATATATTTTTTTTAAAAATTGCAAAGAAAAAATGTAATATTGTAACTTTCAAAGTTAAAATGTCACCTTTTTACAAAGTAGAAATGTCACTTTTATGATAAAATTAAGTAAATAATATCTTTGGACTTTACACTTAATAACTATAAATATAATAAAAAATTGAAAAAAATAAAGGAGACTATGTAAAATAGAATCTAAGTAGAAAAATTTGACTTTTTTCATTTATTATAATATTATTTTTACAAATAACATTAAAATCTATAAAAATGAATAAACACACAGAAAAAATACTAAAAATAAATATTTTAGAAGGATTAAAATTCTGAAGAAGAAAAAAAGATAAAAATGATTATACTTTTCAAAAGGAACAAAAAAAACTAATTAAATTTTTTTTTGATATTTTTTGAACTTTTGAAAAAAGAAATATAAATTATGAAAAGCAAGAAGAAGAGTTTTTTTGAAAATTAAATAATTCTACAAAAAAAGAAATTTTAGATTTTATTAAAAATCCTGATTCCTTAGATGATGAGACAAAAGAAAAAGTAAAAGAAATATGAAAAAAAATTTTTTTACTTTTAAGCTCTGTTGATACAAAAATTCCAAAGAAAAATATAAAATATTACATACAAAATGAAATGAAATCTAGTTGATTAGCCTTGGAAAGATTTATTTTATATTCAATAGCAAAATTTTGTAAAAATAAAAATATAAGTGTAGAAAATACAAAAGCTGAATTTGAACCAAATAAAATTGATTTTATATCAATATATAAAAAAATAAATGTAAAAAATGAAAAAGAAATAATTTTTGCTATTCAATTAACAATTACAGAAGGAAAAAATTACCTTAATCAAAAAAAAATTGATTTAGAAAAATTAACAAAAATAATAGATAATCCATTTTGAGAATCTTTTAATAAACAACCAGAATTATCAACTAAAAATTTTAGAAAAGAAAAAATTTCTGATATAGCTATATTATTTATAATAAATTGAAGTATTTGAAAATTAGTAAGAAATAAAAAAAATAATTCTGAAAATCCTTTTTTAAATGCTTATAGAAATATTTGAAAAAAAGAATTATTAAAAAATTTTTCGAATAAAGATGAAAAATTATTTGAATTAATTTGAAAAAGTTACCCTATTTTAGTAGAAAATACAGTAAATCAGTTAAAAAAAATAAATTTAGAAAAAGATTATAAACAAGAAAAAATAAAATCTGCTCATTGAATTATTGATATTTTTTATGATTCCAACAAAAAAACTTATAAAATAAATTTTTATCAAAAATTAATATCAAATAATCATTCTTTTTTATATTCTTTAGAATTTTTTATTACAAAAAAATTTTTAAAAAAAATAAAAAGATAAAATTAATTTTTTAAAATTTAATAATTTCAGGAAATTTTTCAGATTTTTGTTGATACAAATCATTGTAATTTCAAAAATCTAAAATAAATTTTTTTTCTTCTTCATTTAAAAAAATTCCAGAATATATTTTACTAGAAATATATTCAAATTTAGCTTTTGGATTATTTTTTATTTCCAAATATTTATAAAGATTTTTTTTATCTGAAAAATTTAAATCTTCATTATTTGAAACTTTATCAGAAATTTTAATTAATTCTAATTTTATTTTTTCATCAAAATAATCTTGTCTTGATAAAAAATCAATTATTTCAGATAAAAATATAGAATTATTTATAATTTTTTCATTAATATATTTTTTTCTTTCTCTTTCTAAATTATAAATATTAATATAAGAAGAAAGATTATTTATAGTTAAATTTTCTAAAAAATTTTCTTCAAGCACATTTAAAAAAATATTTTTTTTATCCTCTCTTAAAATTGTAGAAAAATTTTCCAAATTTTTTATAGCTACTTTTATTTCTCTATTATTATCTTTTTCTTTTGAAAGTTTTTCTAAAAAATTTATAAATTTTGGAATAGAATTTTCTACATTATTTTCAATTGCTATTAAATAATTAAAAAAAGTATAATCTAATTTTCATTTTTTTTCATAATAATCACAAATATAAATTAAATTATTTATATCTATTTTTGAAAGCTCTTCTAAATTATGATTAATTGTTAAATTATCATCACTAATATTTATTATTTTTTTCAATATTTTTGAAATAATATTAGTGTCTCATATATTATTTTTATTAATTTCTTTTAATGCTAAAAAATAATTTTCCAAAGCTTCGTTAACATTAATTTTAGACAATAAATCTCACAGCTTTTCCAAAACATAAATATGAGTTATGAAATCATCATTTTCTACAGATAGTTCTAAAAGTTTATCAAAATTTTTAAAAGCTAACTTTAATGAGTCTTGTTCGTTTACTGATTTTATTTTATTTTCCCCATATAATTCTCAAATTCTTCAAAAAAGCATATAATTTCAAACAAAATTAGATTTTATTCAACTCTTATAAGATTCTAGTGCTTTCCTATTTTTTCAAATATTTTCATAAAAGTTTCACAAAAGTCAATATAATTCTTTAATTCATTTTTGTAAAATCTCTCCTGAATTATCTTTTTTATCATCTAAAAAATGAAAAAAGAATTCTTCCAAATTTTCTAAATTTTCATCTAAAAATTTTTGTTTGTTTTCTTCTATATCATATTTTTTTAAAAAATTAATAACAAGATTTTCAATATAATAATAAGTTGTATTTTCCTTTATTTCAGTTTTTTCAAGTTCATTATCTGTGTTTGTTAATTGATTTTTTACAGTTTCTTTTATATATTCTTCTATTTCTTTTAATAAAGGATTTTCTTTTTTCAGAGGAATATGAGTAAGTAAAAGTTTTTTTTCCATTTTTTTTTAAAATTATTTTTTTTATTATTTAAAGTAAATTTCAAAGTTTTTTTTAAAGCCTATTTTTTCAATTTTTTCTAAAAAAATATCTGTTATTTCTTTTTTGTACAAAGAAAATTCATAATTCAAAGATGCTTTATAAGTTTTTATTATTATATTTTTTTCCCAAACTTTTATTGAAATAATATATTTTTTTATATCTAATCATTTTTTTTCTTTAAAAAAATCTATAATTAATTTAAATAAAATAGATTCTAAAACTTGTTTTTCTAAATTATTTTTTTTTGCATATTTCAAAAATAAACTTTTTTCCATTTCCATATTTTTTTATTTTTAAAAATTATTTTTTTCCTCTAATTCACAAGCTCAATTTGCACAAACTGGAGCATATTTTTCTTTTTTAATATATCATTTATTTCTCAAAAAAATATAAATTGTACATCAAACACAATATCAAAAAAATGCTTCAGCAAACATAAAAGTAAGACAAATTAAGCATAATAACATAGGTAAACCACAAGTTATTCAAAGTCATAAAACTAAAAATAAAGTAGTTCCAGACATAAAAACTCAAATTGTCCAGGCAAATCTTTTTTGTTTAGCTCAAACATATTGTTTTTCTTTATTTCTTACTAAAAAATTAGAAATTTGGGAAAAAATAGAATATTTTGGTCAAACAGAAATTTTTATAAAAAAATCTATAAATAATGTTGTAACTAAAATATTAAAAAATAAAAAATCTCTAGTTATAAATGTATAAACAAAAGTTATGCTTCATAAAATAAAAATAATAAGTGCGTTTTTTCTAACAGCATGTTCATTTAAAACTCAATAAAGTGCTGGTTTTCAATTTATTTTTAGGTTTGGGATTATTTCTCAAATTTCTTTTTTAAACATTTTTTTTATTTTAAAATTATTTTAATACTTGTATTCTAAAAAAACTATATAATTTAATATTTTTATTAAAAAAAATTGTAATTTTATAATTTTATCTTTTTCCAATATGTATATTATCAAACTAATAAAATATTTCAACTGATTTTAATAGATTTTAATAGATTTTTTCAAAATTAGTTTTTTTTGTACAAATTTTTTTATTAATAAATTAGTATATTAATCATTTTATATTCAAAAAATTCTCTTAAAATTACCATCAGTTATTGTTTTGTTATATTTAATAAAATAAATATTTTTTAATCTAATTTTTTTTAATAATATTACAATCTTTTTTATTTTTTATTTCTTTAAAAATTTTTATATTATTAAATCACAATTCCTTTAAATAAAGTCAATGTAATTCAGATAAAACACCTTTATCACAATAAAATAAATAATTTTTTTCCTGATCTAAATTTTTAAACTTAGAATTAATTTCAAAAAATGGAATTTCTAAAATTTCAGTATTTTCTAATTTTAAAGGTTTTTTCTTTTTATCAGCTTCTTCCCTAATATCAATAATTATTTCATCTTTTTTAGAAGAAAATACTTTTTCAATTTCTTTCAAATTTTCAAAATCTTTTTCAAACATTTCTTTTAATTTTACTATTTTTCTTTCTTCAAAAGATTTTTCTAAAATATTTTTTGAAATATTTTTTTCTTCATCTAAAATTTGTTCTAAACTAGCTCAAGTTGCTGGCTTATCTGAAATTACTCAACAATATTCAGGCATATTACAAGCAAAATTATAAGTTCAAATTTCTTTTGTAATATCAATAATTTCTTGTTTATTATATCAAATAAGTGGTCTTAAAACAAGACAATCTGAAGCTTTATCAATAACAGCCATATTTTTCAAAGTTTGAGATGAAACTTGCCCTAAACTATCTCATTTTACAAGTGCATAATAATTATTTTCTGCCACTTTTGAAGCTATTTTTAACATAAATCTTTTCAATAAAATTCATCTATATTTATGGTTTACTTTTGTTAAAAGTTCTTGTATAATTTCTTCAAAATTGACAGTTATAAATCTAGCATTATAAGAAACAGAAAAAGTTTTCCATAAATAATAAGAAACCTGTTTTACTCAAAGTTCGTGTGCTGAACCTCATAAATTAAAAAACAAATAATCAACTTTTGCACCTCTTTTCATCAAAGAAAAAGTTGAAACTCCAGAATCAAAACCACCAGAAATAAGACTTACAACTTTATCCTGAAAGCCTATAGGATAACCAGAAAGTCATTCTATCCTACTTTTTATAATATAAAATCTCTCATTTGAAATTTCTATTTTTACAGTAATTTCTGGATTTTTTAAACTAACTTTTGTATTTTCTCAAAATTTTAAAAGTCCTCATCAGATATATCTTTCCAAATCAACTGATTTAAAATTGTGATTTCAAGCTCTTTTTACTCTTGCAACAAAGCTTTTGTTTTTTATTTGTTCTAAATAATATTTTTTTACAATTTTAAAAACATTATCAAAAATAAAATTTTTATCATTTTTTTGTTCATCATTTTCATAAAGTAAAAAAGAATCAACTTCTAAAAAATAAGCAATTCAAGAAATATTTTTGATGATACTTTTTATTTTTTCTTGTTTTTCTTCATTTGCTTCAAGTTCTATTTTGTCCCAATTTCATTTTAATTTATAGTCAAAAATTTCATTAAATTCTAAATGTTTTTTTATATTATTTCTAAGCATAGAAATAGCTTGTTTCCTCACAAATTTGGATTTTATAGTAATTTCTGAAGAAATTTTTATTATTAGTTTCATTTTTTTAATTTATTTATTTTTTAAAATTTATTTATTTTCTATCACTTTTACTATAATAAGCACTTTTTTTTAGTTTGCAAAAAATTTTTAAAAAAAAAGCATAACAAGTACAAAATATATTGTTTAATTTTTTAATGAAATTTACTTAATTGTAAAAATAAAGTAAAAAAGTTTTACTTTTTATTTTTTTTTTGTATAATTTTAAGTATATATAATTTTAAAAATTAAATTCTTTTTAAGATAAAAAATAATTAATTTATTAAATTAAAAGCATAAGTATATAGCTTTTTTTAAAAAATCAAAAAATTAAAATAATATTAAATAATATATAATAAATTATCTTAATAAAAGCTTAAAAAATATGAAAATAATACATTTTTCAGATACACATTTATGAATTTGAATGGATAATACTTCAAGGGCTTTAGATTTTTATAATAATTTTTTAAAAGTAATTGATGAAGTTTTGATAAAAAAACCTGATTTTGTTATTCATTCTGGGGATTTATTTAATTCTTCAAAACCTTCAAATAAAGCAGTTTCAATTGCAATTTCTGGATTTTTAAGATTAGAAAAAGCGTGAATAAAAACTATAATTATTGCTTGAAATCATGATACTCCTAGACTTACAACAACAACTCATATTTTTAATATTTTTGAAAATTTTGAAAATTTTACAGTTGTTTATAAAGAAGAATTAAAAATATTTGAAACAGAAAAAATAAATTTTGTTTGCTTACCACATATTTATTCACAAGAAAAATTTGAACAATATTTTAATGAAGCTTTAGAAAAAATAAATAAAGAAAAAATAAAAATTTTTATATGACATTTTTGATTACAGGCAAAAGAATATGAAGAATATACTGATGAAATTTCATGAGTAAATATTTTGATTTCACAACTAGAAAAATTAAAAGAATTTGATTATGTTGCACTTTGACATTATCATAAAAATTTTTGTATTTCTAAAAAAATATGTTATTCAGGAAGTTTAGAACATACTAGTTTTAATGCAAAAGATCATAAAATTGGATATAATATTTTAAATTTTATGGAAGATTGAAGTTTTGAAAAAAAAGTATGTAAATTAGAAACTAGAAAAATGATAGATTTAGGTATAATAGATTGTGAAAATATAAAAAGTACAGATGAATTAATAGATTTTTTAACAAAAAAAATAATAAATATTAAAATATTAAAAGATGCTATTGTAAAAATATTTTTTGAAAATATAAATAATCATTTACTTTTAGAATTTGAAGATAAAAAAATAATAACTTTTTTTTCTGATACTTTTTATTTTGAATATAAGAAAACAAAATTAATAGATAAAATAAACTATTTTCAAGAAAAAATAGATATTTCTAAACAAAATTTTGTAGAAAATGTATTTAAAGATTTTTTAAAAGATTTTGAAATACCTGAAAATATTAATAGAAAAGAATTAGAAAAAGAATTAATTTTGAAAATTACTACTTAATAAAAATCTAAAAAAGAAGTTTTAAAAAAAAAGTTTGATTTTTTCTTATTTT
>JAMONT010000037.1 GCA_027066455.1 Candidatus Altimarinota bacterium
GTGTCTATTTGCCATCTTTAAATCTAGTTCTATTTTTTCTCAAGGATTAAGTAAATCTCAAGCTATAAGAATTTTTTTAGTTTCTTTTTTCATAATTTAATTTATTTTTCATATTTAAAATAATATTTTTAATCAGAAGTACTAAACTATCATTTATTTTATTTTTTGTTCAATCTGGTTCTATTAATTTTTTATGTTGTAATTCAAAATATTCAAGTAATTTTTCATAATCTCAATCTATTTTTCTTTTTGGAATATTTCTTAATCTATTTTTATTTTCATTAATAAAAGATATAAACTCTTCCCTATTAGAAAAACTTTTTATTATTATTCATATTTCAGCAAGTGAAAAATATCTTTGTGTTGTTTTAAAAACTTCTATTAAATCTTTTGGATTTTGATTAGCTATATTTTGTTTTTTTTCTTCTTTATTTTTTAAAAAATCTTTTATTTGTTCTTTATATCCTTTTATAGTATCTTTAAAAAAACGCTCTGTATCTTTTATATTTCATTCTTCTTTGCTTTTTTTTATTTTTTCTTCTATTTCTTCTATTATTTTCATAACTGAATTATTAATTCCAAACTTTATTTTATAAGCCAATTTTCATATAGATAATCTTAAACTTATTATATCTTCATTTATATCCCCACCCATTATATTTTTTTCTTTCATAATTTATTTTATTAAATTTTAATATTTTTTTAATTCTCTAAAAAAACAGAATATATTACTCAATCTTGATTTAATGATTGAATATCAAAGCTTTTATCTACATCTAAAATGATATTATCTCATTGAGATAAACTATTTCTTCTATTTTCACCTTCAAATTTTCAAATAAAATCTCACTTAACTATATAAAAACAAGATTTTCTATTTTCAGAATCTAATTTTATAGAACCTTCTATTTCAGAAAAATTAAAAATTTTTATATAATAAGGAACTCATTCTTTTTCAAAAGTAGCTTTATAAACTCATTTTATATTTGTTTCTTTTGGTTTTCTAATTTCCCCTTTTCAAGGTCTATTATCAATTTCTTCTCATCTATCTAAAAGTGCAGAAGGTAATTTTATAGAAATATTCATTAATGCTTCATCTCAAGGGTTATATATAGTATGAATAGTATTTGGTGGAAAAATTATAAAATCTCAAAAATTAGCTTCTAAATCATAAGTTTGTCAATTATTTTTATATTGTGCTATAGATTTTCAGGTATAAAAAGTTATTTCATAATTATTCTCATGAGTATGTTCAGGTTGAGTATATTTAGCAGGAGTTAAAGCTGTTACTATAGAAGGAGAATCAAGGTCAGAATAAGCTTCAGGATTTATTCAAATATATTCTCTTGGCTCTAAAACTTTTTTGTCTAGCATATCATTATTATTTAAATAATTTTCATTTTTATGTCAATGCTTTTTAACTATTCAACTTGTATTTGGTAATATTTGTCTTGCAAAATTTTCAAGTAAAATATTTTTTAATAATTGTTTTATTTGTTTATAATCTTCTTCTTTAAAAATATCTTTTTTATCCTCAAGTAAAAATATTAATTTTTGAGCTTGATTTCTTCTAGTTTTTAGATTTACAAAAGAATTCATATCTTCCCTAAAACTCATTTCTCTTAATTTTATAGTTCAATCTATTATTTTTTTCTTATTCATACTTTCTACATTATCTAATATACTTAATAAACTATTACAAAAACCCTTTATAAAATTTATCTCCCCCCCCCTTTGATTTTTTAATACTTCTGTATTACACTGAATATATTCTTTTATTCAATCTTGTTGCATTTTAGTATTTTTCATATTATTATATTTATTGAAATTATTATATTTTAATTATATTATATATTTAAAATATAATCAATATTTTTTTACCTCAACTCTCCACCTTTTTTTTCTACTTTTTTTATAATATTTTCTATTAATTCATTTTTTATTTTATCATCTAAAGTTTGGTCTAAAGAATTTATAAAAATTTTGAAGCTTAAACTTCTTTTTTGTGGAATTTTTTCTTCATTTTCATAAATATCAAAAAGTTCAACTCTATCA
This sequence comes from Candidatus Altimarinota bacterium, assembly GCA_027066455.1. GTDB lineage: Bacteria > Patescibacteriota > Gracilibacteria > BD1-5 > UBA6164 > JAMONT01. Next base: position 2,056 of record JAMONT010000037.1, read on the forward strand.
ATTATTTTTTTATCAGTATTTGAAATTGCTTGTTTTATATCAGCTCATTTCACTTTTTTATCAACAAGAAAAGATAAATCAAAATTATTTTCTTGATAAATACTTATTTCTTTTGCTTTTATTATTTTATAAACAGCTCATAATATTTTATCAATATTTATTTCAAAAAAACCAATTCTATTTTCAATATCAAATCTTTTTGCAATTGTAGGGTGAATTTCTCATACAATTCAAACTTCTTTTCATCTAACAAGAATTTTTGCAACTCTCCCAGAATGTGCATATTCTGGAATTTTTTCTAAAATATTAAAAGAAAAATTATCAACTCAGATAAAATTAAAAAAATCTGAAATTATATTTTGAATATCAAAATAAACTAAATTTTTATTTTTAACTATTACTCAAGCTAAAGAATAATTCTCATTCATAGCTCCTTCTCCCTGTAAGGGAGAGGGTTGGGGTGAGGGTGAGGTTTTAAAAACTTTTTCAAATTCAAAAGTTTTTAAGTCAGAAAAGTTTTTAATATTTTCTCCAATTCCTGCAATTATATTAGGAATTAAAGAATTTCTTAAATGACTAGAATCAAGACTTAAATAATTTTTTAAAGAAACACATTCTTTCAAATCTAAATTTAATTTTTTATATAATTCTTCTCAAACAAATGAATAATTATAAGTATCAAAAAATCATTTTGAAACAAAAAAATTTCTAGCATCATTTTTTAAATTATAAATATTATCTTGAATAACAGCTCCAGAATTCACTTTTGGAACACTTGATTCTATATTATCATAACCATCAATTCTAGCTATTTCTTCAGCAATATCAGCTTTATAATTCAAATCTTTTCTCCAAAAAGGTATTTTTAATTTTTTTCATACTAATTCTAATCAAAGTTTTTTTAAAATTTCTAAAACATAATCATTTTCATATTTTTTTCCTATTAAATTATTTATAAATTCTAAATCATAATCTACAAAAATTTCTTTTTGCTTAACTTCATAAGAATCTCAAAAAGCTTCTATTTTTAAATTTTTATTATATTCTTTTAATTTTTTAAATATCAAACTCATTCCATTATAAGCCATTTCTGCTAATAATCATTTTTCAAAAATATTTAAACTATCTGTTCTAACTCAATGTTTTTTTCCTGTTTTTCTAAGAATTGCTTGATCAAAATTAGCTGATTCAATTATAATATTTTTTGTATTTTCTGAAATACAACTATTTTTTCCACCAATTATTCAGGCTAAAGCTAATATTTTTTCAGAATCACTTACAACTATATCTTCACTTGTTAATTTATATTCTTTATCATCTAAGCCAATAAAATTTTCTCAAGATTTAGCAAATCTAAGAGTTATATTTCAATTAATTTTATCAGCATCAAAAATATGAGTTGGTTGTCAATAATAATATAAACTATAATTTGATAAATCTACCAAAAATCCTTTAGATTCTACATAATTAGCACTTAAAATATCTAAAATTTCTTCATCAGTATTTTCAGAATTTTTTACTCCAGAAATTTTTAAAGCCATATATCTAGCTACTTTTTCAGGAATTTCATTATTTATTTCCAATTTTTTAGCTGTTAAAAATTCAGTTTCAGATAAATATTTTTCTAAAAAATCTTTTTTATAAATTGTAGAAATTTCCCTTTTAATTCAAATATGTGAAAATAAATCTGGTCTATGATTAATTGCTTTATTGTCAATTTCTAAAACAATGGAATCTTTTTTTAAATAATCCATTAAATTTTGTCCATTTTTTGCATCACAAGCCAATTCCATAATAGTGGCTTGTCTTTCAGAAACAAGTCATAATTCGTCCTCACTACAAATCATTCATTCACTAGTTTCTCATCTAATTTTTGATTTTTTAATTTCAAAATTTCAAGGTAAAATTGTTCAAACTAAAGCAACAGGAACTTTTAAACCAGTTTTTATATTTGGGGCTCAGCAAACTATAGGATATTTTTGTCAATTAACATCAACAATTGTACAATTAAGTCTTTCACTTTCTGGGTGTTTTTCACATTTTACAACTTCTCAAACCAAAACATTTTTTAAAAAATCTGATTCATAAATTATTTCTTCAACTTCAGCTGTATGGGAAATTAATTTTTTTGCAACTTCATTTTCATCTCAAATAAAATCAAGAGTTTTTTTCAAATTATTAAAGGAAATTTTCATATATTTTTTGTTAAAATTTAATAATGTTTTAAATATATAAAAAAACTCATAAAAATCAAGTTATTTAGTCTTAAAAAAAAATTCTAATAAAAAAACTTGATTTTTCTAAAAAAAAACTTAAACTCTCACTTGAATTTAATTTACATATAATAATAAAAGGAAAATGACATTTGCTCCAAGGAAAAAAACTTCTAAAAGTAGAAGTAAAAAAAGAACTAGTAACTGGATTAATTTAACAGCAAAAAAATTACAAGCTAGAGTTGTTTTGAATGCTGAAAAAAATGGTTTAGCTCATTTTGTTGCCACTGATGGTACATATAAAGGTAAAAAAGTTTTAAAAATTAAAGTTAAAACTAAATCTACTACTAGAATATAAAAATTTTTTATTTGAGAAAATAAATAAAAATTATTAGGCTGTTTATTTTTAATAAGTAAACAGCCTGTTATTTGTTAAAAAATTAAAATAATGAAACTTTATAGGAAAAAAACTAGAAAAATAATTTATCAACTACTTTTTTCTAAAACTTTTTGAACTGAAAAAGATATAATTCGGGATACTTTTTTTTCTGGAGATTTTTCTTCAAATGTAGATGTAGAATTTTTGAAAACAATTTATAGTTTAGCTTTAGAAAATGAAAAAGTATTAATTTTTTTAATAGAAAAATATGCTCCAAAATTTAATATAGAGAAAATGCCTTTACATTCAACTTTACCAATTTTTATTTCAATAGTAGAAATGTTTTTTTTGGAAGAAGAAATGCCAGCTAAAGTAAGTATAAATGAAGCTATTGAAATTTCTAAAATTTTTGGTGATGATTCTAGTAAAAAAATAGTTAATTGAGTTTTGAACAAAATTTTTATTGATTCTGAGAATATTAAAAAAGATATAGAAAGTAAAGAATTTTTAGATTCAATTCCTGAAAAAAGTATTTTTAAATAAAAAAATAGTTTTCTAAAAATAAAAAATATGATAGTTACAAAAGCAATTAAAAATGAAATTTATATAGAAAAATTTTCTAAACTTTTGAATTCTTTAGATATAAAATTTAATAATATAGAAGATTATATTTTGGCTTTTATTCACAGATCTATTGTAAATGAAAGACCAGATTTTGCACCAAAACACAATGAAAGAATAGAATTTCTTTGAGATGCTGTTTTGGAATTAATAATTACTGAAAAATTATATTTGGATTTTTCAGAAAAACCTGAATGAGAATTAACTGATATTAGAAGTTCTTTGGTTAGATGAAGAAATTTGGCAAAAATTTCAAAACAATTGAATTTTCAAGAATATTTAATTTTATGAAAATGAGAACAACTTTCAGGTTGAAAAGAAAAAGAATATATTTTAGCTAATGTATTTGAAGCCTTTTTGTGAGCTTTATATTTGGATTTATGATATGAAAAATCTAAAGAAATAATTTTTAAATATGTTTATTCTACTCTTGAAAATATTATAGAAGAAAAATTGATAAAAGACTATAAATCATTAATTCAAGAATATGCTCAAAGTGACTTTTTAATAACTCCTAGATATGAAGTTTTAGATCATATTTGACCAGATCATGATAAAAAATATGTTTCTTGAATCTTTTTGGAAGACAAAAAAATATGAGAATGAGAAGGTTCTAGTAAGAAAAAATCTCAAGAAAAAGCAGCAGAAAATGCATACAAAAAAATATTTCCTAAAATTTAAAAATGGTAACTTTAATAACTACAATATTAATTTTTTTTAAAATTTTTTACTGGTTAATAATAATAGATATAATTTTATCTTGGATTAGTTTAATTTCTCCAAATATTAGACCAAAGTTTTTGGCTGATTTAATTGACCCAATTTATTCAGTTATAAAAAAATATATTCCTACAACTATTTGAGGTTTAGATTTTACACCAATAATTATACTTTTAGTTATAAGTTTTATTATTCATAATATAAGTAATATAACTATTTAAAAAAAATAAAAAATGAAACAAATAGATTATAAGTTATTTTTTACAATATTTGCACTAATTATTTTTGGTTCTATTACTATAAGCTCAGTTTCTGTTTATCCATCACATAATGTTACACAAAAAATGGTTGATAGATGAGAAATAGAACAAGCTTATAATTATTTTTATGTTATAAAAAATATTATTCACGTAATTATTTGATTAACTATTATATGAATTTTTTCGAAAATACATTACAAAATTTATGAGAAAAATTTCAAATATATTTTTATTTTAGCATATGGTTTATTGTTAGCTGTTTTTATTCCTTGAATTTGAGTAGAAATAAAATGAGCAACTTGATGGATTGATTTAAAATTTTTACCTTTTTTTATTCAACCAACAGAATTTATGAAAATTGCTTTAATTGTATTTTTAGCAGCATTTTTCAAAATATACCAGAAAAAATTAAAAAGTTTTAAATATTGATTTTTAGCATTTTTAGGAATTATTTTTGTTGCTATTTTACCTATTTGAATGCAACCAGATTTTTGAACAATACTTGTCCTTTTCCCTATTTCTGTAATAATGTTTTTTTTAGCTTGAGCTAATTTAAAACATTTATGAATTACTTTTTTGATATGATTATTTATAATTTTTTGAGTTTATTTCTCTGGAAAATATGACAAAGAAAATCCTGAAACTAGAAATAAACTTAGTTATATTACAGAAAGATTTGATATTTTCTTGCAAGATAATAAACTTTTATTTGACAAATGACAAATTACAAAAGATAATAATTATCAAATAAAACAAGCTTTAGTTACAGTTTGAAGTTGATGATTTTGATGAGTAGGTTTCGGAAATTCTATACAAAAATTTTGATATTTACCAGAAGTTCAATGAGATTTTATTTTCTCTGTAATTGTTGAAGAATTAGGTTTTATGTGAGCATTTGTTTTATTAAATATTTTTTTATATATTTGATATAGATGATTTTTAATCTGATTTTTGACCAAAGATATTTTTGCAAAATTAACAGCATATTGAATAACAAGTTGGATTTTGTTACAAGCTTTTATTAATATTTGAGTAAATTTGAATATTCTCCCACTGACCTGAATAACCTTGCCTTTTATAAGTTATTGAGGTTCTAGCTTACTTGCTCTTAGTATTTGAGTCTGAATTCTTTTAAATATTTCAAGATGAGTTGATTTTTCTCAATCTATTTTTGATTCAAATCATAGAAAAACTATAAGAAAATCCAAACTAAGAACTAGAAGTTTATAATATTTTTGAAATAAAATAATTTTTTTTAAAAAATGAAAAATATAAAAAAACAAAATAAAATAAGAAAAATTATAATTATTATTTTTATAATCTTTTCTCTTGTTTTTATAACTTTTTTTATACAAAATAAAAACTCAAAAGAAAATTTTTTAGCCAAAAAAATAATAATAACTAAAGAAAAGTTTTTAAAAAATCCTGAAAAAATCTCAAAAATAATTATAAATAAAAATGCTGAAAAAATAGTAAAAATTATTTCAAAAAAAAAATTTACTATCTATAAAAATAATGATTATTTTCAAACTCCTATAGAAAATTATATAATAAATAATAAAATAATTAATTGATTTTTTATAACAAATAATTGAATTATTTTGACAAATAAACATATTTTAGAAGAAGAAAATATTCAATATATTTGAATTACAAATGATAAAAAAAAATATAAATTAAAACTTTTATGGTTTTCAAAAAATGAAGATTTAGCTATTTTCAAAATTTCAAATATAAAAAATAATTTTTTTTCTGAAAAAGTAGAATTTGTAGAAAATAATAAAAAAATTAAAAATAATGATTTTATTTTTAGCTTAAATTCAAATAAAAAAATTTTTAGCTGAAAAATAATAAATAAAAATTCTACTCAAGAAATAATAGATAATTTTTATGAAAAAAATATTATAAAAAATCTTTTAGAAACTAATTTAAAAAATAATTTATGAGATAGTGGTTCTCCTGTTTTTAATCTAAATCAAAAAGTTATTTGAATAAATTCTTTTATAAAAAATAATAAAACTTATTCTATTTATTTAGATGATGAGAAGATAAGGAAAATTTTAAAAGCCCTCTCTCTTGAATTCTCTCTCCCTTAAAGGGGAGAAAGAGGCTACAAAAATAAAATAAATAATTTTAAAAAAAATGAATAAAAAAGATTTAGTAAATAATAGTTGTATAAAAAACTTTTTAGAAAAAAATAATGATATTGGAAATATTAATTGATTTATTAGAATATGAGATTTTGACTTGAATAAAGGAGAAAATGAAAAAGTAATAAAAGATGCTAAAGTTTGATTTAGTATTTATTGAATTAATTCTTTAGAGGAGCTAAAAAATTCTAAAAAAAATATTATTATTGTTATTCCTGCTTTAACTTGAAATGCAAAAATTTTTTCACAAACCTCTACTCAATGAGATGGTTGGGCAAATACTTATTGAAAAAAATGAAATATTTTAGACCCAAATAAAAATATAATTATTGGTTTGGATTATTTTGGAGGACCTTATGATAGTTCTTGTCCAGATAAACATAATCTTGATTTTTTTCCAGTTTTTGCCATAAAACAAGTTGAAGCTTGGAAAAAAGCTATAAAAATATTATGAGTAGAAAAAGTTTTTGCTCTTTTTTGAGGTTCCAATTGATGATGACATATTCATAATTGGCTTTTTGATACAGAATTTTTTCCTGAATATTTGATTTCTATAGCTTGACCAATTGCTCCAACTAATGAAGCAAAAGAATTTTTTAGTTTGCAAACTGATTTTATAAAAAATAAAGAAAATGTTTCTGAAAGACTTGAAAAAAATTTGGAAAAATTTTTATGAATTTCAAAACTTTATGATTTTTTAGTTTCAAAAACTTTTGAAGAAATAAAAAATTGTGTAGAAAATTGGGAAAATAAAAAAACCATAAAAATAACTAGACAAATATGATTTTTAAAATTTCTAAATCCAACTTTTTTTGATAAATTTTATTTTGATAAAAATTGAAAAAAATTAAATGAAAAACAAGCAGAAAAAAATATGATGAATTATTTTGAAAATGAAGGAAAAAAATTTGAAAAAAGATTTTCTCTTTCAAGTTTAGCATTACTTTCAGAAAGTATTGCTTTAGCTGAAAGAATAAGTCCAGAAGAATACACAAAAAAAATAAAACAATCTAGTGTAAATTTACTAATACTTTCAATAGAAGATGATAATTTATTTAAAACAAAACCGATGCAAAATTATTTTGAAGAAATAAAAAAAATAAGAAAAGAAAAATGATGTAGTTGACAAACTAATATTATTATGTTAAAATCTAATGAAAATACAAAAATAGCATGACATGATGCATTTTTATGGCCAGAAGAAATGCAAAAAATTAGTGATTTAATAATGGTAAAATTAAAAAATATTTTTTAAAAAATTTTTATGAATAGAGCAGAAGAACATAAATTTAAATGAAAAATAATAGATTGACTCAAATATTGAAGAGCACATTTAAAACATAATAAATGAAAAGACTATAGTATTTTTATTAAAGAACAAAGAGAACTTATAACATTATTTTGAAAAATTTTTTGAAGAACAGAATGGCAAACAGATTCTTATTATTATAATGATTCAGAAACAAAATTTTTTTGAAAAATATCTAATGAAAATAAAAAAAATATAATATCTTTTATAAAATGAAGAAAATTAAGTCCTGAAATAAAAAAAGAAGTTATAAAAAATTGAAAGAATATTTTTGCCTTATTAACTTCTTTAAATCCTAATATTCCTAATAAAAATATTAATGATTACATTATAAAAGAGCTTAATAATAGTTGAAAAGCATTAGAAATTTTTATTCTTTATTCTATAAATGAATTTTGAAATAATGAAAATATAACTGTAGAAAAATGAAAATATAATTTTGAACCAAATAAAATAGATTTTATAACAGAATATATAAAGACAAGTGTAAATGTAAATATAGCAGTTCAAGTAACTACAAGTGAAAATTTAAATAAAAATTATAAAGAGGAAGATATGAAAAATCTATCATATATTTTAGATAATCCTTGAAAAACTTTTGAGTCTAGAGGTGAAAAACATAAAAAAATATTAGATGAAAGAAAACTAGATATTATTAACTATAGAAAAGAAGATATTCCAGATATACCTGTACTTTTTATTATAAATTCAACTATTTGAAAAACAGTAAAAGAAGAAAAAAATTCTAAAAATAATTCTTTCAAAGAGGCTTATAAAAATATTTGAAAATGAGAATTATTAAAAAATTTAGAAAATAAAGAAAATAAAAAAGAGTTAGAAATAATTTGAAAAACTTATCCTATTTTAATAGAAAAAGCTATAAAGGATTTAAATAAAATTGATTTAAATGAAAATTTTCAATCAGATATAATAAAAGAAGATTATGAGACAAAAATTTGTTATAATTCTGGAGATAATATTTATAAAATGGACTTTTATAAGAAAATAAATAATGATAAAACTTTTTTATATTCACTAGATTTTTTTATAACAAATAAATTTTTAAAAAAAATTTGAAAGCAACAAGAAATTCCTAAAAGAAAATATATACATAAAAATAATTAATAATAAAAATATTATGAAAAATAATTTAAAAAAATTTTTTTTAGAAGAAATTTATAAAAAAATTTCTTTAGAAGAATTAAAAAAATTAGAAAACTTTTTAGAATTAGAAATAAAAAAAATATCAGAAAAAAATAATAATTTAGAAAAAAAAGATTTGAAAATAATTGTTGCAGATTTAGATGATACTATCTTTTCTACAAAAAAAATTAGAACAGATGATTTTATGGGATGAAAAAGATGAGATGAAGGAAATGATTTTTTAAAAAATATTTATGGACTTGAAAAATTAATAAATAAATATTATAAAAATAAAACTTTTCTAGAAACTATTTCTTCTAAATTAAAAGAAAATAAAGATTTGATTTTAACAGCTTGACTTGAAGAATTACAAATAATGAAAATAAAAGAATTATGACTTGAAAAAATTAATTATATTATAACTGAAAAAGCTCAAGATAAAATTCTTGAACTTATAAAATATTTTTATTTTGACCTGAAATTTTTACCAAAAAAAATAACTATTTATGAAGATAGACCTCATTTTTTTATTTATTTTAAAGATTTTTTAGAAAAAATTTTAAAAACAAAAATAGAAATTATTTATGTAGAAATGGATTGAAATGAAAAAGAACCAAAATTATTTAATTTATAGGAAAATTAAAAAAATACAGAAGCTTAAAACCTTCTGTTAACGGTTTATATTATTTCAGTTTTCAAATCAATATCTCACAAAATTATTTTTATATCTGATTTTAATTTTCAATAAAAAGTTTCTTTTTTTCAATATAATTCAATTTCTAATTTATAAGAATGCAAAGCTTGCCTTTTTATTCTATATTTTGTTGCAACTTCTTTATTAACTTTTGGATTTCCATAAACTTCATCTGCTAAAATTGGATATCAAATAGAGGCCAAATGAACTCTTATTTGGTGAGTTCTTCCTGTTTCTAATTTTAATTCTACAAGAGTATGTTTAGAATCTATATATTTTATAACTTTTCCGTGAGTAATTGCAAGTTTTGGATTTATAGGATTTTGAGTTGTCATTTTAATTTTATTTGTAGGATGTCTTCAAATAAAACTTTCTATTTTAAAATCTTTTTCTTTCAAAATCCCACTAACAACAGCTAAATAATATTTTCAAACTTCTTTATTTCTTATTTTTTCTTGTAAATAAGTCATCATTTTATCAGTTTTTGCAACCATAATTAACCCTGAAGTATTTTTGTCTAATCTATGTACAATTCCAGGTCTTTCAACTCAATTTATAGAACTCAAATCTTTTATATGGTACAAAAGTGCATTTACCAAAGTTCCACTTTTTCATCATTCTCAAAGAACAGGGTGAACATTTAAATTAGAATTTTTATTAATAATTACTATTTCTGAATCCTCATAAACAATATCTAAAGGAATATTTTCTGCTTTTAAATCAAGTTTTTCAGTTTTTAAATTTATTTCAATTTCATCTTTATTAAAAATTTTTGCATTCTTTTTGATAGTATTGGAATTTATTTTAACTTGTCCTAAATCAATTATTTTTTGTACATAAGATCTAGAGAACTCAGGAAAAACCTTTGTTAAATAAAGGTCTAATCTATCTTTTTTTTCTATAAAACAACTAAATTTGTAATTCATTTTTTCTTTTTGTTAAAATTTAAATTTGACTTTTTTGTTTATTTTGTATATAATGTTTATACAAAAAAGGTGTGTTGGCCTGTGGAGAGTGTAGCGTATGCGCACTCTGTGAAGCAGGGGAAACCCCTTTTTTTTGTTATTCTAAAATTATAAAACTAATTTCTTCATTTACAAAATATTCTATAAAATCACTATCTATCTCTTCTCTTTTAGTAATATAAACATTATTTAATTTTCAAGCAACAAAATCAGAAAACTTAATTCATCAATATTTTTTTGAATTACCAAAAGTAAAAGTAAATTTACTTTTTTTTATTAAACTTTTTTTCTCATTTAAAAGTTTTTTTATTTTTTCTTTTTTATAATCAAGCTTTATATTATCTGCAATAATATTTATTGTTTCAAATTTTTTATTCAAAATATTAGAATATTTTAATGTATGATAAATTAAAATTTTTAAAGATTCAAAATAATTTTTTCAACTTTCCTTATAATTTTTAGCAAAAATTCAAATAAATTGAATTTGTTTAGAATATTTACTATATTTTATAAAATTATAAAAATACTCTATTTTATCTCTATAATTTCTATCATAACTTTTTATTTCTCAACCTTTTTCTTTTATTCAGGTATGGTTCAAAAAATCACAATAAATTTTATCAATAGTTCAAGGTTTTAAACTTGTAACCAAACCTGCTAAAATAAATTTTCATCATTCTTTATGTAAAGCCTTACTCTCATCTAAGAATATATACATTTTTTCTTTTTTTTAAAATTATAAAACTAATTCTCACTTTAAAACATATTTATCTAAATCAGTAATTTTTACTTTTACTATATCTCAAATTTTCAAACTAGGTTCCATTTTAAAAAACACTTCTTTAAAATTTCTAGTTCTTCCAAAAAACTGTCATTCCTTTTTTCAAGAAATCAAAATTTCTTCTATTTTTCATAACATTAATTTATTCCTTTTTGTAACAGATTCTAGTAATTTATCATTTAAAATATGCCATCTTTCAGCTTTTACTTTTTCAGAAATATCATCAGGAAAAAGTTTTGCAGCAATAGTTCAAGTTCTAACAGAATATCTAGCATTATAAACAAAATCAAATTCACATTCTTCAAAAGCTTTTTTCGTGTCTTCAAACATCTTATCCGTTTCACCTGAAAAACCAAGAATTATATCTGTTGAAATAGAAAAATTTGGGTCTTTTTTTCTCAAATAATCAATCATTTCTTTGAATTTCTTATAAGAATGTTTTCTATTCATTTTTTTTAATATTTCATCATTTCAGGATTGTAAAGCAAAATGCAAGTAATTACAAGTTTTTTCCAAATCAAAATGTGCATCTAAAATATCCTGAGTCATATCATGTGGATTACTAGAAGTAAACCTAATTCTATCAAGTTTTTCTATTTTATTTAATTCTTCTAATAATTTTCTAAAAGGAGTTTTAAAATTTTCTTTCCACTTCCCTTCTTTTTCATTCCAATATTTTTTACCTAAAAAATCTTTTCAGTAAGAATTTACATTTTGTCAAACAAGGGTTATTTCTTTTGCTCAATTTTTTACAACTTCTCTAGCTTCTTTTATAATTTCTTCAATAGTTCTTGATTTTTCTTTTCCTCTTGTATAAGGTACAATACAGTATGTACAATAATTATCACAACCTGTTTGAATAATAATTGTAGCTTGAGATGGATTTTCTCTTAATTGTTTTGATTTCAAGTAATCATCAAAATTATAATCTTTTCAAATTGTTTCTCATAAAATATGAGTTAAAATAAGGGCTAAATATTTTATATCTTCTATTCTCAAAGTAAAGTCTAGCTTATTATCAAACCTAGGAAATAATTTATCATCATTATTAAAAATTCACTTTTCATCTTTTAAAATATTTATTTTTTTTGCCTTATTTTTATCTCTTTTATAATCTTTTAAATATTTAGAGTTCAAACCTGTTTTTCTGACCATACAGCCAGTTATTCAAAGAAGTATATTTTTTTTATTTTTTTCATTTTCTTTTTTAATTTCCTGAGCAAATCAAAAAACTCTGTCTTCTCATTTTTGTCTAACAGAACAAGTATTCAAAATAACCAAATCAGCTTGTTTCCAATTATTTGTTTTCATAAATTTCCCTTGCAACAAAATCATATTAATTTTTTCTGAATCTGCTTTATTCATTGCACAACCAAAAGTTTGAATGAAATATTTTTTCATTTATTTTTTAAACTTAAAAATTAAAATTTCTACCTTTCATATTTATTTTTCAATTCATCTAAATTAATTTCAAAAATCACAGGTCTTCAATGTGGACAAGTTGCTGAATAATCTAAAGAAGCATCATTTAGAAGTTTATTTATTTCAAATAAATTTAATTTATCTCAGAATTTCACAGCACTTCTACAAGCAGTATAAGCCAAAATTTTGTTTCTAACTTCTTCTAGAGTTTTTGATTTTTTTATTCAAAGTTCTCAAATATCTTCTATAACTCAAAGAAAAAGTTCTCTCAAATTTTCTTTTTTAACTAAATCAGGAATAGAATTTATTAAAACCAAATTATTTCACATTAATTCTATTTCAAATCACATTTCAAAAAAAATATTTTTATAATTTTCTACTATTTCAAATTCTTTTGGAGTTAGAGAAAAGCTTTCTGCCAACAAAAGTCCTTGAACATTAGGTTTTTTAAAATTTTTTAATAATTTTTCATAAATAACTCTTTCAGCCAAAGCATGTTGGTCAAGAATTTTCAATCAAGTTTCAGTTTCAACAACAATATAAGAATTAAAAGTTTGACCAATAATTTTTCCTAAACTAGTATCATGAAGATTAGAAGATTTTTCAAAAACAACATTTTCTTCTCCCCTTCCCTTAGACTTAAGGGAAGGGTTAGGGATGGGATAATTATTTCCTAAAATTTCTTTATTAAAATTTATAGAATTTTTTATTTCCCCTTGTTTTGGATTAAAATTAATTTCTTTATAAGGAGAATAATTTTTAAATTTTGTTCAATTTCAAGTATAATATTTTTTTTCTGTAGCCCCTTTCTCCCAACAAGGGAGAGAGGATTCAGGAGAGAGGGATTTTTGAGGAAATTGTTCAGAAATCAAACTAACTCCTCCTAATTTTTCTTCTATAGAATGAAAAAAAAGTCTAAAAACAGAACTTTGCGAAGCAAATTTTATTTCTTGTTTTCTAGGATGAACATTTACATCTATTTCAGTTGGATTTATTTCTAAATTCAAAATATATCAAGCAAAATTATTATGTGGAATAAATCTATTATAAGCATTAGAAATAGCTTTATAAATAATTGGAGATTTTATTAATCTTTTATTTACAAAAAGAATTTGTCTATTTCTATTTGGAAAACTAACTTTTGGATCAGAAGTAAATCAAGTCACTTTTAATCATTCAAATCAAAAATTTATTTCAAGTAAATTTTCTGAAAAATCTTCTCAAAAAATATTATAAATTCTAGTTTTTAAATTTTCTCAATTTCTAAAATTAAAAATTTCTTTTTTATCACTTATAAATTCAAAAGCAATTTCTGGATAAGCCAAACTCATTGAATTCAAAAATTCTAAAATATGGTTATATTCAGTTCTTGGTTTTTTCAGATAATTAAGTCTAGCTGGAGTATTATAAAAAAGATTTTCTATAATTATTTTTGTTCCAGTTTCACTTGCAATTTCATAAATTTCTTTTTTTTCTTGAGAATTATCTGGAATTATTTCTAAACAATTTCAAAAATTTTCTCAATTAATTTTTGAAATAATTTTCATTTTTGAAACAGAGGAAATACTTGCCAAAGCCTCTCATCTAAATCAAAAAGTCATAACATTATAAAGGTCTTGCAAAGATTTTATTTTTGAAGTTGTATATTTTTCTGTGCAAATTTCTAAATCTTCTTTTATTATTCCACTTCAATTATCACTCACAATTATTTTATCTATTCATCAATTTTCTATTTCTATTTTTATTCTACTAGCACCAGAATCTATAGAATTTTCTAATAATTCTTTTACAACAGAAACAGGTCTTTCAACTACTTCTCAAGCTGAAATTTGGTTCGATAATTGCTTAGATAATTTTATTATTTTTTGCATTTTTTTATTAATTAAGAATCAGTTTTATAAAAATAATGGATTGATAAAAATTTTATATTTACAAGTTTTTATATTTACAAGGGTCTTTAACCCCTTGCTTATTTTTTGCATTTTATTTTCCTAATCCTTATAACTTTTTTTATATTTTATAAAAAAAGTATTAATAATTTTTGTTTGAATTTTATAAGCAACTTTAGATACAAATTTAAAAATAATTCAGCTAGAATTTTTATCTAAAAGTCAAAAATCAAAAAGATAAATATCATTTCATATTACCATTAAATTGTGTATAGAATTGGTATCATAAATAAAATCTGTTCATAAAATATCTAAAAATAATCATTTTTCTTTATACAATTCTTCATTTATAATCATAAGTTTTTTGAATTTTTCTTTTATTACTCTATTTTCTCTAAGAATTGATTTGCTCAAAAATTTTCAATCAACTTTTTTTTGTTTAATTACATAACTTCCCTTTTTATATTCAACTATTTTTGTGTCAGGAATTACAAAAACTTCTCAAAAATATTTTTTAATAATTTCAAAAGATTTTTTTACTTCTTCAAAAGAATTTTTTCCAGAATAAAAAATGGTTTTTGCTACAATATTTGGCATTTTATAAAAATATCATTCGTGTTCAAAAACAAAATTTTCTCAAAAAACTCTAAAAGATTTTTTTTCTTTTTTTATTGCAATTATTTTTTTTAATTCTTTATTATCCATTTTTTTTTAATTATTAATTTTAAATTATTTTCTTTAATATTTTTTTATATTTCACATATAAGCAAGTCAAATGGCATCTGCTGCATCATCTGGTTTTGGAATTTCATCAAGTTTAAAAATTATTTTTATTGCATTTTGTAATTGAATTTTATTTGCTTTTCCATTTCCAGCTACAGCTTTTTTTAATTGCAGTGGTGTATATTCTTGAATTTCTATTCACTTTTTTATAGCTTCGTACAAAATAACTCATCTAGCATGACTAACATCAATTCAAGTTTTTATATTTTGTCCCCAATATAATTTTTCAACAACAACTAAATCTGGTTTATATTTTTCAAGTAAACTATTATAATCTTCTCAAATTTCAAGTAATTTATATTTTAACTCAATTTTTGGAGTTGTTTCAATAATTCAATAATCTATCAAATTAAAATCAGAAAAACTTTTTTTTTCTACAATTGCAAATCAAGTGGTTGTTGTTCAAGGATCTATTCACAAAATTATCATAATAGTTTTTAATTATTTAAATTAATTGTATTATACATTTTTTTTATTTTTTGTAAAATATTTTTTTTAAGATTTTTAGGAAAAAATAATAAAAAATTTGCAATTATCATAATTATTATTAAAATATTGTTTAGATAATAATTAAAAATTTATAAAAAAAATAAATGAAAAAGATTGAAAACAAATTTTTTGATATTATTTCTCTTATTATTAGTTTTATAGCTTCTGCTTTTAGAAGTTTTATTTTACTTGTTACAAATAAAAAAAGTATAAAAAAATCATATTTCTTTAAAACTTTAGATTTTATTTTTGTATTATGGCCAAAATATTTTTGGAAAAAACCAAATACTTTAAAAATTTTTAATTATTTTGCTGATTTTATAGATTATGTATTTTATAATAAAAAAATATAATGAAAAAAAATAATTCTTGATTTACACTTATTGAAATAATTATTTGAATTTTAATTTTTTCAATTATATTAATTTGAAGTTTTCAAGTTTTAAGTCATCTTTGAATTGCTAGAGCAAAATTGATGATAAAAACAGATATAGAAAAAAAAGCTTTTTATTTTTCTGAAAAACTTTTTGAAGAAATAAAATCTTGATGAGTAATAGATTATGAAGAATATTTTAACAGAAAAGTTTTTAACAATGGTTCACCTTTATATTTAAGCTGACATTATGTAAATAATTCTTGATTTTGAAATGAATGAAACTATTATGTTTGTAAAAGTGATTCTATAACAGATAAAATGTTGCAATGAATTCCTTGAAACTATTATAATAATTGATGTATTTCTCCAACTTTAAATAATTTATCAACTACTCAAAGTTGAGCAAAACAAAGATATTGACAATATACTTTGCAATTTGTAGATTATAATTCTGATTGAATTTGAAATTATGATGATAATACAAATGATGATGAATTTTTAGGAAGATGACCAGAAGCATTTGAATTAGATAAAAATTTAACAGAATTATATTTGATTTCTTGAGATAAAAAAATTAGAACTTATTTTAGATATTCTGTAAAACAAGACCCAAATATTGATTCAAGTACTTATGATTGTATTAGCTGAGATTCTTGAAAAACTTATACTTGAACTTGATGTTTATGAACAATAGAATTTTTAAAATTAACTTGAAAAGATTGGTGAGAAAATCATAATGCAACTTTTACTTGAGCTTTTGACTGAAAAACAGATACTTGGATTATAAATAAAAGATTTTCTTGAGAAACAAATGTTGATCCTTCTAATTCAGTTATAGCTTGAACTTGAGCTACACAAGAAGAAAAAAATAAATATTGGCAATCACTTTTTGATGATTCTATAAATGTAGAAAATGTTAAATTTTTACTTTTTCCAAATAAAGATACTAGTCTTACTTGGAAAGAAAATAATTTTTCTGATACAGCTCCTTATTTGAGATTACAAATGACTTTGAAACCTAGTTGGAAAAGTAGAAAACAAATAAAAGGAAAAATTCCTGAAATTCCTATAAATATGACTATTAGTTTAAGTGATATTTTGAGTAATTAAAAAATTATCCCTATCTATTTACCTCTCTCTTGAATTCTCTCTCCCCTTTTTGGGGGAGAAAGAGGCTACAAATTAAAAATTAATTAAAAATTAAAATAATAAAAAAATGAATAAAAATCTTTATGAAATTTTGTGAGTTTCTAAAACTGCAAATGATGATGAAATAAAAAAAGCTTATAGAAAACTTGCAATGCAATATCACCCAGATAGAGCTAAAGGTGATAAAAAAGAAGCAGAAAAAAAATTCAAAGAAATTTCTGGTGCTTATGAAATTTTGAGTGATTCAAAAAAAAGAAAAAATTATGATACTTTTTGAAGTGCTGGAGCAAGTCCTTTTTGATGATGAAGTTCTTCTTGATATTCAAGTGCTTGATTTTGAGGTTTTGAAGACCTTTTTAATAATTTTAATTCAGGACAAACTAAAAAATCTAGCACTAGTTCAAGTTCTCAATTTGATTTTAATTTAGAAGATTTATTTTGACAAACTTCTTGAAATAATTCTTATTCTCAAACAAAATGATATAATAATTCTTATTCTCAAAAACAAACAGAAAAAAAACCTGAAACTTTAGATTTTGAAAAATCTTATGAAGTTCCTATTTTTGATTTAATTTTAGGTTGTAAAATAGAAGTTTCTGGAGTGTATGGGAAAAAAGTAAAATTAAAAATTCCAGAAAATACAAAACCTTGAACAAAATTTAGAGTAAAAGAATTATGAAAGAAAAGTTGATGAAAAACTTGAAATTTAATAATAAAAATTGATACAAAAATGCCTAAACATATTTCTGAAGTTGATTTACATATGCTTGAAAGAATAAGAGAAAATGTGTCTTATTAAAATTATTTAAAAAATGGTTATTTGTCTTAAGGCAAATAACCATTTTTAATTTTCACCTTCCATTTAAAAGCAATTCTTTCTAAATAAGAAATATTTATATCAAAAAGTTTTAATAAATAAGAATAAGATTTTCTAATATCTTGCATAAAAACTGTTCTATTATCTCTTCTTAATTCCAATTTATTTAAAAGTAAATGATTATAAGCAACTCTCTTATAGATATTTAATTTTATTTTTGCCAAACTCATACAATCTTGATTATCCCATCATTTTATAGTTACTGGACTACTAGCATCATTACAAGAACCAAATTCTTCAATTAATGTTTTATCACAAATTGTTTTATATCTAAAATAATATTTTCACAAAATTCCAAAATCTGAATCAATATTATCTACACCATTTAAAAAATTGGGAGCTTCTTCTCATTCAGCTGGAGTTTTAAAATAATAATCTTTATTTGTTTGCATAAAAATAAGACTATTTTTAGCATCAACATCAACTTTTTTAAATAAATCATCTAAAATTATTTGAAAAAGTTGCACATCAGATTCACTTTGAACACAAATAAAATCAAGACTTTTATAAGATCAAGTCATAATAGCTTTTTTACATTCTACAAGTTTTTTCATATAATCAGAATTACACTCCCCTGCTTTTACTGATGGAAAATTAAAAATAAAAAGTAAAAAAAATAAACTCAAAAATATTTTTTTTATCCTCAAAAATTTTATTTTATTATACATAATTTTATTTTTTCTTATTAAAAATATTCAAAACACCAACTAAAACTTTTCAAGTATTTTCTTTCAAAATTCAAAAAAAAGTTTTTTTATTTGTTTTATTTTTTTCTCATCTTAATTTTTTAGAAAGTCAAAAAATAGATGCTAAAGCTCATCAAATAACAACTCCTGTTATTAATTTATCTATTTTTTTTCATCATTTTTTAAATAACATTTTTTATTTTTGTTAAAATTATATTGTAACTTTATCTATTTTTATAGTTTTTGAATCAAACTGAAGTTTTGGAATTTTTATAATTAATAAATTTGTATCCATATATGCTTTAATTTTATTCATTTCAAGATTTTCTGGTAAAATAACATTCCTTATAAATTTTCACCAAAAACATTCTTTATTTTTTATTTTAATATCTCAAATAAAATATTCTTTTGGTTTTTTTCTAACTCATTTTATAGTTAAAACTGTTTTATTTAAAGTTAAATCAATATCATCATATTCAACTCAAGCAATAGGAGAAATAATAATTATTTCAGTATCAGTTTCCAAAACATCAAGAGCAATTTGTCCAGTTTCTTCTTCCAAAGTTTCATTTTTTGTATCATTTATTTCATTTATTTCTACCTCAGTTTCCATTTCAGGGTTGATATTTTCATTATTATCTCAATCTTTTTTTTCTCAAAGTCCAAAAATTTTAAACATATTTTTTATATTAATAATTAAATATTTTTTTTATTCTACTTATAATTTTTTTTTTTTCAATTAAATTTTTGAATTTTTTTCAATTAAATGATATAATTAATTTATATAATTATTTTTTAAGATGAAAAACATAATTAATGACAACAAAAGAATTATTTTCGGAAAAATTAAATTTAGGTAAATTACCTAACTTTAGTCTTTTTAATTCCAAAAAAAATAAAATAAATTCTAATGTTTGACAAAAAAATAAAATAAATAATTTTCTAAAAAATAAGATAAATTCTTTAAAAAAAATTTTTGCAAAAAAAAGTAATAGTAATATAAAAATTTCAGCTAAACAAAAAATAGAATTTTTAGACCAATTTTCTAATCTTATAAATTCTTGAATTCCAATTATAAATACACTTAAAATAATGCTTTTTCAAACAAAAAATAAAAAAATAGATATAATTTTGAAATCTATTTTAGAAAATTTGAATTCTTGAAAAAAATTAAAACAAGCTTTTTTTGTTTTTGAAAAAGTTTTTACAAATTTTGATTTATCAATAGTAGAAATGTGAGAAACTACAGGAGAAATGTGAAAATCTTTAGATATAATCAGAGAAAGAGAGGAGAAAGCAAAAGAATTAAAGTCAAAAATAGTTTGAGCTTTGATTTATCCAATAATAATTATTTTTTTATCAATTGCAATGATAGTTACTTTTTTGCTTTTTGTAATTCCAAAAATTCAAAAAATGTATGTTGATGCTAGAGTAAAATTACCAGAATTAACAACTTTTGTAATAAATGCTTCTGATTTTTTAAAGGCAAATATTTATTATATTGTATGATGATTTTTTATTTTTATAGTATTTTTTACTTGGCTTAGAAATAATAAAAAAACAAAAATTCATTTTGATTATTTTATATTAAAAATACCATTTTTTTGATGACTTATAAAAAGAAAAATTTTAGTTTCATTTTCTAGGACTCTTTGAACTCTACTTTCTAGTTGAGTTTTGATAAGCAAATCACTTGAAATAACTAAAAAATCACTTGAAAATGATTATTATGAAAAAGAATTGAATAAAATAATTTCTTGAGTTTGAGACTGAAAAGCACTTAGTGATTTGATGTGAATAGGACTTTTAAAACAAAAAAAAGAAAGTTTTTATTTTCCAATAGAATTAGCTTCTGTTATAAGAATATGAGAACAAACCTGAAAAACTCCAGAACTTTTATTAAAAGTCTCTGAAAAGTTTAATAAAGAACTAGATGGAATTACAAAAAATATTTGAACTGCTATAGAACCAATTGTAATAATTTTTGTAGGTTGAATAATTTGAACAATAATTATGGCCATTTTAATGCCTTTTTTCAATATGGTAAATGTTGTTTGATAAAATAATTTTAATTTAATTTTTAATAAAAAAATATGGATAAAAAAATAAAAGTATGAGTTTGAATTTTAGTTTTATTTTTAGTTTACTTTTTCTTTTTTAGATGAGAATCACAATATAGTTTTTCTGCAAAAGATTTAGAAGTAAAAAACATAACAAACAAATCTGATTTTGAAAATATTATTGTAAAATGACTTTATGATAAAATAGTAAAAAGTTGTAAAAAACCTGAACCAGATAGATATTATTGATGATGAGGTGGTTGATGATTTGGTGCTTCAATAAAAGAATCAGTTAAATGAAATAGTGGTTGATGATGAATAAGATGGTGAACAGAAGAAGTTAGATCTTGAATAAAATGAAATGATTGATGATGAGGTTCTTTTTCAAGTTTTTCTTTTAAAGGAAAAGAACAAAAAATTGAAACAACAAAAAAAGTTGGTTTTTCAAAAACAAATCTTCAAAAATTAAATGTTGATGAATGAGATATTTTAAAACAAACAAAAGATTATATTTTTTATTTTTCAAATTCTGAATCAAAAATTTTTATAATAAAAGCTCCTAATTGAAAAAATAAAAATTTGGAAAATGTTGAAATATTAACAACAATAGAAATTCCTCTAGATTTAAGAAAAAAAGCTGAACTTTTTGTGAGTGAAAATAGACTTGTTTATTTGGCTTCAAAAAAAGATTATGAAAATAATAGTACAATTGTTTGAATTTATGATATTTCTGATTTGAAAAATAAACAAATAAAATTAGTAAAAATTTTTGAAACAAAATGAGAATATTTCAAATCAAGACTTATAAATGATAATTTATATATAATTAGTGATTATTCTTTAGAACCTCTAAAAGATGCAATTTGTGGTAAAATAAATGATGAAGAAAATTGATTTGGAGAATTTGTAGAATATTTTACTTGAATAGATTTTAGTTTTAGAGATAAAAAATTATATGAGGATTTCAAAGAAAAATTGGAAACTTATTCTTATAAATTTAACCAAGATGAATTATCTTCTGAAGGTAAATCAGAAAAATTAGAAAAAATAAATTTATTTTATACAAAAAAAGATTTTGCTTGAGATATTTCTAACTTGAATTTTAATATAATTTCAGTTGTAAATATAGAAAAAAAAGATACAAAAAACACTCAACATTTATTATTTTGAGATTTGAAATGAGGTGAAATTCATATGACTTTAGATAATTTATATTTAGTTAATTCATATTTTAATAAAGAAAAGTGGAGTTGTAATTTTAAAAAATTATGTTTTATAGAAGATTTTGAATCTTGAAATTTTACTTCTGTTTCAAAATTAGGACTTTTAGACAAAAAATTGGAATATAAAAAGACAAAAATTATTCCTTGAAAGCCTATAAATCAATATTCTATGGATGAAGATAAGTGATATTTTAGGATTTTTACAACTTCTTGAAGAAATAGAACTGGAACTAATTTATATGTTTTTTCTAAAGAATTTGAACTAACTTGAAAAATAGAAAAAATAAAACCTAGAGAAGAATTCAAGTCTTCAAGATTTATTTGAGATAAAGCATTTTTAGTAACTTTTGAACAAATTGACCCTTTTTTTGTAATTGATTTACAAAATCCTGCTAAACCTGAAATAATCTGAGAATTAAAAATTCCTTGATATTCTTCATATTTACATCCATATTGAACTTTTTGAGATAAACAGTATTTAATCTGATTATGAAAGGAAAATGGTTCTGTAAAAATAGATTTATATGAAGTAGATTATTCTAAAAAAACTTTGTGATGATATATTTGAACAACACAAAAATTTACAAAAATTTTATCAAAATGAAAAAGTGAAACACCAGCTGAAAAAAATCCTAGAGCTTTTGTTTGGGATAAGCAAGAGAAAAAATTATATTTACCATTTTTTGAAAAATATAATTTTAATTGAATTTTATGAATAAAAATTGATAAAGATGAATGAATAAAAGAATTTTTTAGAGAAAATTATAGAGATTTACATAGTCTTAATAAGAATAATACTTATAATGCAAATTCAAGAGTTTGATATTATAAATGAAAAACAAATAAAACAACAGCTTTTTATATAAATCCTTATTTTCTAGCTTTTAAAAATATTATTTTTGATACAAAAATAAAAGAAAATAAAAAAATATTTTTTAATGAAAAAATGCAAAGAAGGTATTTGAAAATGCAAAAGATATTAGAAGAAAGAAAAAAACAAAAAGAAGAAAGAATAAGAAATATCGGAAAAAATAATAAATTTTGAACTGGTTCTTTAAGAGATTTTACTAACTAAATTTCCCTCTCTCTTGAATTCTCTCTCCCCCCTTATAGGGAGAAAGAGGCTACAAAAAAACATTTTAATTTAATAACTTACACTATTATGCCTTTACTATTTTTAATAGCTTACCCACTTTTTGCTTGGTATTTATTTAAAACAACAAAAAATCAAGTAAAAAATATCCCTTGAAATATAAAATTTTTAGGAATTATGGGTTTTGTTTTTTTGTATTTATTTACATTATATAACAATATTATTCAAAATGATTTCATAAGATGAGAATGAGAAGAAATATATTTTTATACTTTATTAATAATTTGTATAACTTATATTTTCACATTTTTTATTTACAAATCTAAGTATAAAGATATTTTAGAAAATGATGTAGATTTTTATTTAAATCAACAGTATATTTCAAAAAAAGAATTTATAATAAATTTTATTTTTTTTCTAATTCCAATTTGAATTTCACTTTTTTGGTTTTTTAAAATATGAGATAAAATTTTTCAAGCAATCTTTATGGATCAAATATCTTTAGTTGAAATATTATATGTTTATTTAATTTTTTATTTTTTCATAGCTTCAATTTATTGATTTTTTGCTACAATAGAAAAATATACTCAACAAGGAATTATAAAAAAAATTAAAAAAGAAATTGGATTTGAAGAAAAAGTTAGAGAAAAATTAGAAGAAAAAAAATAAAATTAAGAAATTTATTTTAATTTAATAACTTATATTTATTATGTCTTTACTATTTTTAATAATTTACCCACTTTTTGCTTGGTATTTATTTAAAAAAACAAAAAATAAAGTAAAAAATATTCCTTGAAATATAAAATTTTTAGGAACTATTGGTTTTATTCTTTTAACTCTTTTTGTGCTTTATAATAATAAAGATCTTTTTATATTTGAAAATGATAGTGTTTTTAGGAGTATGTATCACGATAGTATTATGTATCCTTTTAGTTTTCTTGTGATTTTAATAGTTTATATTTTTACTTTTTTCTATTATAAATTTAAATACAAAGATATTTTAGAAAATGATGTAGATTTTTATTTAAATCAACCATATATTTCAAAAAAAGAATTTATAATAAATCTTGTTTTTTTACTTACTGTAGCCTTAACTTTTAGTTATTCAATACTTCAAATGGGTTTTAAAAAATTTCTTATTTTCTCTTTAAGTGCTGATACTTTAATAGATTTACTTTTTATATATATACTTATGTTTGCATCAATAGCTTCAATTTATTGATTTTTTGCTACAATAGAAAAATATAATAAACAAAGAATTATAAAAAAAATTAAAGAAAAAGTTGGATTTGAAGAAAAGATTAGGGAGAAATTAGAAGAAAAAAAATAAAAAAAATTTCTTATTTTTTATTATAATATTTTTTTTGATCTTTAGTTTTTTTTATAAATTATCTTTTCAAATCGAATCAGCTCATTTATCTCAAACTCAAATAGTTGTTTTTACTTTAAAATCTAATTTATTAAATAAATTTGTAATATATTCTTCAAAATCCCGAGGATCTATTTTTTGTAAATTTGAAATTCTTTTATAAGTATTCAATGATTTTATTTTATATGAAAAATATTAAAGTTGTAATAAAATCATAAAAAAATAAAAAAATAAAAAATTCCAAAAGATAAAAACATAATTTCTTTCAATATTTTTTGAACAATTCTTTTCTTATTAACTTCTTTTTTTTCTAGAAAAAGATTTATCTTTTGAAATTCTATTCTTTTTAAGCCAATAATGTTGATTTCTTTTTATGTATTTAGCCATAATTTTATTAGGAATTATTTATTTTAATTTTACTAAAAAAATTTAAAAAAGCAAAAACTAAAAAACTTTTTTGCAAAAGAAAATATTATTTATATAATTTAATAAAAATAATTTTTAAAAATAAATAATGATAATTTATTTAGATGAATCAAAAAAAATAAATAAATGAAAAAAATGACAATATATTTTTTGATGATTAATTACAACATATAAATCATGAACAATTGATAAAATATATAATGAATTTTTAGAATATGCTTGAATAAAATATAAATGAGAGCTAAAAAGTAATGATAGATTTTATAAAGAAAAAATAGATGTTTTTTATGAATTTTTAGAATTAAAATGATATATGAAAAATATTGAGTTTTGTTGAATTTATATTGATGAATACAAAGAAAATTGAGAAAATTATATTGAAATGTTAAGTATTTTATCTGAATTTATTATTGAAAAAAGTAAGTTTAAAGGTAATTCTTTTTCAAAAATTCAAATAATGTCTGATATTATAAAACTAGATAAAAAGGAAAAATATATAAATAAACAATTGAATTGTAATTTAGTTAATTTAAAGAAAAAATATTGTATAAAAAATATTTTGATTGATTTTTATAATTCAAAAAATTATTGATGAATAAAATTTTCTGATTTAATTGTTTGAATTTTAAGAAAACAATATATAAATAATAAAGAAAAATTAGATTATGAATTTACTCAATATTTCATAAATAAAGAAATAAAAATTATAAAATATTTAAATAAATAAAAAAAAGAGCATCCCCTAGTTTCATAGACTACAGAATCACTCCATGATCTCCACTAGGCAAAAATCTCTTTTTTTTGTATAACTATTATATTAGACTTTTAAAAAATTGCAAATTTATTTTTTAGAGTTTTTTTAGTTAGGAATTATTTTTTTATATTTTATTTCCTCAAAGCTTCTCAAGTATAACTTTCTTTACATTTTTCAATATCTTTAACAGTTCAAAAAACCATAACCTCTCCTCAAGCATCTCATCATTCTGGTCAAATATCTATTATGTGGTCAGCATTTTTTATTACATCTAAATTATGTTCAATAACTAAAACTGTATTTCAAGAATCTACTAAAGAATGCAAAATTTTTAAAAGTCTGTCTACATCTTGAAAATGCAAACCTGTTGTTGGTTCATCTAAAATATAAAAAGTTTTTCCAGTAGATCTTTTTGATAATTCTGTAGAAAGCTTAATTCTTTGAGCTTCTCAACCTGAAAGAGTTGTTGAAGATTGTCATAATTTTATATATCATAATCAAACTTGTCCTAAAGTATTCAAAACTTTATTTATTTTTGGGTGATTTTCAAAAAATTTAAAAGCTTCTTCTACTGTCATATTCAAAACATCTGAAATTGTTTTTCATTTATATTTTATTTGCATAGTTTCCTTATTATATCTTGTCCCATTACAACCTTCACATTCAACATAAACAGGTGGCAAAAAATGCATTTCTATTTTTTTAACTCAATCTCAATCACAAACATCACATCTTCCTGTTTTTGTATTAAAAGAAAAATTTCCAGGAGTATAACCTCTAATCTGGCTTTCCTCAGTCATTGCAAAAACTTCTCTAATTGGTGTAAACACTTGAGTATAAGTTGCTGGATTACTTCTTGGAGTTTTTCAAATTGGTGATTGGTCAATAATAACTGTTTTGTCCAAATTTTCTAGTCCTGTAATTTTTTCAACTTTTCCAACCTCTCTTTTTGCTCTATTCAAATGATTAGCTAAATAATTAGCTAAAATATCATTAACCAAACTAGATTTTCAACTTCCAGAAACTCCAGTTATAACAACTAAATTTGATAAAGGAATAACTACATCTATACTTTTTAAATTATTTTGTTTGGCTCAAAAAATTCTTATAACTTTATTATTTTTTTCTAAATCTTTATATTTTGGTCTAAAATTTTTTTCTACAATTACTTTTCTTAAATGTGATAAATAAGGTCCTGTTACAGATTTTGGATTTTTTATAATTTCTTCAATATTTCCCTCAGCAACTATTTCTCACCCATGAATTCAAGCTCAAGGTCAAATATCAATAATATGGTCAGAATGTTTCATTATTTCCTCATCGTGTTCAACAATTATCAAAGTATTTCAAATATCTCTAAGATTTTTCAAATTTTCTATAAGCATATCATTATCTCTAGGATGAAGTCAAATACTAGGTTCGTCAAGTACATAAATTATTCATTCTAATTTTGTTCAAATTTGTGTTGCAAGTCTAATTCTTTGAGCTTCTCAACCTGAAAGAGTTCCAGATTTTCTAGAAATACTAATATAATCAAGTCCAACTCAAGCTAAAAATTCTAGTCTTTCCCTTATATTTTTCAAAACTTTTTTAGTTATTTTTTCCTCTACTTTATTTAACTTAAAGAACTTAAAAAATTCTATAGCTTTTTTTACTGATAAATTAGATACTTCTCAAATATTTAATAATTTTTCTGTAGCTACTCCCTCTCCTCTCAAAGAAGAGGGTTGGGGTGAGGTTAAATATACACTCAAACTTTCCTGATTTAATCTATGTCAATTACAATCAAAACAAACCAAATCAACTACAAAATCATCATAATGTCATTTTTCAGCTCCATTATCAAAATATCTTCTTTCTAAAGTATTTATAACTCATTCAAATTTGGAATTATAGATTTTTTCTTCAGAGTATTCATTAGTAAATTTTACTTTATAAACCCTTTCTCCAGTTCAATGTAAAATAATATCTTTTTGTTTTTTAGATAATAAAGACCAATTAGAATTCAAATCAATTTTTCTATGTTTAGCAATTTCTTCAAGTAAAGCAAAAAAATAATTTCCTCAAAATCAAGGAGCTTTTACAGCTCATTCAAGTAAAGTTAAATTAGGATTAAAAATTTTTTCCTCCAAAAAAACTTTTTTTATTCAAAGTCCGTGACAGTTTTTACAAGCTCCTGAATGACTATTAAAAGAAAAACTAGAAATACTTAAATTTGCAGGAATATGATTACATTTTGAACAAATAAAAATATTAGAAAATTGTTTTATATTTTGTTTTTCTCCCTTTCTCCCTTGGGGGGAAAGGGCTGGGGATAGGGGAATTACTTCTATATTAACCAAACCTTTTCCAACTTTAAAAGCCAAACTCAAAGAATCTTTTAATCTTTTCATATCAGCAGAATTTTCATCAGAATAATCTTTTTTAACTAATCTATCAACTATAATATTAATATTTTCTAGATTTAATTTTTCTAATTCTTTTTCTGAAATTTCATCATTTACAGTAAAAATTTTTTCTCAAATACTAAATCTAATAAATCAAGCTTCTAAAACTTCTTTTTTTATTTTTGAGAAAATTTCTTCTACTTCTTTTTTTTTGCTTCCCTCTCCAGAAAGGGGAGGGATTGAGGGAGGGGACAAAGGAGCTTTTACCATAAACTTAACACCTTCTTCTAAATTTTCTAAATATTCTATAACAGAATTTATAGAGTCTTTTTTTATGATATTATCACATTTTATACATTTTCTTTTTCAAATATTCAAATATAATAATTTATAATAATCATAAATTTCAGTAATTGTTCCAACTGTTGATCTAGGATTTTTGTTTGTAGTTTTTTGGTCAATAGAAATAGTTGGAGAAAGTCATTTTATTTCTTCAACCAAAGCTTCTTCTTTCATTCATCAAATAAACATTCTAGCATAACTAGACAAACTTTCTAAATATTTTTGTTGTCAAACATTATAAATAGTATTAAAAGCCAGAGAACTTTTTCAGCTTCCTGAAACTCCAGTAATCACAGTCATTTTATTTTTTGGAATTTTTACATTTACATTTTTTAAATTATGAGTTTTTGCTCAATAAATTTCTAAGAATTTTGACATAATTTTTTTTTAGAGAATATTTATCATATTCATTGTAAGGATTAAAAAAAATATACAAATTTTTTTTGTATATTTTTTATTTTTAGGCTTTTTTAAACTCTAATAGTATCTAAAATTCATTTTATTCTATTATAATTTTTTTCTATTAATTTTTTTAATCAATTTCTTATATCTCATTTTTCTATTAAAATTTCTAAAGAATCAAAAGAAGTATAACCTTTTGGTGATTGAATCACTTTTTTAGAAAATAAATAAGTTCCTAACCAAGTTAAAATTCAATATTTAATAGAAGTTTCTAAATCATTTCACATAGAATAAATTAAAATTGATGTAATAAATGACCAAAAATTAGCTGAATCTATATTATTATTAGAAAGTACTTTTTTAGCTTTTTTATAATTTTCTTCTAATTCCATAACTATTTTTTGAATTTCTTCTTTATTTTTTCATTCTAATTTTTCTAATAAATCATCTTGTAAATCTTTAGGTAATTTTTCAAAAAATTCTTTTTTAGTATAGTATACATTTTTTTCAAATTCTATAGTTTGAGTGATTTTTTTTCCTTTACTTCTTCAATAATCAGTATCACCTATATCAAGTTTATCTTCATTAATAACTAGATTTATAGAATCATTTTCAATACATATATGTTTAGAATCTATTATTTTTACTATTTCTTTAAAAATAATTTCATCTTTTTTTTCTAAATTACTTTTACAATAAGTATCTAAAATTTCAGGATATTTTTCAGTCAAAATATTTAATAGAAAAAAAGCATCATCTTCAGGAAACTCATTATCAATATTTTTTAATAAATTAGCTATTAATTCAGTATCAAGAGTTCAATCTAATTTTTCTATTATTTTACCTGCTTGTTCAGTAAAATTATTTTCTTCTAAAATATCAGATTTATTACTTATTTCTAAACTCATTTTTTTATTAAAATTAAAAATTAATTATTAAAGTAATAATAAATAAGAATTACCTTTTGTCAAAAATAAAACTGAGAAAATAAAAGTTTTAAAAAGAATCAAAATTATATTATTTAAAAAAAATGAAAAAAAACTTTTGAATAAATTTTTAACAACCTTAGTAATTAGAAAAATATTAATTGATAATGTTTTTACAAATAAGAAAAAATTATTTTTTCCTTAATCAATTAAAAATTAAAAATAATAAAAAAAATACAAATGATAACATAGTTAAAATTCTAGTAAAATCTTTTTTTTCATTTCAAACTCATTTAGAAATGATATTTTTTTCTAAATTATTTAAGTATTTTTCTATTTTTTGTAAATCTTTTTCATTTTTTGCATACAAATATTTTCATGATAAATTACTAGAAATATTTTTTAAATTTTTTTCATTTAATTTAGTAAAAACATATTCTCACTTATATTTTTGAAAAACTTTTTCTCAAAAAACATCTGTTCAAATAAAAATTCTTCCTCAATTTTTTGTTCAAATTCAAATTATAAAAAAATTAATTTTAGAATTTTTAGATAATCTTTTTATTTTTTCATAATCAATTTTTGTATCTCTATCAGCTCAATCTGAAATTAAAATAACTACTTTTTCTTTATTTTCATCATTTCAAAATCTTTTTGTTGCAAGTAAAAGTCATTTTGAAAAATTACTTCATTGTTCATTTAAATTTCTATAATTTACATTTTCTAAAAAAGTTAAAAATGTAGAATAATCTGTAGTTAATGGACTAGAACTAACAGCATCTCAAGCAAAAATTATAAGTCAATATCTATTATTCAAATTAGTTGAAATATAATTTGCCATCATTTTTTTTGCCAAATTCAATCTTGTTTTTCAATTTATATCTAAAGTGTTCATAGATTTACTAACATCTAAAATAAAAACTATATCTAATCATTTTACATTAGTATTTATTTTTTCACTAGAATATTTTATTTCAAAAATTCATAATAATAAAATTATAAAAGAAAATGCTAAAAAAATTTCTTTTAAAAAATATTTATTATTATTTTCAAATAATTTTATATATTTTTTTTCTAAAATTTTTATTTTATAAATCTTAAAAAAAAGCAAAAAAATTATTATTCCTAAAATTAGAAAAAATATTAAAAAACTATAAATGTTCAAGTTTGTAAATTCCATATTAAAAAAGTTAATTTTATTGTTTCAAATTTTTTGAAATTCAGTAGTAATCAAGTAAATATTTAGATAAATCCGCAAACATAAAAGCTGAACTTTCTCAACCATATTGAACTGTTCTTGGTCTTCTTAGTTTTACTAAAATTACAAATTTTGGATCTTGAGCTGGGCCATATCAAACAAATGATGCATTAGTTGATCAAACTCATTTTTCATATGTTCATTTTGAAGCTATATCTGATGTACCAGTTTTTCAAGCAATTAAATATCCAGGAACTTTTGCATTTTTTGCAACTCAAATATTTATAGAATCAACTAACATTTGTGTCACAATTTTTGATGTAGATTCTTTTAAAACTCTTCTAACAGGATCTGGTTTTGGTTCTACAATTATTTTTTTTCAATTATCATTATAACTTATAGATTTCAAAATTTTTGCTCTATAAAGTATTCAACCATTTGCAATTGCAGCATAAGCCATAGTCATTTGTAAAGGAGTTACAGAAATTCAAAGTCAATAAGAAGTTGTAAATAATTTTGCTTTAGTCCATTTTTCATAAGGAATAATTTTTCAAGAAACTTCTCATTCTAAAGTAATTCTTGTTAATTCTCAAAATCAAAATTCTTTCAAATAATCATGAAATAATGATTTACCCATTTTTCTTGCAATATCTATCATTCAAACATTACAAGAATAATTCAAAGCATTTCAATAAGTTTTATTTCATAAACAAGCAGCAGAAACATTATAAATTTTAAATCTTCAAACTGTAACAAATCACTTATCATAATAAAATTCATTTGCTTTTATTTCTCAAGTATCTATTCAAACAGCAACTGTTATAGCTTTCATAATACTTCAAGGCTCATATAAACTAGAAATTGCTTCATTTATATAAACTCAAGCTCAAAATTTGTTCAAATAAGTATATTTTGCAACTCAAGGTCTAAAAAGAATTTTATTATTATCTTTTACTTTTTTTAAATAAAGTTGTTCTCATTTAAAATAATGTGGTTCTCATTCAACTCTATCTGGAACTAAAATAGGAATTCATCTCAAATCAGTTGCAGGATTTGAATATTTTCTCATTTTTAATCTTTCCAAATCATAAACATCTCAGTAATTATTTGGGTCATAAGTTGGGTAATTTGCCATTGCAATTATTTCTCAATTTTTTGGGTTTACAACAATAATAGTTCCTTTATTTGCTTTATATTTTTTTACTCATTTTTCTAATATTGCTTCAACTTCTTGCTGTACATTTCTATCAATTGTTAGCTGAATATCTTTTCAAAAAACAGTAGATTTTTTTTCTTTATCAGAATAAGAAATTCATAATTCCCTACCTTTTGAATCTTTTTTTACTTTTATTTTCATAGCTTCTCATTTCAAATCATTTTCAAAAAATCATTCAGCTCAATAATGTCAAATTCAACTATTATTTACAAATCAAATAACTTGTGAAGCTAAAGTATTTTCAGGATAAAATCTAGAAGGATGAGATTCTAAAATAAAGCTTGGTCAAATTAAATCTTTTTTTTCTTTTATAATTCATTGTTTTAATAAATCTATTTCATTTTTTTTAAATTCTATAATTTTATCATATAAAGAAAATTTTATATTCTTTATTATAGGTAAATATCTTTTTTCCTTTTTTTGTGTTCTTAAAAGAATTTTTTTATTCTCTATATTTAAAATATTAGAAATTCTAGAAGCAACAATATCTCTGTCTACAATATTTTCAGGGTTAAAATATAAATTATTTCTGATAATAAAAACTCATTCTAAAGCTAAGTTTTCTATTTTAAATTTTTGTTCATTATTAAGTTCTTCTTGAACTAAAATGCTTGTAATTTTTTTATTTTTTAATTTTTCTTTTAATCATTCTTGTATAATTTCTTTTAAATATTCTGGCTCAGAATAAAATTCTGTTTCTATAAAATCTTTATTTTTTAGGAATCAAGCCATATTTTTTTGACATTGATTATCTTTTTTATGAAGACATAAATGTTCATAAATAATATTTGTAAAAAAATCTATAAATCTTTTTTCATCTCAAAGAGAAGTTGGATCAATTGCAAAATTATAAAAACTTGTTGAAACAGCTGAAGTTTGTGGAGAGTTTTGTGTCATATCATAATTATAAATTGTTCACCTAGTTACTTTTAAAGTTCTTTCTCTATTGTGTTGAAAATCAGCTTTTTTTACATAAAATGAATGATTAGTAATTGTGTAGGAAAAAATTGTTTTAATTATTATTCATACAGAAATTAGAAAAAAAATAATAACTATTAATTCTCTATGATTTTTTTGTTTAAACCTTTTTATTTTACTTAAATAAGACATTATTTTTTTTTATTAAATTTTAAAAACTTTTTATTTTTTTTATAGAATATTTAAAAAAGTAAAAAAGTAAAAAAAAAATTTTATTTTTTTACTTTTTATGATAAGATATATGAAATTAAATATAAAAAATAAATAAACTAAATTAAATAAACATATAAAAAGAATGAAAAAAATATTTATTATATTATTACTTCTAACTATTTTCATGGAAAATGGTGTTTTTGCTTTTGAATGATGAAGTTTTGATAAAAGTAGTTGAATGTTAAAATGAGACTTAGGAGTAAATTTTTATAAAAAAATAGATGAAAGTATTTGAGAATTGGAACAATGATTTTTTGAAAGAGAATTTACTGGAAGAAAAAAAGAATGAAAAATAACAACAATTTTAAATAAAGTTGCCAAATCAGAAGGTTTGCCTGAATGTTTTACAAAAGAAACTAGTTTCAAAGATATTGAATTTTTTATTTTATGAAATATTTGACTTATAAAAAAAATACTTGACGAGGAATGTACAAAAGCTTTACCAGCAAATTCATATAGACAATATCATAAAGTTATTTTGGAAACTCATAGAATTATGAGAGAAAAAAGTGAAGAAAAATTGGAAAAAACTGCTAGACTAATGAAAGCTTGAATTTATTCAGATTGAAATTTACAAAATTCTACTTTTGATTTAATAAGTGATATTGATGATATAAATAAAATTTTATTTAATCAGAAAATTGATTATTATTGAGATTATAATGAAAATATTTGAGATGGAACTATTTTGGTAAAAGAATTATTAAAATGAAATAATCCTTCAGAAGCTTTTAAATTAGCTACAAAATGACAAAATCAAATTTGAACAGATATAAAAATAATAAATCCTTTGGAAAATCTAAGACCAACTTCAATGGTTGATTGAAATACTGTTTTATGTGCTCCTAGTCCTGAAAATAATGCTTCTGGTTTAAATCCTGAAACTTATGGAGCTTTAACAGAATCTTTAGAATTAGCAAAAGATGATAATAATGATTGAAATAATAATGAAAATGCTTGATTAGTTGATGCAACAGATGAAGAAATTTGAAAAAGAACTCCAACTGATTATGCTAAAAAAAATGATGATTGAGTTTGGGTTTGGTGTTGATGAAGTGAAGAAAATAATGATGATTATAGTTTTGAAGCTGCTTTTTGTATAGATGTTTCATTTAATACTACAAAACATAATCTTTTATGATGATGACAAGTTCAAACAATTCAATGATTACTTGAAAGGTCTAATGCACATTTAAAACCATTTGCTAATTCTTCACTTGCTGCTAGTAAAATGTGAGTAAATAATTTTGAAATATGATTTTTAGATTTGAATTTACCTGATCTATTTCATGTTACAATAAATGTTAGATGGGAACCTGTTCCTATATTAAATTTAAAAAAATCTAATGATAATGAAAAAAATTGAGATTTGACAGTTGAAAATATGTTGGAAAAATATTTTAGAAATGCTTGACTTATGTATAAAAGAGAAAATGATTTAAAAATTTATAGATGAGTTGATGAAAATAATCAAAATACAAATAAAAGTAAATGACAACCTTCTAATAAATATGCTAATCTTTCTAGAGAATTATCAAGTATTAATAGAGAAAAAAGAAAAATAACAATAAATAATTTTGATGAGTTAATGAAAAATCAAATTAATGCACAAGAATGAACTGAGATTTATTCTATGTTTACAGAAATAGTAGGTTTTACTAAAAGAATGCAAAATTACAGTCAAGACTTGAATATTATAATTAAAAAAATGAAAGATATTCCTAGTATTTAAAAAAAATATATGAAAAAAACAATTTTATTTTTAATTTTCCTAAGCTTTATTTCTTTAAATAAAGTTAGTTTTTCTGCTGTAAAATGTCCTATAGAAGAAAAAACTCCTGATGTTTTAGCTAATTATATAAAAAATGTTAGAATTATTGAAAAAAATATGCTTTCTTCTTTACAAAATCTTAAAATGAGAAATTATGATTGAAAAATAGTTGATGCTGCAGAATATAGATCAAACTTAAAAATTAATCCTATAAATCAGGAAGATTTGGACGAAGTAGTTCCTTTTATAAGATCTCAATATTTCAAAATTTCTAACAGAATAACATATTTTTTTAATGAAGCTTCTAATTGGAAT
Source organism: Candidatus Altimarinota bacterium (assembly GCA_027066455.1). Taxonomy (GTDB): domain Bacteria; phylum Patescibacteriota; class Gracilibacteria; order BD1-5; family UBA6164; genus JAMONT01. The sequence goes on from JAMONT010000037.1 coordinate 37,635, forward strand.
GGTTTTAGAGCTGAAACAGTTTATTACTGATTATTAGCAATTTTTCAAGAAATTCCACCTTCAATTGATAGAGATTTTAGTTTACTAAAAAATGAAAGTAAAAGAATTGATAGAAGATTAAATTATTTAATTAAAAGATGATTTTATAATTGAATAATTAGTCCAGATATTTTGTGTGAATGAGTTATTTGAGTTTGTAAATTTCCAAAAACAGCTAGTATTTGAGATGCTTACACTCTTTTAAAAAACAATAATAATAAAATAGAAGATATAATTATATTATCTCTTAGTTGAGATTTGAACACAATAATAACAAGTATTCCAAATAAAAATGTTTGATCAAATTTATTTTTTGTGCAAAAAAATTTTTTAGATGAAATTTCAAAATATTATAACAAAAATACTTTTACAAATTGTTCTATAAATTGAACAGTTTGGAGTTGGTATAAAGATGCTTGGGAGCAAATAAAAAATATAACTGATAATGCAAAAATAAGTGATGATACTTGGAAAGAATGGAGAGAAGCTATGGCTTTGGCAAAACAAATGCCAAATGAAAAACTCAAATATGAAGAAGAAGAAAGAAAGCTTTTAGAAAGAGAATTAGCTAGAAATTGATTGAGTTCAAATGCTTCAAGAGCTGTTTTGAATAATTTACAAAGGTTTAATGAAAAATGATGGTATTCTATGGAAAATAATTTTATAACAAATACAGTTTCATATTGAGTAGAAAATGTTAAAAGAGAAGTTTCTAGATTTGATGTTTTTTGGGAATGAGTAACAAGGCACAAAAAAAATACTATAAATCCTGTAGCTTTGACTCAAACAAATAAAAGGCTAGCAACCTCAATAGAGTTAGAAAAAGAAATTAATAGAATTTATGAAATAGCTGAACCTTTTACACAAATGAATTTGGAACAAGATGAAAAAATAAAATCTAAATTTATAGTAGCTTATTTGAATTTGAGAACAACAATAGAAAATCTTCATGAAGTAGAAGATATGGCTTGTAAAGTTTGTGAAGACCAAATGCAAAATATAAAAAATGATTTTTGTTGTCCTAAAAATTCTGCTGTAAAATAAAGAAAAGACTTTTTTAGTCTTTTTTTTTGACAAATAACAATTATGTATGATATAATATTTTTATCTTATATTATAACTAATTTATTATGACAATTTGAAATAAAAATATTATTGCTTTTACACATAAAGCTGAAAAAATTATAGATAGAATTTTAGCTAAAAAAATATATGATTCTAAAAATACTTTAAAAGACAGAATTTTTATGTATATTTTTTTATTTACTTCTATTACTTTAACAATGGGAATAGTATGAACTCAAGCTTTTAGTGAGGTACAATTAGTAAGTAGTGAAGTAATTTCTATAGAAGATACTACTTTTATGAAATTAGCTATAAAATAAAATCTAAAAAAAAATATTTTTGTAAAAGATGATTCCTGTATTCAACAGGAGTTATTTTTTTGTGTATTGTTTATTAACAAAAGTATATTAGACTTATTCTTTTGCCAAAGCTATTTTTTATATCAAAAATAGCACACATTTTATGTATTAATCCACACTTTTAAATTTTCTATCTAAAGTTTTTAATTCTCTTTTTATAATTTTATCATATTTTTTTATAGCTCAATCTAAATTTTCTGAATTATTTAATTTAATTTCTGATATTACATCTTCTCAAAAATTATTTAAAGTTTCAAATAATCATTTTTTTGATGTTTTTTTTAAAGCTTCTTTTATGCTTATATCTTTTTTATAGCTAAGCTCAGTATTTTCAAAAAAACTAGAAAAGTCTATTATTTTGATTCTTTCTAAAAATTCTGAATAACTTTCATTATTTTGTTTTTTAATTTTATCTAAAACTGAATTAATTTTTTTTGCAAAATGTCATCATCATTTTCAAGAATTATCATTAGTTGATGAAAATTCTTTAGGATTAATTATAATTTTTTTTAAAAATTTTTCTATTTCTGTTCAAACTTCTTCTATTTCTTTTGTATTATTTTTACTTAAAAGATTTTCTAAAGATTTATCTAAAGTATGATTTAAGTTTATTTCTTCTTCTTTATTTTCAGTTATATTATTTTTAGTATTAGGATTAGGATTTTTTTCAGCTTTAGGTTTAGGTTTTTCTCACTTTAATTCTGTTTTTCTTAGCTCTCAATCAAAACTTATTTTTTCTTTTTCTATTTTAAAAATATTTTTTTCAAACATTTTTATTAAATCTTCTTCTCAAAATTTTGATATATTATTGTTTTCAAAAAATTTTAATATTAGCTTAAGTTTTTCTTCATTTTTTATTAAATAATCAAACAGTTTTTGATTATTTATTTTTTCTTCTCACATAAATAAATTGCTTTTTAAAAAAACAATTTGAGTAATTTTTTTTCTTTTTTCAAAATCTTTTATTTCATAAAGTTCCTTAATAACTTTAGATTTTATAAATTTATTAAATTTTGCTTCATTATTTTCAAAATTAATAAAAAAATTTTCTTCTATAATTTTAAAAATAATATTTTTTTCAACTTCAAAATTTTTTTTCAAATGAATAAAACTAATTATTTTTGCTAATTCTTTATTTTTTAATTTTTCTCATTCTTGTAATAAACTCAAATAAATTGAAAATTGTTTTTCTTTTTTCAAAAAAGTTGGATTTTTTTCTGAACTAATTAAATTAAAAATTTTAAACATAAATCTTCCTGAAAGTTGTTCTTTATTATTTTTTTCTAAATTAATTTCTTCTGGAAAATTAGGAAATAAAAAAGAAACAGTTTTTAAATCATTAAACAAAGCTAAAAATCATCTTTCAAATTTTTCAAATTTTTTATTTTGATTTTTTGTAAAATCTATAGTTTTTTTAGAATTATCATCTTTAAAATTATTTATTCAGTTCAAAATATCTTTTTCTTCAATATCTATAAGATCATCATTATTTAGCTGGGTTTTCACCTGTGAAAATAATTGTTTTTCAAAAAAAGTTGTTATTTTAGCTAAAATATCTTTTTTATTAAAAGAAATATTTTCATCTATTTTTTCATCTAAAAAGTCTTCTCTTAAATTAGAAATTTTCTTCTTATTAAAAAAATTTAATCTAGAAAAAATATTATCAAAAAAAACTGTTGAAAAAATATCTTGTAAAATTTTATAATTAATTTGTTGTTTTCACTCTAAAATATCAGAAACTTGTCCATTAGTTTCTATTTGATTTTTTTCAGCTTTTTCAGGTATTTTTTTTGGTTTCAATATTCAAAACATATTTTTTTTTTAGATTTTTATTAAAATAATTTTATCATAAAAATTATTTTAAGTCAATTAAAAAAATAAAATGAAAATGCAAAAAAATATAAACTATTTTTCCACACAAGCTTTTATTTTTTTTGTATGATTTTTTATTAAAAAGTATTTTTTATCACTCTCATTTTTTGCAATTTTTTTTCTTACTTCAAGTCTTTTGCTATTTTCTATTTCAGTTTCAGCTAATTCTAATTTTCTTGTTTGACTTGCAAAATAAGTTTGAGCTAAAGAAATTTCTACTTTTCTACTATCTCAATTTTGAGCAATTAAATAACAAACATATCTAGTAAGTAAAAAATCATTTATTTTTCTTTTACTTCAAGAACCTAACTCAACCATTTTGTCAGAGGAGACAAAATG
>JAMONT010000038.1 GCA_027066455.1 Candidatus Altimarinota bacterium
AAATTGATTTTGGGCAAAAAATAAAATCATTGAGAGTTGAGAGTTTGATATAGTTTTCCATAATTTTTAGTGTAAAAAAATATGATACTTTTTTAGTGTATCATATTTTTTTGGTTTTTGGAAATTAGAGAGAATTTATATATTTCATTCATTTTTTAACTATATTGTATGTGGCTAAATCATCTCAAGATTTTATAAAGTTGAATTTTGAAAAATCTGGATTTTGTAAATGAAAAGTACAATTATCTCAAGCTAAGTATTTATTTTCTTTTTTACTTCATTTATCATTAGTATGATTTTTTTTAAATTTCTCATCACTATCATATAAATTATCATATTTTTCATCTGTTAAATGTTTCATATCTCATTCATTATTTCAGGTTCAATGCCCAAATAATGTTTTTAAACATTTAGAATTAGGACAGCTAGAAGATGTATTAGAAGGATTAATAAAAAATATATTTCAAAAATTGAATTCTTCATTATCTCATTTTTTTCAAGTTAAAATATCTTCTTTTTTTATTTTAGGTGTTAATTGTAATTTATAATTATCTTCTTTATTAGTTAAATAATTATATTTAGTTATAATATTTAACTCTATATCAGATAAAATAGAAGCTCCTAAATTTTTATTTGTAATTTCATTTTCATTTTTTCAAATAGAATGCTTTTTTGAAGTTTGATTTTCAAAAATAAAAATAACTTCTTTTCATTCTTTTTTATAATTAAAAATTAATTTATTAAAAAAATCTTTGATTATTGAAATATATCATTTTTTTAAATTAAACATATTTTCAGAATATTTAATTTGATCATTTATTTCTAAGATTCTTTTAAATTTTTCTGCTTCAAATAATAAATAATAATCAATTATTTCTTTTCAATTATTTTTATCAACTATATTAATTTTATTTCAATCTTTATCTAAAATAGTAAATCAATAAGAATCTGTATTTAAAATAAATTTTCATCAATTTTCTAAATCAGCAAAATATTTTCAATTATTTCACTGTTTAAACACTTTTTCTATATGATATTCTTCTGCTCATTTCAATTCTAATAACCTCTCTCATTCTTCTAATATATATCATTCCTCAACTTTCTCTGCTTTTTCTCATTTCTCAAAGTATTTATATGTTGTTTGTAATTGTTTATAAATGCTTTCTTCTGTTTTTATTATTTTATCTCCTATTTTTAAAGTTATATTTTCATAATCTCACTGTTGTAAAATTTCAAAATCTTCTTGTTCTTTTCAAATTTTTTTTATAAAATTTGTATTTCAAATTATTCATTTAAAGTTTAAATTTCAATCATAAACTCAATAACTAATATGTTCTTTTTCTCATCTATCTATTCAAACAACTATTAAATCTTCTGAATCTATTTTTTTTATTTTTTCTAAAGTATATTTATTTATCTCTTCTATATGATTTTCTAAAATTTTATCTTTTTTCTCACATAATTTTGTATTATGATTTTGTTTTCATTTATTAAATTTAATATCAAAAGTAACAAGAAATTTATTTTTTCTAAATCTTTTTTCTTCAAATTCCTTATCTCATTTTCTAAAAAATATTCATCATTCTTGTCATAAAAAAGTATCTGTATTTTTAAAAATCTCTTCAAAATAAATAGTAAATAAATTTTTCTTTTTCTTTTTCTCTCTATTTGTATTTTTTATTGTTTTTGTTTCTTCTCAATGTTCTCATCATTTTTCTAAGTCTTTTAAAAATTCATCTTCTCAAGATAAAAAGTCATCATTAAAAATATTAAAATCTTTGTTATAAATTTGAAATAATTCAATTTCTTTGTTTTTTGCTAGTTCAAATAATTTTTCTGTTAAAATTTCTTTTTTTTCTAACTTATAAAAATTTGAATTAATAAAATTCACTATTTCTTCAATAGTTTTTAATTCTTCAATTTTAGATATAAAATTAGTCCAATTTTCTCAATTATATTTTTCATCATCTCTTAACTTTTCTAGGCTTTTAATTATATGACTTTGAAACTTTTTAAAATCAATATTAATTTTTTTATCTTTTTGATTCTTGTATTTATTCCATTCTATAGCTAATTCTTTATTAATTATTAAATCTCAATCTCACATTAAAGATAATTTTTCTAAAGCTCAAAAATGTAGATGAGAATAATTATAAACTTTAAAAGTATTTGAAGAAATACTTCATTTTATATGTTTTTCAATTTCAATATTATTTATGTTTCAATTTAATTTCTCTTTTTCAGTTAAAGCCAAAAAATAATTTCAATCTTTTTCTAAAATTTTAGCATAATATTTTATCATTGCTTCATTTATAAATTCTCTTTCACTTGCTCTAAAATCTTGTCTAATTTTTCATCTATATTTTGCTAATTTATCTCTAAAAGTTTTTATTGTATTAAAATCTTTATTTATTTCTTTATTTTTAAAAATAATTTTTAAAAAGGTATCAACTAATTTCTTTTCATATTTTTCACTTTTACTTAAGTTTTTATATTCTTTTTTAAGTAAATGCAAATATTCCCCTCCCTCTAATGTTTGCAATATTACTTTAATAAATATTTTTTTACTATTTAAAGTTATTTCTCATTTATTATATTTACTATATGATTTATTTAAAAAGCTTAAATTTTGCTTATTTAATTTATAATCTTTAATAAATTCTTGAATATAATTATTTAAAATAACTCAATTTATATTGTCTAATTCTGAAATAACTTCATCTAAATTCCTATCAAAATTAAAATTTTTTAATAAATTTTGAACTTCTTCATTTTCTTTTTCTAATTCTAAATTTCTGATAGTTTCTAATTTTATATTTTCATTTCTTCAATTATCATTTTTTATTTTTTTGTCTTCTTCTGTAGTTTCAACTATCTTTTTTATATTTTCGTTTAATAATTTTCTATTTTCTTCATATCTATCTTTTAATTTTTCTGTTTCCCTTCTAAAAAGTGAATATTTATTAAAAGTGTATTTTCAAAAACAAGTTCAAGTTTTTTCATTTTCATTACTTGCAATAATTGAATTATTTATTTGTTCAAAGTTTTCTCAAATTTCATTTTTTATTTTTTCTAAATTTTCAACTAAAAAGTCATCACTTTCATATTTATGAAAAAATTTAAAAATAGTTAAAAAGTTTCTATTTAAATATGATATTTTTCTTAAATTTTTTGAGATTTCAGATTTTTTTTCATTTTTTGTTTCTTTATCTTCTAATTTTTCAAAAAAATCAAATATTATTTTATAATTTTCTTCTATTTCTTCTAGTTTATTTTTAAAGTCTTTACTAAAATATGTTAATTTTTTAAGAGAAGGAATATTTTTAAAAATTCATTTTAATCTTTTAAAGTCAAAAAATACTGATTTTTTTGTTTTACCATATTTTTCTTTTTTTATTTCTATATTTATTTCTTCTAAAAAACTACTTAATTTTTTAGATTGTATTATAAAATCACTATAATTATTTTTACAAAATAAATTCCAATCAAATTCTTTTTCAAATTCATCTTCTTTTATATGTTTTATTTTTGAACTCAAACTTCAATAATTATCTTCTCATTTTAAAATTTCTCTTGTAATTTTATAAGGCTTCAACTCAAACCTCAAACTCTTCCTAACCTCAAACAAATTTTGCATTTTTTCCATAAAATATTTTTAAAAAATAAATCTTAACAAACAGTCAACAAAGGGTTTTTACCCTTTGCTTACCAAAAAAACAATTCCACCAACAAGGGTCTTTAGCCCCTTGCATTTATTTTCTAAACTCTTACAAACTCATCCCAATCCTTATTACTAATAAATAAATCTGGTTTTTCCCAATCTTCATCAATTCTATTTAAAATAATTATTCACTTTCTTGCAATATTATAAGCCCCATTTGCATCTCAATTAAATTCTTTTTCTTGAAATCAATCATCAGAATTATATAAACATTTTGGACAAGAAATTATATCTTTTCCTAATTTTGTATTTGAATTTCTAATATTATTTAAAAGCTTGAAATAAAAAAATAATGAGTTTAAAAATTTTGAATCTAAATTTTTTTCTTGAATTTGCTTATCTATACATTCTTTTAAATCAAAGCCATTTTCATTAAATAATTTAATTATTTTTTCATTTATATTAAACTCTAAAGTTTCTTTATTTTTCCTATCATACCAAGTCCTTTTTACATTAGAAAATATTGTATACTCTTTTTCACTTTTAATGATTTTTTTTCAAATTTTCTTTTCTGTTCAAGCTAAATATGTAAAACTAAATTTATCTCACAAATATTTTATTTTTATCTTTTCAAAGAACTTTTTAATTGTATCTTTTGTTAATTTTTGTGAAAATTTCAACATTTTTCTCCAAGCACACTTTGGACAAGTTGAACTTGTATAAGCTGGATTTGTAAAAAAAATTATTCCTGATTGTTTATAATTTCAAATATCAGCATAATCATTAACTTTTGGAACAAGCTGTAATCAATATAAATAACCTCACAAATCTTCATCTTTTTTATCTTTAAAAGTAAGATAATTTAATTTTTTAGCTAAAGATAATTCTAACTTTTGATAAACTTGTTTATCTATTTTTTGTCTTCATCTTTTAAATCAAGAATTCAAATCTTCAAACACAATTATTGCATTATATTTTACTATTAATCAGGCTAATTTATTTACAACTTGTGAAATATAACCATTTTTTAGATTTTTTATATTTTCAATTTCTCACCAAGTTTCTCTTCATTTTTCTCTATTTTTTTGTTTTTCTTCAAGTTTTTCTAAATAATCAATTTTATTTATAATATTTAAAGAATCCATTTCTAAAATTCCCCCATTTTTATCAATAATTGAATAATAAGCTAAATGTTTTTCTCCTCTATCAATTCAAATAATATTTACAGGTTTATTTTTATCTAAAAAATTATTTTCCTTTAATTTTTCATTTATAAAACTATTAAATTTATATTTATCTCCACAATTTGCATTCAAAGTAATTGAATTATGAAACATAATTTTATCTTCTGAATACCTTTTATGTTCTAAAACTTCTTTTCAAGATTTATCTAATTTTTTCTTTAAATTTTTAGTTTTATCTCTAAAAAATATTTCAGCTCATCAACTTAATTTTATCTTTAAATTTTCTAAATTTTTCTCTGAAAATAAAAGTCTAAAATATTTTGTATGAATATTTTCATTACTTCACTTTTTTTTATATTCTGAAAAATCTTTATTATAAATTTGAAAAAAATAAAAATCTCCTGAATTTATTGAGTTATCTATAAAATTTTCTGAAATTTTACTAAAGTCTATTTTATACATTTTTTCTTCAATATCATCATAAAAAACTGCTAATTCATCATAATTTTTATCTCTAATACTTTCTAAATCATAAATATCTCAATATAAAAATAATACTGCATTTTTATAATATTTAATAAGTTTTTTCAATTTTATTAAATCAAATTTTTCTCCTTTTTCTTTAGACTTTTGAAAAATATCAAATTCTTTTTTTATTTTTGCAATTTCTTCATTAAATCAAAAATTTATTTTATATTTTTGTAAATATTTTTCTAATTTTTCTCAAACTAATTTTTTTTCTCAATTAATTTTTTTATCTAAAGGAAAAGTAAGTCTTGGTAATTGTCTATAAACATTATTTAATTGTTTATAATTCACTTTTTCATAAAATTTTTTTTCTTGGTTATACTTGTAATCATCAAAAATTTTATTATTTCATTTTTTTAAAATTCATAAAAAATATTTTTCTCATAAATCATCTTTTTTTCTAAAAATCATTCAAAACCTTTCTTTTTCTTTATCTTTGTCCCAACCTGTTAAAAATTGAGAATTTTCAAAATTTAATTTAAATTTATCAGTTTTTACATCTTTTTTTGATAAATAATTTCTTACCAAATTATAAACTTTCCAAACTTCAAAATCTATAAAATATTTATCAAAATCATTATAAAAAGTTATATCTTTATTATTTTCAAATTCATCTAATTTTTTTCTATTTTTTTCTAAATTAAAATATTTTGTCATATTATTTAAATCCAAAACAGAATCTAAATAATTTTTTATTATTCCTATTTGTTTTTCATCTCTTTTAAAATTTTCTAAATTTAATTCTTGAATTTTAGATTTTAATTTCCTTGTTTCACTTATTTTATTGAAAAATTCATATCTAAAAATTGCTAAAAAATTTTCATAATTAGTATTATTTTTTAAAGCTATATTATTTTTGTAAAAATCTTCTTTAAAAATATTATTTTCTTCTATATTATTTAATCAATTTTTTAATTCTAAAAAATTTATATAATCTTTTTTAGAATTTTCTCATAAATAATTTTTTAAAGTATCCCAATTTTCAAAAAATTTATTTGAAATCTGGTTAATTGCTTGTTTAGAAAAATAAATTTCTTCTAAAGAATATTTATCATTTTCATCTAAAAACTTTTTAAAAATATTTTCAGCTTCTAATATTTTTTTATCATTTTGTTTTATAGAATTTTCTAAAATTTCAAATAATTCTTTTTCTGATTCTATAAATTTATAAAAATCTTCCTTTTCTTGTTTACTTAAAATTTGTTTATAAAGTAAATCAAATTTTGGAAATTTTTTATCTTTTGAATTTGAATGTTTTAAACTTTGTTTATAATTATTTATTTTTACATTTAATCCTTTACTTGTTTCTCATTCAGAAATATTTGTTCATCAAATAACTTTATTATATTTATTAATTCACTTTTGTAACAAACAAGTATTATAAAAATCTATTTCAAAAATTTCTTTTTCTTCTTCTGAAAAATTTTTTTCTATAAAATTTTTATTTTCTTCATTACTAAAAAATTCTTCAAATTTTATTTTATTATCTAAAAAAGTTACATAATTTTGGTCAATTGCTCTAGTTGCTATAGCTGATAAAGTTCAATCATCTTTATAAAAGTTTTTTCTTGATTCATTAAAATTAGAAAAATAAGTAAAAAATTTTTCAAATTTTTCAAATAATTCAGATTTTTCTGGAAAAAATTCTTTTAATAAATTTAAAACTTCTTTTTCAGTTAAACATCAAATTCATCATTTTTTTAAAAAACTATATTTTTCTTTCCAAATATTTCCTTCAGAATCAAAAAAACTAACTAATTCTTTTCTTAAATCTTTTGATACTTTTTCAAAATTAACTTTATTTCTTTTATCTTTTGGATTTTTTTTAAGTTCTAAATATTTTATATTAAATTCTTCAAGTAAAGATAAATCTATATTTTCTAAACTTTTTTCTACAAATAAAATATGTAATTCATCTAAATATTTTTTTATTTCATCATAATTTTTCTGAACTTCTCTATCTTTAATAATTACATTATCTCATTGTAAATTATCCAAAGTCTTCCCTTGTGGCCTCAACTCAAACCTCAAAGTTTTACTAATTTCATATTGTCCAACAAATTCACTAAAATTTTTATTTTGCATAATTAAAAAAATTAAAAAATTAAAAACTAAAAAAAACTTATACAAAATAGTATAAGTTTTTTCTGGGAAAATTCAATAATTTTTTTATTTATAACAAACATCAGAAATATCTTGGTAACAATGTGGACATATAATATTTTTTTTCGAAAAATCTATTTCCTCTTTTATTCACAAAATATTTTTCACAGTATCTACAGCTTTTTTAGGTGTAGTATTAGCTTTTACCAAAAAATCATCAGCTCAAGCTTTCATAGCTTTTTCAACATCTTCTCTAGAACTCAAATTTGAAAACATTATTATTTTAGTATTTACTAAACTAGGAGCTAATCTTCTCATTGTAGTCAGTGTTTCAAATCAATTCATTTGTGGCATCATAATATCAAGAAAAATTACATCTGGTAAAAATTCTGCAATCAAAGTCAAAGCTTCAAGCCCATCATAGGAAGTTTTAACATTAAACCCTTCTTTTTTAAATTTCAAAGCATACATTTCAACTAATGATTTTTCATCATCAATTATTAAAATTTTGTAATTATTATTTTTCATTTTTTTTGTAAATTAAATATTAAATTATTTTTATTTTTTAAAAATTATTGTAAAAGTACTTCATTTTGTTATTGTACTTTCTAAATTTATTGTTCACTTTAATTGTGTTATTATTAGCTTTACAATTGGAAGTCCAAGTCAAGTTCAGGTTATATCTTTTGACCTTTCATTTTCTACTTTTCAAAATTTTTCAAAAATTTTTTCAAAATCTTCTTCTTCTATTCAAAATCAATTATCAATTACTTTTATAATTATTTCATTTTGTGTTTCTTCTAAATTTAATTCTATTTTTCATTCCTGCCTAGTATATTTATTAGCATTAGAAAGCAAATTTATTATAGATTGTCTTATTTTATTTTTATCAGTTTTTATAATTATTTTTTCTTTATTACTAACCAATTTTAAAATTTGACTTTTTTCTTTAATAAGTGGAGTTAAATCAGAAATTATACTTTTTCCTAAAGAAATTAAATCAAAATTTTCCAAATCAAATTGCATTTTTTCACTTTCAAGCTTTGCAACATTCAGCATATCATTTATTAAATTAATCATTCTATCTGAATTATCGTGCATTTTTTCTATATAAAACCTCTGCTCTGAATTCAATTTTCAAAAATCTCAATCCATCATCATTGACAAATATCACTTTATAGAAGTCATTGGAGTTCTTAACTCGTGACTTGCAATATTCAAAAATTCTGTCTTTTTTTCATCTAATCATTTCAATTTTTTATATGATTTACTCAATTCTTTTTTAGCTAATTCAATTTCAGTAATATCATGTTCAACCAGGATATATTCAAGAATTTCTTTATCTGAAGAAATAATTGGAATCATCGTTGAATCACACAAAATTTCCTTATTTAAAAATGTTTTATTTTTCAAAATTCATTTCCAAATTTTTTTAGTTTTTAAAGAATTTTTTATTCTATCAATATCTTTTTCAGAAAAATTATTAAGAGAAAATTTATTATTTTTTTCATCAAAAATATTTTTTCATATAATATCTTCTTTCCTATATCATAAAGACTTTAAAAATTTTTCATTTATAAATTTTATATTAAATTTTTTATCTAATTTAGTAAAATAATCAAATTCATTTAATCATTTTTTATACATATTCAATTCATTTATTGAATCAATAATTTTTGTAATATCTGTTCTTACAGAAACATATCAAGTTATTTCTTTTTCTTCATTAAAAATAGGTTCAACAACAGCTTGAACCCAATAATAAGTTCAATCTTTTTTTGTATTTTTAACTGTTCAACTCCAAGTTTTTCAAGCTTGAATTGTTTCCCGTAATTTTTTAAAAACAGCTCTAGGAGTATCTAGATGTCTAACCATATTATGTGGTTGTCAAATTAATTCTTCCCTAGAATATCAAGCAATTTCACAAAAATTTTTACTTACAGATTTTATAATTCATTTTGTATCTGTTGTTGAAATAATAATATTTTCATTAAAAATTTTTGGTAATTTATTTGTTATAAAATTATTTTGCATTTTTTTTTATAAATATTAAAATATTTTTTTATGTCAACAAATGGTTTTAACCCTTTGACTTTTTCTTACTTAACTTTTATTAATTTTATCATACTTTTTTTATAGATGCAAATAATTTTTTTTATAGAATTTGACTTTATTGAAAAATATTGTAAAAATATTTGCTTTTTATAAAAAATAATATATAATTTATTTATACTAAAAAAAATATTTGAAAAAGATTAATTATTAATAAATAAATTTATGAAAAAAATAAAAAATGTATTTTTTGATTTACTAATTGTTTTTAGTAATTTTATTCATTGGAATACATCAAAAATTCTTATTTTTTTATCTAGTTTTTTACTTTGACTTTTATCATCTATACCTTTTTTAATTATTTTTTATATTTTAGAAAAATATAATTCTATAAAATGGTGATTAATTTTTGATATTTTAACTACTGATGTAATTTGAACTAATAATCCAGCTTTAACTCAAATTTATGAAAATAATCAATTTTTCTTTAATATTTATGCCATTTTATGAGTAATTTCACTTATATTTTTCTTTATATTTTTTAATTATTCAAATATATTATTATCAAAATTGCATTTATCATATTTAGAAAAAAAAGATATTTCAGTTTCAAAAAATAATTATTTTAATTTAAGAATTATTACAAAATATTTTTTCATAACTTTGAATATTTTATTATATTTATTACTACCTATAATAATTTTTCTTGTATGATATTTTATAATATTACTCTTATTTCCAATTCCTGAAAATACTTCTAATATTTTTTCAGATTTTTCTAATTTTTATTATTTTTCAACATATTCCTTTCTTGTATTTTTCTTATCAGTATTCTGTTTTGCATATTTTTTATATTTAATATATAGATTAATTTTTGCCTATATTATATTGATAGACAAAGAAAATTACAACTCTAATTTCAAATATAATTTCTATATAAAAGAATCTCTTAGGTTAACAAAACCAGTAAAAAAAGTTTTTTTCTTTATAATTTTATTTTTTTGATTATTAATAATTTTATCTCCTTTTTATAAACTTTGAGATATTGTAAAAGAAAATTTGATAGAAAATTTGAAAACAATAAATTATAAAACAAAACAAATTCCTATATTTTATGAAGAAACTCAAAAAATAGATTTAAGTAAAATTAATTTAACAAAAATAAGTAGAGAAACAAAAAAATATACCATTATTTATATAGTTTATTTATTTGTATATTTCATTATTTTTACCTGAATAATAAATTTATTTTTAGTATCTTTTTATAGAAGATATTTGATACTTGATAGGAAAACTATGAAACACGAAAAATGAATTTCTTGAACTTTTAAAGTAAAAGAAAAAGTTAAAATAAAAAGATTAAATTGACTATTCTAAAAAAAATATTTTTTTATTTTTCTTCAAAAATTTTTTTCAAATTATATCAAGTTATAAAAATTACTATTATAAGCCAAATTATCATCCAAATAAATTCTGGGATAAATACAAAAATATCTGAGAATTTTTTCAAATCTGAACTAGGTCAGACATTAAAATCTTCTATTATATAAAAAATACTTGTAATTCCTAAAAACATTAAAAAAATTCTGTTAAAACTATCTTGTTTAATTCTTATTGAAATAAATACCAAAAAAATTGCTAAACTAATGAGTAATAATGAAGAAATAATTCCTGAAAAAGAAAGATTTATAAAAAATATTGAAATCAAAAACATTATAAAAGCTAGAAAAAATATTACAAATTTTGAAACTTCTTCTTTTTTTGCTCAAATATATAAAAGTAGATTTCCAAAAATAGCACTTCAAATATATCATCACATCAAAACAAAAGCTTTTAGTCCTCAATAAGTTGTAGCAAATCAACTTCCATCAGGGTTTACTTGAATATTTTTTACTCATCATCAAGTTAAAATAGTAAAAAAACTATGTCAAAATTCGTGTAAAAAAGTTACTAAAATTGTGATTGGATAAACAATATATTCTCAATAAGTAATAAAATATTTTAGAGCAAAATAAATAATACTTAGTATAAAAAGTATTAAAAAAATTTCTTGTTTTTCTTTATTTTTTATCATTTTTTATTTTATTAAATTTTTTATCATATATTCTCCTTCCAAACTATATCATCTTTTTTCATAATATCATCTAACTCAAACTCCTGCAATTACAGCCATTTTTTTATATCAATTTTTTATAGCAATTTTTTCAGCTTCAACAATTAATCTTTTTCA
>JAMONT010000039.1 GCA_027066455.1 Candidatus Altimarinota bacterium
TAATCTTACATCAAATTCTATTTCTGTAGTATTAGAAGCATTAATTTTTATATTATTATAAATTCCTTTCAAAACTCATCTAACTTCTTCTTTTAATTCAGGTGGAAAATCTTTTGCTATTTCTTTTTCTATTAGTACTATTTTTTCTAAAGAGTCTTTTACTGTTTTTAGATTTTGTGGTGCTATATCTTTTAGTAATTTATCTTGTCCTGAATATTCAGTATTATCTAATTTTTTTAAATTATCTGATATACTTTCATTTAAAGAATTAATTGTTTTTTCATTTAAACCTGAATCTTTAAGGTTAGTATATTTTGTTTTTAATATTTCTAAATCTGCATCACTTATATTAGTTGGAATTGGAGTTGTTAATTTAAATTTCTCATTTATATGATCAATAAAAACTTTTTTAGAGTCTGTTTTTAATTTTGTTTGTATATTATCATAGTCTTCAGAAGCTTTTTTTATTATACCTTCTATATCTGTTTTAGATTTTTTATTACCATTATCTATAACATCACGATTTATAATTTCTGATATATCTTCTGCTTTTTCTCAAAATATTTTATTTATATATTTTGTAGATTTTAATATAGAGTTATCAGATTGAATTCTTAAAATTTCTTCTTTAATATTTTTTATTTTACCTGAATCATCTTTAAAATATTTATCATTTTCTATTGCTTCAAATATTTTTTCTGTAATAAAAATATCTTTATTTACTAACATTGTTTGAAATTTTTCTATTTCTTTTGCTATTTTATTTATATTTTTTGCTGTTCCATCATAAAATCATAATCATTTTAATTTTTCAGCTTCTTTAAAAATATCTTGATGTTTTTCAATAAATTTTACTAATTGTCTTACAACATTTTTTTGCCCAAAATCATCTACATTTTCTCATTTATATAATCACCAAGCTCATTTTACTGTTTGTCATTCTATAAAAATTTTTGCTACATTTAAATCTAATGGTCTTAGAACTGTATTAGTAAGAATATTTAATGATATATTTTTTAATCATTTATTCAGTTTAAAAGCTTCTATTAAAACTTTTCTAGAAAAGAAATTTTCATTAGAAAAAACAGCTGAGTTTTTCAAACTTGCTAATTTTTCTGCTGTTTGTTTATCTCATAAATCTTCAAAAATCTTCACCATTTTTACTAACTGTTTTACATTTTTATATGCATTAGATTTTGAATTTATATGTTTTAAAACTTCTTCTAATTCAAATATAGTCAATTTATCAAGATTATTTTTAAATCAAAGCTTTCAAGTTTTTCATTTTATATATAAACTTTTTCTTTCTAATGTATTTAGACTATCTCATTCTCATTTTTTTACTTTTTCTAATATATCTTTTAATTTATCTGGACTTATATCATTAAATTTTTTATTTAGTCATTTTTTACTTCAAAATGAAGCAAGAGTTCATGTTACAGCTAAAACTACCACTGAACCTGATATAACTGTTTCTGTAAATTCTCAAGACTCTTCACCAAGAAAATTTCAAATAATTCATCATACTCATTTTGCAAATAAATTAATAACATTATAATTCCAAACTGTTTTTATAGCTTCTATTCAATAATCTCAATGTAATCAATTAATAAAATACATATATGCAATAACTCATTTTATTTCTCTTAAAACTTGAGCTCTTTCTTCTGAAGTTCTTGCTTCTAAATAAGCTTGTTTTAAAGTAGGTAATTCTTCTTTTAATGATTCAAATATAGCCTTTGATTGCCTTAATCTTTCTATAATTTCTTTTTTATTTTCAATAAAAAATTTTACAGTTTCAGTATCATCTGAACGTTTAATAAAATCATCTATTTCAATGGCTATATTATCAGGCTCTTCAAATTCTAAACTTTCTCATTTCTCTAAAATTTTATTTACATCTTTTTCAAAAAATAAATCTTCTATTTCATCTCTAGTTTCTGGCATTTTATCCCAATCAAATACATATCATTTCCAATTTTGATCAGCACTATCATCATTTTTAGTCAAAATTTCTCATATTTTTATTTTTTCTTTAAATTTTTCCCTTTCTCCCCTAGAATCTTCAATAATTTTATTATATTCATCTTTTATATTTGTAAAATTTATAGTTTCTAAATATGATTTTCAATTTGCTTTAGAAATTTTATAAATATGCCCTTCTACTTTATAAAATAATTTTTTAAAATTAAGATTTCAAGCTAAAGCTATATTTAGATCTAAAATATCTTTCATTTGTTTCATCAATAATAATAATTCTCATCATTTTTCTGTATTTAATCATTTTATTTTAAGGTAATCAGAATATTTTTCTAATCTATCTCTTAAAAGAAATTCTTCTTGTTTAGCATTATTATTTACAACTTCTTGTTTAGGCTCTTTTTTTTCTGTATTTAAATATGGACTATAATTTTCTTCTAATCTATCATTTTCTCAAATTTTTGCAGCATTTTTAGAACCAAGAAAAGTAGGGTTATCAGTATTGTTAGCCCTTTTTAGTTTTATATTAGGAGTATTTTCAATTTTATTACTAGAAGATTCTATTTGAAAACGATTTTTCTTTATGAAATCTTGTATTTCTTTGTCTAATTTAGAAATACTTTTTTCTATAATAGCTTTTATTTCTTCATTTATTTCTTCTTCTCTAACTACTCCTTTAGTTTTAGTTAAATCTAAAGAATTTTTTTCCTCCAAAAGCTTAGTTTTATTATCTTCATCTTTTTTTGATAATTTTAACACCTTAATATTTTCCATTGGTGTAATTTTTGTTGTAGTAATATTAATGTCATTATTATCATCTTCATAAAGAAAACTTAATGTTCCTTTACCTTTATCAACTTTTTTGGCATTATTATTATCTTCTTGTTTTCCATTTATTGGTACTCATCAGAAAAGTGTGTCTAAACTTCACATAATTAGAATTGTTACAAAATAAATTAATTACCATTTTTTATTTCTTTTAATGTATTTTCTATTGCATTATATAGTCTTGGCATATATTTTTCAAATTCATTTTTATCAATAAGTTTATATATTTTTTCTTTCAAAGTTTTTATTGTTTCATCATTAATATTAGTAAATATTAAATCTAATCATTTAATAGTTTCACTTACTGCTTCTACATCAGGATTAGAATAAATATTCTTTTTAACATTAATTAATTCTATTTCTAATTTTTTAAGTTTTTTTGATTTTTCTTCAATTCATTCATTCAATATTCTTGTTGTTTCTTCATCTAAAGAAGTCTCTAATGTATTTTTATAATCTTCATATTTTTCTATAGTTGTTTCTATTTCTTGCTCTATTTTTTCATATTCAGGATTTTTAATTTTTCCTAATTTATCTTGTTTTATATTAAATGCTTTTTTTAATCCATTAAATCCATTAAATCCATTTAAATCTTCTCAATATCATTTAACTATTTTCTCATTATACTTTTTTATACTTAAGTCTCATAATTTATTAACTTCTGAAAATCTTTTTACAATTTTAGTTAAATATTTTTCTATTAATTTTTCTATTTTTTTATTTCAGCTTAAAGGTGCTTTTAAAGATTTTATATACTCTGCATGTTCTAATAAACCATTACTATCTAATTGTTCAATTATATTATCACTTTTTAAGTATTCTTTAGTTGTTTCCATTAAACTTTCAACCTTTTCTTTATAAAGATTATCTAATTGTTTTAATGTAAATTTATTATCTATAGCTAAATCACCAAACATTTCTTTTGCATTTTTAGATATAGTTTCATATTTTTTATTTGTTTCATCAGCTGAAACTCAACGTTCTAAAAGTGAAGAAAATTTTCCCACTTCTAACCTAAACAACTCTTCTTTTGATTTATCAGCATTTTCTATATAAAGTTTTATTTCTTTTAATTTATTTATAGTTTTTTGAACTTTAGTTGCTTCAGAAATATCTGCTACATCTAAGTCACCTAATATATTTTTTTGTTCTGTATTTCTTTCATAAACTTCTTTTAATCATTTTACCACATTATCTTTCAATTTTATTTTTATTTCCTCAAATTTTGCTAATTCATCTTTAATTGATTGTTGAAAATCTTTTACTGTATCTAAACCTAAGCCAGCTTTAGTCTTTATTAATTTTGCTTCTAAATTTTTAAGTTTTTCTGAATATTCTGCAATTACTAATTCTATTTCTTTTTTTGCTTCATTATCTCAAGATTTTATAACTTCTTTTAATGAATCATTTAAACCTTTAGATTCTTCTTTATTTATTTCAATTAATCATTCAATATCTTTTATTCTCTCAGCTTTAGTATTAACATCTTTTAAAACCAGATAGTCATTTAATATTCCAAAATCTTTAACCAATGTTTCATCAACATTTTTACTTAAATCTAGTATTCAAGATTTTTTATCTAATTTTTCTACTGTTTCCTCTATAAATTTTAGTTTTTCTTTTATTTCTTCATCTAATTTTTTTACTTCATTTTCATTAGTAAAATCTCATACAACATTAGTTCTTTCTTCTACTTGTAAATTTTCTTTATTATTTTTTACTAATTCATCTTTAGAATCTACAAGATTGTTTAATAAAATAACTATTTTTTTATTTAACTTTTCAAAATCTTTGTACTTAGATAATGATTCTTCTTGAACATATAATTCTTGTAAAATACTTATTTTTTTTCTAATATCTCTTTCTAATGAAATAACACTTCATACTCAAAAAAGTTTTTCTAATTTAACTTGAGTAATAATTTTGTTTTCATCATATAATCATTCAAAACCAGATAATTCTTCTTCTAATTTCAAATACTTTTTGTATTTTTCTAATTCTTCTCCTATTTTTTTAGCTAATTTTTTATCAATATTTCAAATTTTAGATACTGCATTTTTTATTTTTACTGAAATTTCTGTTGAGCTATAAGGTTCTTGTCTTCCTTCTCAAAAAGTTATTTTTACAGCATTTTTTACTCATTTTTTTATATTATCATAATATATTAACATATTTGATAATTCTTGAGGAATAAATCAAGAAAGTTCTTCAATCTCTTTTCTTTGTTTTCTTATTTCTTTATCTTCATCAGCAGTTCTAGTTTTAGCAGTATCTGTAGTATCTGTTTTTCCATTCCATTTTTTCTCTAAAATTTCATTTATTTTAGCATCTATTCATTCAGCTCAAGTAAAAGTTTGATATTTATAAGCTTTATTCAAAATATCTTGTCAATTAGTTAAATAATCAAGAGTCGTTTTATCACTTTTAGATTCTTTTAATCCAGAGCTTGTTAATATCTTAATATAATCTTCTATATCTTTTTTAGTTATAGAGTCTTTTTTAACTCATTTTGCTTTTTTTTCTGTAGTTTCTACTTTTCAACTAGAAAAACCTTCAGGTTCAATTAAAGCCAATATTTTTTCTGTAGCTTTTTTATTATCATTTCATGAAATATCTACATTTATTTGTTTTTCACTTATTTGTCTTGTTATATAAGATAATTTTTTCTCATCCATAGCAGGATTTTCAGGTCATCATCAATCCCTTTGTCCTTTCTTATTGAAAGCATAAAGTTCATTATATTTTGTTTGATGATTTTTATTTTTCAAAACTTCTTTTGCTCAGTCTGAAAATTCTATATCATTTATATCTTCATTATCAGGATTTGATAAAATTTGTTTTTCTGCAAATTTAGCCATATCTCATATACTATCTCAAAAAACTCATACTCACATTAATCAAAAAGCAGTTTTTTTGTATCACATCATCCATGCTATTATTCAAAAAAGAAAAACAGCTCATTTCTTTTTTTCTAAAATTCATTTTATTTTTTCTCAATAACTTCATTCTGAACCTAAAGCATTTATTATTGCTTTTTCTGTTAAAAAATCATTTTTATAAGTATTAACTTCTTTTAAAATAGTAGTTAAATAATCATTTTCTTCTCATTTTTCTTCAGATAAATAATCTTTTACTAAATTTAATTCTTGAATTTGTTGTAATAATTCTGGATTTCATTTTAGACTTGTAGTTACTTTCATTTTTGTAATTTTGTCTTCTATTTGGCTTATATAATCATCTCTAACTTTTTTTCATATTTTATCTATAGTAGCAACTTCTCATTTTTTTCTAATTACTTCTCAATCTTGTCAAACATAAGCTGCTTCTATACCATAATCATTAAAAATTTTTGAATAAAGTTTTGATTTTGTAATTGCTTCATTATTATTTTCTAAATCTTTTTTTACAATAGAAGTTACCATAGCAACCTCTATATATTTTCTTTGATTTAAGCTACTAAAAATTTTTTGATATTCTGTAAAATTATTAGCATTTCCTTGTAAATTATCAATATAAAAAATTCATTTTTCATCTTTTTTAATAATTCAACCTTCTCTTAAAATATCATTATTTATAGCTTCTAAATATTTTATTGCCATATATTGCTTATTTTTTATGAAATCACTTTTTTCACTCAAAATCCACAAGTAGTTTTCTACAACTTCTCATTTATTTAATATTTTTTGGTCTTTATCTCTTGCAACATCTGAAATAAAATTCAAAACTTGTATATATTTATTTACTTTTTCTCTAACTTCTGTATTTTCTATAAAAGCTCTTCAATTTTCTTTAATTATAACTCAAGCTTCTTTAAATTTATTTAAACAAGAACTACTTCAATTACAAAAATTAGTTATTTTATTTCCTAAATCCATTGTTTCTGTTTCTCTTGGAGTTTGTTCAACTACAGTTTGTTTTATTA
Source organism: Candidatus Altimarinota bacterium (assembly GCA_027066455.1). Lineage (GTDB taxonomy): Bacteria > Patescibacteriota > Gracilibacteria > BD1-5 > UBA6164 > JAMONT01. Next base: position 6,731 of record JAMONT010000039.1, read on the forward strand.
CAGGTTCAGGACTTTCTCAAGTTGGTGTAACAGAAGAGTTTACATCTTCTTTCACTTTTCATTTTTTAACTACAGTTGTAGCAATAACTACTTTTTTATCTCCTTCTAATTGTTCTATATTGTTTGGATATTTTACAATTACTCAGTTTTCAATAATAATTCATAAACCCATTAAATCTTTTACAGTTATAGTTTCTCAGCTTTTTTTTGCTTCAGATAATTTTTTAGATAACTTATTTAAAAAATCTTTCTCATCTTTTTCTTCTGTTACTTCTTGAGTAGTTTTTATCATACTTTGAATATCTTTAATATCATACAATATATTTTCTGCTTCTGCTAAATCAATAGTAGTTTCAGCAGTTTCTTTAGTTGAATTTTTTTCTATATTTCATATTGACATAATTTTTTATAATTAAATAATTAAAATATTTTTTTATTTTTTTTGGATTTTTTTAAGCTTTTGCAAATTTAAACTTTCTCAATAACTAATTTTGCTGGTTTTCATTCTACTTTTTTACTATATCATTTATTTTTTATAAGTTCTGTAAAAACTTCTTTTAACATTTTATTAGTCATAATTATAGTTTCATATTTTGCTATTCAAGACATAAAAGTAAATTCTATTTTCTCTCAATTAAAATTAATTTTATTTAATACATCAATATTTCATTTTTCAATTGCAAGTAATTTTAAGTTATACTTATTATTTCAGATTATTAAAATATTTTCTCATTCAAATCATATATTATATTCTTTTCATTCAAAAACAATTTTTTTATTTTTTCAAATTTCTGAAAGTGATTTTTCAAAAGATCCTCATTCTCCTTCTTTTTTTTCTTTAATTATTTTTTCAGTTATTTCTTTTTTAGTTATTAATATTTTATTTTCTTCTTTTAATCCTTTTTCTATTTTAGTTAATTTATCTAATTTTTCTAAATTTCCTTCATTAGAAACTTCTACTAAAATTTTATTTTTTTCTTTTATTTCAGATATTTTCTTTTCATTTTCTTGTATTTTTCATTCTATACCTGTTTTTTCAATTTCTATTTCTTCTAATTTTTTATTTTTTAATCCTTTTTCAAAATTATCTAATTCTTTTTTTAGTTCTATTTTTTCTTCTTTTTCTTTTATTTCATTAGACTTTTTAACTACTTCTTTTTCTTTAGTTTTTACTACTCATAATTTTTCATCAATTATGTTTATATTTCATTTTGTTTCTTCTATATTTTTTTCTAAATCTTTTTGCTCTTTTGAAAAACCTCAATAAATTTTTCAATCATTATGTTTTCAAATATCTGTTTCAAGATTTAGTATTTTTAGACTATTTTCTTCTTTTAGTTTTTTTAATTTTTCTATTTTTATATTTAATTCATTATTTTTTTTATTTTCTTCTGTTAATTCTTTTTCTTTAGAAAAATAAGCTTTTTTATATTCTTCTATTTTATTTTTTATTGGTTCTTGTGTTTTCTTTATTTTTCCTATTTCCTTTTCTATTGCTTTATTACTATTTCCTAATTTATTTAATTCTTCTTCTGCTACTTTTATTTTTTCATTTAATGTTTTTTTATCTTTTCCTAACTTTATTAAATCATTTTCTAAAAGTCTTTTTGATTCTATTAATCAAGCTCTTTCTAATTTTATATTATTTTTATCTGTTTCAATTTGTTTTTTACCAACTACTATTTTTGCTTGTTCTGCTTTTTCTTCTACTTGTTGTTTTTCTGTATTTTCTTTATCAGCTTCTTTTGAAGCTGTTTCATCTCATACAGGAGAGGATTGGGGTGAGGTTTTTTCTTCTTCTTTAAAAGTTATTTTTGCTAAGGCTTCAAAAAAATCTTTTTTAGAAGGTTTTTCTCCAGCTTTTTTTAATTCTAATATTTTATTTTTTATTTGTTTTATAAAATCACTATCTGTATTTTTTACTTCTTCTGTTAAAAGTTTTCCTAAAATATCTGTATCTTTTAAAATACTTTCTGAAATTTTTTGATTTTTTTCTTGTTTTTCTATTTTCTTTAGAAATTTATTTATATTATCAAAATCATCTTTATCTAATTTTTCTTTTCAATCTTTTATTTTATTTAATTTAAAAGGTAAATCTTCTATTTTAGATTTTTTTATAAATTTTTCTAAATTTGTAACTATTTTTTTATATTTATCTTTTATTTCTGATTTTTCTAATTCTTCACCAACTCAATCAAAAAAACTTCAAAATAAAATTTTTAATAATGCTCAGATAATAGGAATTTCATATAATCATTCTACAAAGTCTTTTATTTCACTAGAATCAATTCATATTTTTTTAAATATTCCTGCAGCTTCTTTGAACATTCATAAAAATCAGTCTATAGGAGCTCCTGTTTTTTTAGTTAATTCTATAGTTTCTTTCATAAAATTATCTTTTGCTTTTTTTATTGTTTCAGAATTATTTGTTCATAAAATAATTTTTCATTCTTTTAAATCTATATTAAATCAATTTTTTTTATAAACTCCTTTTTCTAAAACTTCTTCTAAAATTACTGGATTATCTAAAAGATTTTTAAAATCTGAACTATTTTCTAATTGATTTTTTTTAGCTAAAACAATTAATTCATTCAAATTATCAAAATTTGTTTCAACTAAACTATCTAAATATTTTACCAATTTTCAAATTCATTTTGGTATTTTAACTTCTCATATACCTGGAAGTTTAAAACTTTCACTTTTAGCTTCATCTTCTGAATCAAAATCTTCCATTCAATCAAAAACACCTTTCATATCTCATAATCAAAAACTAGAATCTGTATCTCAATCTTTAGATTCTTCTTTATCTTTTTTTCAAATACTTCAAACTTTTTCAGAAATACTTTTAAATTTTTCCATAATTGGATTAACTACAAAAGAAGTTGCTGAACCAATTCACATTTTACTTAAAACTTTTTTCCATAAAATTATTCAAACTTTATCTGAAAGTTCAATTGCATCTTTATATTCCATTTTTTCCGAAAGTTTTACAATAATCCAATAGTCAAAAAAAGTTTTACCTTCTAAATTAAGACTTTCTTTAGCTCCTTTAGGCATATTTTTTACTTGCTCAATATTGTAATTCAAAATTTTTCAAAATGCTGATTTTTTAGGTATTGCATTTCTTAATCATTCCATTCAATATTCAGGATTTTTTTTATTTTTTTCTAATTCTTCTATTAATTTTGAAAGTCAATTTTTTACATCATCTGACAAAGTATCTTTTATTTCTTTATATGCTTTTTTTAATGCTTCAAGATTTTTTCATTTTAATTTCTCTTTTTCTTTTTCATTTAATGTTCAATCATTATTCATATTTTCTATTATAGTCTTTAAATCTTCTCATCATCATGTAAGTTCACTAAATTTTTTACTCATAACCCCCATCATAAAAGCCTTTTTATATTGTTCTAAAAAATATTTCATAATTACTTTTTTTTAATAAATTAAATTTTTTTATTATTTTATCATAATTTTTATTATATTGCAAAAAAATTACAAGCTAAAAACTAAATTCTAAAAATATTTTACAAAAAAAACAAAAAATGTCAAAAGTTTATTTATGCTTTTATAGTAGCTATTTTTTATAAATATTTTCTAGTTTATTAATTAAAAACTTTTTTTAATTTTTGTAAAGAAAAAACTAAAATAAAATATTGATTTTAGTTAAAAAAATTATATAATGAGATTATTATTTACTAAATCTTGGAATATGTCTCAAAACAATGAAATTGCTGAATTAAAAAATATTTTAGTTGGCTTTATTAAAGAACAAAAAGAGTTTAATGAAGAAACTAGAACCTTCATTAAAGGACAAGAAGAATTTAATGGAGAAACTAGAACTTTTATTAAAGGACAAGAAAAATTTAATGAAGAAACTAGAACTTTTATTAAAGGACAAGAAAAATTTAATGAAGAAACTAGAACTTTTATTAAAGGACAAGAAAAATTTAATGAAGAACAAAAAAAGTTTAATGAAGAGACTAGAACTTCTATTAAAGAACAAAAAGAATTTAATTGAAAAATTGAAGTAAAAATTGATAGATTTCAGTATTCTATGGAAGAATATATTGCTTATGTTTTAGAATTTGTTTTCAAAGAACAAGAACAAATAAAAGATGAGATTAAAGATAATTATAATATTGTAAATCCAAAACTTAGAGTTTTAATGAAAGAATTACATAAAAGGCAATGAAGAACTACATATGCTTAAAAAAAATATAATGAAAATATTTAGAAAAATTTAATTATTTAAAAAATAAAAAAAATGGAAACAAAAATTTTAGAAATGTTAAACTTACAAGATAATTTAAATACACAAACTTCTTGAGAAAATTGGAAAAGTTGAATTACAAATAAAGGAAAAATTATAAATTGGAAAAGATGTATTTATATGGAATTAGCTGAAGCTATTGATAGTGTTCCTTGGAAACATTGGAAAAATATTGAATGAAAAACTGATTTAGATAATTTTAAAATAGAAATAGTTGATATTTGGCATTTTTTACTTAGTGAAATTTTAAGATTAACTAGTATTGAAAAAGCTCAAAAAATTTTGGAAAAAAATTTAAAAAATATTTCTAAAACAAAATTACCTATTTTATGGGAAGAAAAAACTAATTTAGAGTTAGATAATTTTATAAAACCTTATGAAAAATTATTTAAATTAGTTTTAAAAAAAGATACTAATGAAAAATTTTTAAAAAAATTAGCTAAACAATTTTTTATTTGCCTAGATTCTACTTGAATGGATTTAGAAGAATTATATGCTCTTTATATTTGAAAAAATG
>JAMONT010000040.1 GCA_027066455.1 Candidatus Altimarinota bacterium
AATTAAAGTATTTTTTTTATCTTGTTTTTTTAGTATGTTACTTAATAATTTTCATCTAGCTTCTATTATTGTAGCAAAACTTAAGGCAGAAATTTTATTTCAATATTCTTTTCAAAAAACTTTATCAAAATTATCCCACCTTCCTTCTAATTCATTTGAACTTAATCAAGATTTTTTTAATAAAAAATTGAAAACATCAAAAGAATTACTTATTTTTAGGATACTTCTAAAATAAGCAGTTAAAGAAAAAGGTTCTAGTAAAATTTTATAATTTTTTAACATAATTTTTTTATTTTTATTAAAAATATTTTTTGAAATTATAAAGATTTATTTTAAAAAAACAAATTTAAAATAAGAATTTTAAAATAAAATCTTTTTGAAAAATCTTAAATTTATATATACTTAATTTAAGTAGAAAATAATTTTTTATAAAAAAAATATGAATACTAATCGTTTAATTTCAGAGAATGAAAAAATTTATAAAGATTTTTTTAATAATTATGATATAATTATTAGTTGCCCTATAGTAGTTACTTTTGTTTGAGATATTTCCTTTTTATCAAAATGAAACACTTCTAATTTAACTCAAAAAATAACACTTAGAAATTATATTTGATATAATAAAAATTTTTCAAACAAAGAAATTGAATATATAGTTAGGGATAATAATAAAGGTTTTATAAAACAAGATATAGAAACAAAATATTCTATAAATAAAAAATTATTAAAAAAAATTTGATTAGATTGAAAAATTTGATTTTTGTCTGAATATAATTCAGCAAATCCACCTTCAATAATTTGAAATATATTAATTTTAAAATTATTGATAGATAAAAAATTAAGTATAGAAGATATTGAAAAATTGGATTTAGAAAATTCAGAATTCAAAAAAATATTAGATTTAGTTTTGGATTTAGATAAAAAATTATTACAAAAATTTAATTTTTTTTGAGCAAATAGAAATAATGGTATTTATTTATGAGCTAGTTTATTGAGTTCAGATTCTCATATTTTATCAATTCAAGATTGAGAAGAATATATATTTAAAAATATTTGAGAAAATTATGATTTTAATCAATTAGATTTAACACTGTCTTTAATAAGTCCTAATTTAATTACTAAAAATAATTATAATTCTTTATTTTTAGATGAAAAAACAGAAAAAATAAAATGATTTATTGATGAATTTGATATTAATTCAAATATAAAAGAAAATATAGATTTATATAATTGAATAAATAATATTTGAAATTTTTATTCTATAAAATTATATAAAGATTTATTAAGATTATATGGAGCTAATTGTTCAGAAACTAATTTTTATAGAGATTTAAAAATTTATAGAGAAACTTTGAAATCTTTATTTAATAACAAAAAAGATGAATTAAATGATAAATTTATAAAAAAACAGATTTTAGAATTAGTTTTAGATAGAAATTTTGATTTTTATATGGATTATGTTTGAGTTTTTAGTTCTATAAAATTTGCTATTTTTAGTCAAAAAATATGATATATAGATGAAGAATTAATTAATACTTTAAATAGAAAAACAGCATTTAATTTAAAATTGGATTATTCTTCTTTTTATGATTGATATGAAAGAAAATGACTTAAATTAGAACAATATAGAAGTTTATGAGAATTATCTATTTTATCATCAGAATTTTTACATCTAAAATATTTAGATTGAGAATTAATAACAAATTCTTGAGATTATGATTTTTTAATAAAAAATACAAAATGACTAACTCTTGATTTAATGAGAAGAAAAATTTATTTAGATTGAGAAAAATTAACATCAAAAGAAATTCATTCTCAAAATACAACAATTGAGATTTTAGAAATTTTGTTACTAAGATTATGAGAAAGTGTTTCAAATAAAGAATTACCAAAATCAAGTTACTCAACAAATAAAAATGAAATGTTATGAAAAATAGTTTTACCAATAGTGAAATTAATAGAAGAAAGAAAAAAAATGAAATTACCTTTTATTTGCAAGTGAAGTTTATCAGATTTTTATATAAAATTAGATAAAAATGGTTTAAAAATAAATATAATAAAAAAGTTGTCTTAACTTTTTCAGTTTTTGTCTTTGAAAATTAAAGTATTTTGTAGATACTTTAATTTTTAATAAAAATTATATGGAATTTTATAATTGTAAATTTTCTGAATTTTCTGAATGAATATTAAGAAATTGAGGAATTATTGAAGATCAGGAAAAACCATCAGATATGGTTAAGAGAATAACAGATTGATTAAAAGATATAGATAGTTTTTTTTCAAATTTAGAAAGTACAAATATACATATAAATAATATGAAAAAATATATTTGTACTAAAATGGTTGTTCCAAATACTACAATAATGACAAATTTAGGAAGACATAATTCTAAGCCTCTTTCTGCTTGTACTGTTCCAGATATAAATATGAAAGGTGATTTTGAAAAGTTAAAAGCTAAGGTTGATAATATACATTTATCTTGAATGTGAACTTGATTTGATTTTACTTGATTAGATGATCCTATTAAATTATTATATTTTTTAAATAAGGCTTGAGTTGATTTAGAAGAGTCATGAAAACAAGAAAGACCTGTAGGAAATATGTGAATAATTTCAATTTATGATAAGCATGTAGTTGATTTTATTAATGTGAAAAGATGAGCAGATGAAAGGTGAGAAAAATGGAATTTTAATATATCCATATCTATTGATAATAATTTTATAGATGCTGTTAAAAATAATAAAAAAGTACAACTATTAGATTGAAAAGAAATTGATGCAAATGAATTATTTAATTTAATTGCTGAATCTGCTTATGATTGTGCTGATCCATGAATTTTATTTATGGATAGAATGCAAAGTTGAAATACAACTCCAGATGTTTGAGAATATGTTTCAGTTGCTCCTTGTTGAGAAACAGGATTAGCAAAATGAGAAACATGTAATTTTTGATCTGTTAATATTGCAGAATTTGTTGATTCAGATAATAAAATAGATTATAAAGAGTTAGAAAAAGTTATAATAGATTTAGTTAGATATTTAGATAATATAGTTGAATATAACTTAGATAAGTATTCAGATGAAAGCTCAAAAAAGATAATGGAACAAAAAAGAAAAATTTGAGTATGAATATGTGGAGTTGCAGATATGTTTTTGAAATTAAAAATACCATATTGAAGTAAAGAAACAATTGAATTATCAGAAGATATAATGAGCTTTATAAACTTTAAATCTAAGGAAGCTAGCATAAAATTAGCAAAAGAGAGATGAAGTTTTTGAGCTTTTAATACTTCATTATATCAAACAAATTATTTAGTTAATACATTTTGACAAAAAAATACAAACACTATATCAAAAGAGGATTGGCTAAAATTAGATAAAGAAATCAAGAAAAATTGATTAAGAAATTCTAACACAGTAATTCTACCACCAACTTGAAGATCTGCATTAGTCTTTTGAGCAAGTCAACAAATTGAACCAATTTTTGGTGTTAAATGACTAGATTGAAAATTACCTAAATCATTACTTGAAGAATGATTATCAGAAGATATTTTAGAAGAAATAAATGAGAGTTGAACATTAAATATTTTAAAAATATTAAAATCTACTAATAAAAAATATAAAAGAATATTAGAAGTTTATAAAACTGCAAATGAATTATCTTTAGAAAATCATTTAGATATATTGGAGGCTTTTTCAAAATATACAGATGAAGCTGTTTCAAAAACAGTTAACTTACCAAATAATGTATCTATTAAAGATATTAAAAATGTTTATTTAGATTGTTATAGTAGATGATTAAAATGAGTTACTATTTATAGAGATTGAAGTAAATTATTTCAACCAATAAAAACTTCTAAATAAATTTGTTTATTATTTATTTTATTATAAAGTATAATTACTTTATTTATTAAATATTATTTTATGCCTACATGAGAAAAGTATAATTTCCAATATTGTCCAAAATTAGTTATTTTTAATAAAAATAATGAAGTATTATTATGTAAAAGACAAGGAGAAGAAGATTTTAATTGAGTATTTTCATTTCCAGGATGAAAAAGAGAAAAAATTGATATCAGTATTGAAATTTGAATTAAAAGAGAAAAAAGTGAAGAAATATGAGAAAAAGTAAGAATAAAAATGTATAGACTTTTTAATATAGAAAAAGAATATGTAAAAAAATCATGAGATACAATGATTTTACCTCATTATGTTTGATTTTATGAATGATGAGAAATTATAATTAATGAAGAATATTCTGAATATAAATGGCTTTGATTAGATGATATTAATAATATAAATACTATTTGAACAGTTATTCCTATAATTAAGCAGTTTATTATTTTTAAAGAAACTGATTTTTTTAAAGAAAGTTTTAAATATAATAATTTTTTAATTTAAAAAATATGAATAACATAACAAAAACTAAAAATTTTATAAAAAAAGAATTAGAGTGACTTTGCTCTGCTCATGATTTACATCATATAAATAGAGTTTATAAAATTTCAGAAACAATTTTTTTAGAAGATAAAAAATGAAATAAAGAAATTATTTTAATTTCTGCTTTATTACATGAAATGTTAGATAATAAATTTTTTGAATGAGTTTTAGAAAAACAAAAAGAAAAGATAGAAAATTTTTTAAATAGTTTAGAATTAAATAAACAAGAAAAAGAAAAAATAACTTATATAGTAGAAAATATTTGATATTGAAAAAGTTTATCTTGAAAAAAAATTGATAAATTTATAGAATTTCAAATTGTAGAAGATGCAGATAGATTAGAAAGTATTTGAGCAATAGCTATAGCGAGAACTTTTGCATATTGATGAAAAAAACATATACCAATTTATGATCCAGAAATAAAAGTAGAATTAGATATGACCCCTGAAGAATATAGAAATCATAAATGAACTTCTATAAATCATTTTTATGAAAAATTATTAAAATTAAAATATTTAATGAATACAAATTTTTGAAAAAAAATAGCAAAAGATAGGCATAAATTTATGGAAACTTTTTTAGAACAATTTTTTTGAGAGTGGAATTGAGAAAAATAAAAATAATTTTATTAATTTAGATTTATTAAAATAAAAAAGTAAAAAAAATGGTTTATTATTTCCTCAAAATAGATATTTATATAATTAAATATAATAAAAAAACTAATCACAAAAGTGTAATTAGTTTTTTTTATTTTTTTAAATGGTGCCGAGCGCGAGATTTGAACTTGCGACACAAGGATTTTCAGTCCTCTGCTCTACCCCTGAGCTAGCCCGGCTTGTATTTTTGGCTAAAAAATTTCTTTTTAGCAAGAACTATTATATAAAAATTCTATAATAAGCAAATTTTTTTTTGAGAAAATTTTGTTTTTTTTAAAAAATACTTTATAATGTAAACAAGAAATATATTTTTTATAACAAATATTATGAATTTAAGAAAAATTTTAATATCATTAATACTTCTCTTTTGAATATTTTTTTTGGCTAATAATACTATGGCTGTAAATATTGAAATGTGAAATAATGATTTTGAAAGATTAGTTGAAAGAGTTTCTATAAATACTGATTCTGTTGATGATAAAAGAGGTATTGTAGAAAAAATAGAATCTTTGTGAGTTAATCTTTTATGAACATTCAAAGTTGTAATACAATGATTATTACTGCTTTTTATAGTTTATGCTTGAGCTATGATGATAATGTCAATGTGAACAAATGAAGAAGATTTAGCTAGTGCCAAAAGACATATTCGGTATGCTTTAATAGCATTAGTTTTTATAAATATGCCTTGAACTATATATGATGCACTTGTTGATGGCTGATGAGAAGATATAACACAAAGTATTTGAATAGTTACAGATAAAACTTTTGGATTTATAAATATGGAAAATTTGTTAACTATTATTTGAAATATTGTTCAATTTATTCAAGTAATAATATTTTTTATAGCAATATTACTTTTAAGTCTTTCTGCTATAAAATTAATTATGGCTAGATGAAGGGAAGATGTTATAAAAGAACATAAAAATAATATATTTTATTCACTTTTATGACTTGTATTTGTTTGGTTGATATGACTTTGGAAAGATATAGTTTTTGATTGAGTTAATATTCAAACTAAAGCTAAAGGTTTTTTCAATTCTATGGCAGAATTTATTTTAATGTTTGCTTGACCTATTGCTATTTTCTTTTTAATAATGGCTTGATATTATTTTATTACAGCTAATTGAGATGAAGATAAAATTAAAAAATGAAAAAGTATTATTGTGAATGTTGTATTATGATTTGTAATTTTACTAATGTCTTACACTTTCCTACTTGATTTAAATGATTTTAACATAAATGATTAAAAAAAATACTAAAAAAGAAATTTTTTAGTATTTTTTTTATAAATTATAAATTCAAGGATTTAGATCAGAAAAAATTTCTTTATCTTTAAAAGTAATTACTCTTTTTTTGTATTTATCAACCAAATTTTTATCATGAGTTGCTATAATTATAGTTTTTCATAATTTATTCAAATCTTCAAAAAGTTCCATAATTGTGTCTGCTGTTTCAGGGTCTAAGTTACCAGTTGGTTCATCTCAAATAATTAAATCGGGTTCATTTACCAAAGCTCTAGCAATAGTAACTCTTTGTTTTTCTCAACCTGAAATTTCAAAAATTGATTTATCTTTTTTAAGTAAAAGTCCAACTTGTTTCAAAATATTAGGAACTCTATGTTTTATTTCAGTATTAGAATATCAACATACTTCCATTCAAAAAGCCACATTTTCATAAACAGTTTTAGATTCAAGTAATTTATAATCTTGAAAAACTACTCAAATTTTTTTTCTATAATTAGATAAAAATTTATCATTTTTTTTATAATATAAAGAATTTTCATCATTTAAAATAATTTCCCCCTTTTTAGGTTTCAAATCTCAAATAATACTTCTAATAAAAGAAGTTTTTCAAGAACCAGATTTTCCTATTACAAAAGCAAATTCTCAAGTTTTTATTTCAGTATTTATATCTTTTAAAACAATTTTATTTCAAAAAGATAAAGTTAAATTTTCTATTTTCATTTTTTTATTTAAATTTAATAAATTATATTCTCATAAACATTTTACTAAAAAAACAAAAAAACTCAAAATTTTTTTTGACTATATTTTAAAAATATGATTTAATATAGTTATATTTTAAAAATTTATAAAAAAAATGAACCAAATAACTAAAAAGATATTCTTATCTTACAAAAACTTTTTTGATAAAACTATAGAAAATTCAACTATAACTATTGCTTTAATTTGTATAGTTTTATTTTCTGTGTGATTTTTTGTAAATAATATTTGAGCATTTTCTTTGGATAATTCTTTAAAAGCTAATATTCTTGAAATAAAAAAGGAAAAAAAAGAATTTAATATAATTATAATAGATTGAAAAAAATATAAATTAGTTTTAGTTAAATAAAAAAGTAGTAAAAATTTTTGCTACTTTTTTATTTTTGCTTATACTAAAGAAGTAAAAAAAATATTATTAACAAAATTAAAAAAATATGAAACTAATTTTTATATGAATACAAGGTTCTGGAAAAGGAACACAAGCAAAAATTTTGAAAGAAAAATATTCTTTTAAAATTTTTGAAACAGGCTGAGCTCTTAGAAATATTGCAAAAGAAGAATCAGAACTTTGAAAAAGGATTAAAAAAACAATAGAAGCAGGAATTTTGGTAGATATAAATACTATTTGAGATATTATTTCAGATTTTTTAGAAAAAAATGATACTAGTTCAAATATTATTTTTGATTGAATTCCTAGAAATAAAGAGCAAAAAAATTTGGTTGATGATTTGATTTCAGATTACAAAGTTGTACTTTTTGATTTACCAAAAGAAGTTGCTGAAAAAAGATTACTTTGAAGAATGTTTAATTCTAAAACTTGAGAAACTTTTGTTTCAGGAACTTTATTTGATCCAAAAACTTGAGATAAATTAGAAATTAGAAAAGATGATAATCAGGAAGTTATAAAACAAAGAATAGATAGCTTTTATGCTAAAACTATACCAATTATTGAAGAATATGAAGCTGAATGAAAATTAATAAAAATTAATGCTAATAATTGTATTGAAAGTGTTACTTTAGATTTAGAAAAGTCTTTGAACTTGTAGGAATAGATTAAAAATAATCAAATCTTTTTAATTTTTTTGTATAATAAATAAAAGTTAATTTTTAAAGAAAATAATAAATGTCAAAAGAAAAAAATAATTCTACAATTAAAACAGAAAATACTTGGGATTTTCATGATGAAATAAAATATTCAAAAATTGCAAAAGCTTGAATAAATGAAGAAGTTGTAAGACAAATAAGTATTTCTAATAAGGAACCTGTTTGGATGTTGGAGCTTAGATTAAAGGCTTTAAAAATTTTTGAAGAAAAAGAAATGCCAAAATGGTGACCTAATTTATCTAAATTAGATTTAGATAAAATTTATTATTTTGCAAAACCTGAATGAGCAGGGAGCAATAAAACTTGGGAAGATGTTCCTGAAAAAATAAAAAATACTTTTGATAAACTTTGAATTCCTGAAGCTGAAAAAGAGGCTTTAGCTTGAGTTGGAGCTCAATATGATAGTGAAGTTGTTTATCATTCTTTGAAGCAAGAATTGGTTGATTTGGGAGTTATTTTTGAAGATACTTCTTTAGCTTTGAAAAAATATCCTGAACTTGTAAAAAAATATTTTTCTAAATGTATTTCTTTATCTGAACACAAATTTTCAGCTTTGCATTATGCTGTTTGGTCTTGAGGAACTTTTTTATATATTCCTTTTTGAGTAAAAATTTTAGAACCACTTCAATCATATTTTAGAATGAATTTAAAGTCTTGAGGACAGTTTGAACATACAATAATTGTTTTGGAAGATGAAACAGAAGCTCATTATATAGAGTGATGCTCAGCTCCAAAATATGATGAAAATTCTTTGCATGCTTGAGCTGTTGAAATTTTTGTCTGAAAAAATGCTAATATGAGATATTCTTCAGTTGAAAATTGGAGTTTAGATACTTATAATTTGAATACAAAAAGAGCAATAATAGGAGAAAATTCCTTTATGCAATGGGTTGGAGGAAATTTGGGTTCTGGAGTTACTATGCTTTACCCTTGTAGTATTTTGAAGTGAGATAATTCGAAATGTGATCATTTGTGATTATGATTTGCAAACACTAATCAAATTCAAGATATTTGAGCAAAAGTTATTCATATTTGAAAAAATACAAGTTCAAATATTGTAAATAAATCTTTATCAAAAGGTTGATGAAAAGCTATTTATAGAGGTTTAGTTGATATAAAAAAGTCAGCAACTAATTCTGTTTCAAAAATAGATTGTGATGCACTTTTACTTGATTCTAAATCTATTTCAGATACAATTCCAGTTTTAAAAGTAGCAAATACAAGCTCAGTTATTTGACATGAAGCAAGTGCTTGAAAAATAGATGAACAAAGTTTATTTTATTTGAGAAGCAGATGAATAGATGAAGATGAAGCAAAATCTATGATTGTAAACTGATTTTTAAGCCCAATAATGAAAGAATTACCATTAGAATATGCAAGTGAAATGAATGTTTTAATTTCAATGGAAATGCAAGGAGGATTTTAGTTTATTAAAAAAGTATATTAAGTTTAATAAACAAAAAAACATAATAGAAAAAAAATGACTCTTGTTAACTACAAAAATCATCTTTTAGATATTTCTATTTACACAGTTTATTGCACAGTCCCATTTTTCCTAACTTATATCTATTATTAATAATTTTATAGACTTTCCTTTATTGTCTTTGGATTATTAGAATATTTTATTCATTCTTCTTCAGAAATAACTCATTCTTGTATTAATTCAATCAAATCTTTTTCGAGTAATTGCATTCATTCTCTACTTCACATTTGCATTATAGAGGGAATTTGATGTAAATCATTTTCTCTTATCATATTTGAAATAGCTGTTGTATTTATAAGTATTTCTTTTACCATATGAACTTTTCAATCTTGCTTTCATTTTAAAAGTCTTTGAGAAAAAATTCAAACTAGTATATCAGCTAACTGCATTCTAACCTGATTTTGAGCATGTGTATCAAAACTATCAATTACTCTAGAAAGAGTTTGATGAGCAGAACGGGTATGAAGAGTTGAAAAAACTAAATGCCCAGTTTCAGCTAGAGTTAAAGCCATTCAAATTTCTTCTGGAGTTCTCATTTCTCAAAATAAAATTACATTAGGAGCTTGTCTCATAGCTCAAGCTAAAGCTGTTTTATAATCTAAAATATCTTTTCATATTTCTTTTTGTTCAATTAAAGATTTTTTATGTTTATGAATATATTCAACTGGATCTTCAATTGTAATTATATGTTTTGCATAATTTCTATTTATATAATCTATCATAGCAGCTAAAGTAGTAGATTTTCAAGAACCAGTTGGTCAAGTTACCAAAACAAGTCATTGTCATCTTTTTGTAACTTCTTTGAAAATTCATGGTAAATTCAAATCTTCAATACTTGGAATTTTTCAACTAAGAAGTCTAAAAACAAGCATATAATTTCACATTTGAAAACTTACATTTCATCTAAATCTTCTTCAAGAAAAAGAAAATGCAAAATCTAAATTTCTAGTTTTAACTAATGTATTATGTTGTTTTTCACTTAAAACAGATTGGGCAAAATCCATAGTATCTCTCCAAGTCATTTTTTCAATTCCTTCATTTATTGGAGTCAATTCACCTCAAACTTTTATTATAGGATAACTTCAAACAGTTATGAATAAATCAGATCATTCATTATCAGAAATTAATTGTAAAAGTTGGTTTCTAAGTAAATATTCCTCTTTGATTACTCATTTCATATTTTTTTTTTAATTTTAATTTTTTTATACTCTTTTTCTATTATACACAAAATATATTCAACTTAAAAGGAAAGTTAAAAGTAAAAGTATAGTAGTTGCTGGTCCAGTATCTGGAGTTTGTTCAGTATTTAAAGCTGTATTATTAGTTTCTAAGTTTCCTTCTGTAATTTCATTAATCAAATCAGTATTTTCAGATGTGATACTACTTAATCAAAATTCTTTGTATCAACCATTATTAAAAGTTATTTCTTCTCACTTACTATTTTTTAATGATAAAACAGTTAGCATATAGGTATTACTATCAACAGTTTCTTTTTCTAAATTAGCAATAATAGAAGTTATATTATTTTCATTAGAACCTTTTTTATTAGTAATATTTATTATTTCAAAAAGTTTAAAATCAAAATCTTGACTTTCTAATTCATTTTTAAAATTTAATTTAATATTATTTTTATCTATAATTGTAATAAAGTCTATACCATTTTCCATAAGTTCTGCATCATTTTTTATTACCTGATTTTCCAATTGTCCAGTTGTAGAAAATTCTATAGAGGCTTCTGTTCAACTAATTGCAAGTAAATTATATTTAGAATTTATTTGCAAGTCTTCTTTTAATTTAAAATTAATTATTTTATTATCATTTTCATCTTTCAAAGCTAAATCAGTTTTTCATTCTCTTAAAACTGTAAAATCTCAATTAACATATCAATCTTTGAAATAAATATATTCTTTAAAATTTATTTTTATTTCTTTTTTAGATAAAATTTTTACTTCAGATATTTCATTTTCCAAAGCTTCAATTTTTCAATCTGGATTAGCATTAATATTTACAAATAAAAGTAAACTTAACACAAAACTAACTAAAATATTATTTTTCATAGGTAACTTTATTATATATATAAATTTTTATACAAACATATTTTAACATATATTTGTGCTTAAAGCAATTTTTTTTTATTTTTTTTCAATTTTATTTATTTTATTAATAGTTTTTTTAAAAACACTAGCCTCTTTTGTAGCTCAAGTATAATAAAGTCAAAGTCAGTATTTACTACAAGAATTAGCAGATTTTATTCATAATTCTTTTAAGATTTTATGAGATTTAGTATTTTTAGAAGTTGTTTTACTTTCAACAATTACAAGGTTTTCTAATTTTTTTTCTTTATTATTAAGAATATTAACTAAATTAATATTAAAATCAATTGTTAATCTTTCATCATTTTTATTACTTACAAAAGTTACTCTGTTGTACATAGTTTTTATTTTTGGTTTTAATTCAGGCTCAACTTCATTTTTATAAAAACTTTTCCATAATCAGTTAAAAAAGTCTTTTTGTCATTCAGACATAGCTCCAGCTTCTGTTACAGGAATTTGATATCTTAATTTTTTTGTTATTCAATTTTCTTTTTGTTTGTATTCAGAAAAAGCAATATTAGAATTTAAATAAATTCTAGTTCTAAGTTTTGTTCTAGATTTATTTTCTTTTTTATTTATATGTTGTCTATAAAAAAAATAATCATCACTATCCATATAAGTTGATTCATATGAAAAAACTTTTATTCATTTTATTTCTAAAATAGAAAAATCTTTTTCTAATTTTTCTAAAAATTTTTCTAATTCTACTTCAGTTAATAAATACTTTACATCAATTCTATTTTGAAAACTAACACTTACATTAAGTTGTTCTAAACTAATTTGATTAAAATTATTTAATTTATTTTGTAAAGAAATCTTCATTTTGTTTTTTTATATAAGTAAAAAATTTATTTAACAAAACAATTTTATCATAAGTTTTTTTTAAAGTCAAAAAAAAACTATTTTTTATATTATTTGAAAACTTTTTCAAAAAAAATGTTATTTACTTATTAACTAAAATTAATATATTTTTTTATCTTCTCCCTTTATTTTTCTTAAACTCCTCTTTTCTTTCCTCCCAAATTTTTTCTTGAATATCTATTTCTTCTAAAGTTTTTTTAATTTTTTCTTCTACTATTTTTTTTGGTTTTGAATATTTTTCTCTACTTACTGATAAAACTTTTTCATATCTTTTTTTAAATAAATCTTCTCTTTTAAAATGAGGAGAAAAAGTTCCAGAAGAAAATATTTTTGATGGCATTCATTCTATTAAAAGTTTTGTATAAATAGAATATTTTTTTAAATTAGTCAAATCTTCCAAAGTTACTCATCAATTAAAAGTATCAACTAATTTTGAAGCATCATCACTTCAAACTTGAAAAGAAATAAGAGTTCAAACATTACCAAAAACAGCTCAAGAAACAGCTTCAGACATTTGAGAAATATATTGATTTGCCATAACTAAATTTAATTTATATTTTCTTGCTTCACTCAAAATAGTTGCAAAAGAATCTGTAGCAAAATTTTGGAATTCATCAACATATAAATAAAAATCTATTCTATCTTTTTCAGGAATATCAGCTCTAGACATTGCATCTAATTGAAATTTTGTAACTAGCATTGAACCAAGTAAATTAGAAGCATCTTCTCAAATAATTCATTTACTTAAATTTACAATAACAATTTTTTTATTATCCATGGCCCATCTAAAGGAAAAACTATTTTTTGGTTGTCATAAAATATTTCTTAAAATTGTTGAAGAAAGAAATTGTCCAACTTTATTTAAAATTGGTCAAACAGATTCTACTTTTTGATTTGGGGCCATTTTTGCAAATTCATGTGTCCAGAATTTTTTTATAATTGGGTCAGTAATTTTATTTACAACTTTGTTTCTATAACTATCAGAAGTTAACATTAAAGGAATTGAAATAAGAGTTGTATTTGGATATTCTAAAAGTGCAAATAAAGTATTTCTCAAAATATGCTCTAATCTTGGTCACCAACTTTCACCAAAAATTCTTTTAAAAATACTTATAATTCCTGAAACAACAACACTTCTATGTTCTGGTTTTACATCTTCAAGCATATTAAAAGCAATAGGAGAATTCACATCAGCAGGATCAAAAACTATTACAGAATTAGTTCTAGATTTTGGAACAAATCAAATAACAGTTTCAGCCAAATCCCCATGTGGGTCAATAACAGCAACTCATCTACCTTTTTTTATATCATCAATAATCATATTTTCAAGCAAAGTAGATTTCCCCATTCAAGTTTTTCAAACTATATACATATGTCTTCTTCTATCACTTACTCAAATTCAATATTCTAATTCTTCATTTCTAAAATTTGTAATTCAAATTGGTGTCAAATTATCATTTTCTGAAAGTAAAGGTAAATCTGTAGGTGGTTCAAAAGTTTTTGCCATAACCCAATTAATCCCCGGAGTTTGTACATGAATTGTAGGTAAATGAACAAGTCAAGCTAACTCAGAACTACTTAAAATCATATTTCAATTAACATTTCTATTTTTTATTTTATTTTTTTCTTCAGGAGTTGTTAGAAAATCAGAAACAGAAAATTTATTATTTTGAGGATTATTAAAAATAGCCAAAGTAGAAAATATTTCTTTTAAATTTTTTTTGGCATTAATTTGAGAATTTCCAGCATAAACCAAATTAATATCAACTTCAAAAGCAACTTTAGAAAGTTTTTCATTCACTTGTTCAGGTAAATCATTTTCTTTTTTTTCTAAAGTTTCTCCCTCTCATGTAGGAGAGGGTTGGGGTGAGGTCTTTGGAACAAATAATCTAAATAAAAAACTAAAAGGAGAAAAAATTCTTCTTAAAATAGTAGGATAAGGGCTTAATAAAAATTTTTTATAAAATTTTGGGTAACTAGAATTTTCTATTTCAAAAATTTTTTTAGCATTTTTTTTCCATTCTCCATCAGCAATTGGTTTGAAATTTATTTGAAAAAGATTTAAAGAATTTTCTGTCCCAACTTTATTTAAAGCTGCAGTTATTGAAGAATAAGGGTCTATTCAAGTTTTTAATCATTCTTGTCAAATATTTGCAAAATTTTTTATAGGATATAAAAAATGTTTTTTTGTACTTATTTTTAATGCTGTAATTTTTGAATTAGGAATTTTAGATAAAAAATTGGAAGTTTCATCTATTTGAATATCATTATAATTTGCATAAATTTGGTTTTTAACAAATTCTGCTAAAGAATTTTCTACTATAAAATAAAATTTTATTTTATTTCCAAATTTTGCTATTTCCATAGAAAATTCAGGACTTTTATATTCAGATTTCTGGAAAAAAGAAGTATGAATTTTTTCTATAGTATCATGAAAAATAAGCAAAATATGCTCAAAAGCAGCTGCTCAATTTTCATTATTTTTACTAACAAGAATTTCAAAAATCTTTTTTGTTGTCATTTTTTATTAATTAAATTTATACACTATATTATATATTATTTTACAAAAAAAGCAAAAAAAATTTATGGAAAAAGAAATTTAAAAATTTCTATAAAAAAACTTTTTATAATTTCAAAATTTATTCAGTTTAAATATAATATTAAAAATACAAAAGGAATAATAAAAAATCATTCTATAAGTAGAATAAGGCCATTTTTTCTAAAAAAGTTAATCATTTTGTTTTTGTTTTTATTTACTAAAGTTTTATTTATTTTATGGAAAAATAAAAAATGTAAAAAGTTTTTTTGACTTTTTTAGCTTTTCTTATATACTCCTTATTACTTTTAAAATAAAGTAAAAACTATTTATGGTGCCTGTAGTTTAGTTGGTTAGAATATCGGGTTGTGATTCCGAGGGTCGTGGGTTCAAGTCCCATCAGGCACCCCATTTTTTTAAAAATATATTAGTGAATTTTAAAAATTATATAGTGAAAATTTTTTCTAAAAAAAATCAAAAATTTTTACTACTTAACTTTTAAGAAATAATTATTTTTTCTTAAATACAAAAAAAGAAATTCTGCTTTTAAGGATTTCATTATTTTATTTTTTTAATTTTTATGTCTAATTATGACAGATAAAAAAGAAATGACTTTGTTTGAAGAGTTATTAGAAAAATCTCCTGAGATAAAATATCCAAAAACAAATGAAATTGTTGCTGGAACAGTTATTAAGGTAGAGAAAAAAAATATTTTAGTTGACTTAAATGGTCAATTTACAGGTTTGGTAATTTGAAGAGAATTAGGAAATACTGTAGATTTGAAACTTGTTAATTCAGGTGATTCAATTGATGTAATGATTCTGGGTGATAATCCTGAAAGAGGTCTTATGATTTTATCTTTAAAAAGAGCTAATCAAATCAAAAGTCTTAATAGTCTTAATGATAAATTTAAATCAGAAGAAATTATTACTGTAAGACCAACAGAAGCTAATAAATGAGGTTTACTTGTTGATATTGATG
Source organism: Candidatus Altimarinota bacterium (assembly GCA_027066455.1). Classification (GTDB taxonomy): domain Bacteria; phylum Patescibacteriota; class Gracilibacteria; order BD1-5; family UBA6164; genus JAMONT01. The sequence continues at coordinate 16,154 of JAMONT010000040.1, forward strand.
GTTTAAAATGATTTATTCCAGTTTCTCAATTAACTCCTCTGCATTATCCTAGAGTTGAATGAGCTGATCCTTCTAAAATTTTAGAACATTTAGAATGATTATTAACTACAGAATTCAAGGTTAAAGTTATTAATGTTGATGAAGGTGGTAAAAAAATTATTTTCTCTGAAAAAGCTGCTATTCAAGGTCAAAGAACTAAAGCTCTTGAAAAATTGAAAGAAGGTGATGTAGTTGAATGAGTTGTAAGTTGAATTTTGAGTTATGGTTTATTTGTAACTTTTGATGGTTTAGAATGATTAGTTCATGTTTCTGAAATAGATTGGGGACATGTAAATGATCCTTCAAAATTTGCTAAAGTTTGAATGAAAGTTAAAGTTAAAGTTATTTGACTTGATAAAGAAAAAATTTCTCTTTCTATTAAAAAATTACAAGAAAATCCTTGGGATGTTCTTGCTAGAACTTACAAATTAAATGATACTATAAAAGCTCCTATTTCAAGAATTTCTCAATTTGGTGCATTTGTATCACTTGAATGAGGTATTCAATGACTTATACATTTATCTGAAATTTCTCATGGTGTTGTAAAAAATATTAGAGATTTTATAAAAGTATGAGAAGAAGTTGAGGCTAAAATTATTAATTTTGAACCTAAAATTAAAAGAATTGGTTTATCTTTAAAAGCTTTACAAAAAGCTCCTTCTAAACCAAAACCAGAAGTTAAAAAAGTTGAAAATAAAAAGGATGAAAATAAAAAAGAAGAAAAAGTAGAAAAAAAAGATTCAGCTAAAAAAGTTCCTGCTAAAAAAGCACCAGTTAAAAAAACTCCAGCTAAAAAAGTAGAAAAAAAAGTTGAAGAAGTTAAAGAAGAAACTAAATAATATTTTTGGGAAGTTTTAAAAAACACAAAAATATTAAAATTAAAAATTTTATTTATAAAATTTTGCTTATATTTATAAAAAAACTAAAAAAATGGATAAAAAATTATTAGATAGTATGTTTGCTAATCTTTTACATATTGGTAACAAAACTACATATGTAAATCCTAAAATGAATGATTACATTTATGGTGCTGTTAATGGTATACATGTATTAGATTTATCTAAAACTATTACTAGATTAGAAGTTGTAAAAAAAGAATTAGAAACTTTGTCTAAAGAAGGGAAAAAAATTCTTTTTGTTGCAACTAAATTACAATCAAGAGATGCTTTTGCTGATTTAGCTAAAAAATCTGGACACTATTATGTAAATGAAAAATGGGTTCCTGGACTTTTAACTAACTTCAAAACAATTTCTAAAAGAATTGCATATTATATAAAATTATCAACTGATTCTGAAAAAGGTGCTTTTGATGTTTTAACTAAAAAAGAAAAGGCTAGTAAAATGCTAGAACTTGAAAAATTAGACAGAGTTTTTAGAGGTTTGAAAGAAATGAAAAAATTACCAGATGCAGTTTTTGTTGCTGATGGAGTTTATGATAAAAAATCTTTAATGGAAGCTAATAAAGTAGGAAAAAAATCTTTTGCTATTTTAAATACAAATGGTGATATTGACTTGGTTGATGACTTTATTCCAGCAAGTACAAATTCTGTAAAATCAGTTACTTTTATTGCTGAAGCATTGATTTCTAGTTTACCAAAAGCTTCATCTTTAAAAGCTCAAGTTAAAAGAACTCCAGTTAAAAAAACTTCAGGAGAACAAGTAAGAAGTCCAAGACCAGAAATTAAAAAAGAAGTAGAAAGAAAAGCTCCAGCTAAAAAAGTTGAAGATAAAGAAGTAGAAAGAAAGGCTCCAGTTAGAAAAACTGAAACTAAAAAAACTGAAGAAAAATAAAAAAATTATTTTCTAAAAACTTAAAAAATGTCAGAAAATGAAAAAAATCAAACTGAAGATTTAACTAATAAAAATAAATTTTATTATGTTTTATCTTTTATTCCTTTTGTAAATTTATCAATTCTTTTTTTAGATATTGATAAAGATGAATTATTAAAAAAATTCCTAACTCAAGGGTTAACACTTCTTTTATTGTTTTTTGTTTCAAGTATTATTTTACCACTTTTTTGGTTGTGATGGTTATGGAAACTAATATTTTTAGCATATTTTATTTTAAGTATATTCTTAGCTTGAAATGCACTTAATTGAAAATATATAGATTTATGATTTTTAACTAAAATTTCTGAAATTTTTTGAGGAAAAAAGGAAGATAAAGAAGAAAAATAATCCCTCCCCCTTTCAGGGGACTCCCTTTGTAAAGGGAGAAAAAAGGATAAAAAGATATTTTAATTTTTAACAAAAAAAGATTATGGCAATTACAGCACAAGATGTAAAAGAATTGAGAGAAAGAACTGGTATTGGTATGATGGAATGTAAAAAAGCATTAATGTCTACTGATGGAAATATGGAAAAAGCAATTGAAGAATTGAGAAAAAAAGGTTTAGCTAAAGCTGCTAAAAAAGCTGATAGAGAAACTTTAGAATGAGCAATAAAAATTATTACAAAAGGAAATAAAGCATATATTTTATCTATTAGTTGTGAAACTGATTTTTTAGCAATTTCTGATAAGTTTAAATCTATGATGTCTGATATGATTAAATTTTTAGAAGAAAATGGTGAAAGTTCAAAAGATTCAGCTCAAGAAAAAATTAATTCTGATTATGCTTTAGAATTAGGAGAAAATCTTAAAATCAAAGAATATAAAATAGTTGAAGCTGATTCTATTGCTTCTTATGTTCATTCAAATGGAAAATTAGCTTCTGTGATTTCTGCTAAAGCTGGAACTGATACAGAAAAATTAAAACAAGTTGCTATGCATGTAACAGCTGCTAATCCTGAATATTTAAGAGCAGAAGATATTTCTGATGAAATAGTTGAAAAAGAAAAAGCTTTACAATTAGAAATAATGAAAAATGATGAAAAAATGTGAAATAAACCAGAACAAGTTTTAGTAAAAATTATTGAAGGTAAAATGTGAAAATTTAAATCTGAAATTTCTTTACTTGAACAAGCTTTTGTTATTGATCCAAATCAAAAAGTTAAAGCTTTTATTTGAGAAGATACAATTGAAAAGTTTTATAGATTTAGTATATAAAAAAACTATTCCTAAACCCTTTTCCCTTATAGAAGAAAGGGAACAAGGGAATTTACTTCCATATTTCAACGGTTAGAATGCAGGACTCCAAATCCTGCGATCTAGGTTCGATTCCTAGTGGGGGTGCCATTAAAAACAAAAAAAAGAATAAAAAATATTTTTTATTCTTTTTTATACTAAGGATTTATAGCTCAGTTGGTAGAGCATTCGCCTCTTAAGCGACAGGTCCCGGGTTCAAACCCCGGTGAATCCACCATTATAATTATTTCTAAAGTAATATTAATTTTCTCTATTTTTTTAGTTAAAAAATTCTTTTAATAATCTAATTTTTAAATATCTAAAGAAATTTTTGTTTTTGTAACTAATATTATTTTTTTCTAACCTTTCTATATTTGTATAAAAAGTAGAAATTTTTCTTTTCTTTGTTTCTTTTTCTAATTTATTTAAAATATAAATCATTTTATTCACAAGTCTTAATTGTTTTGAAGAAATCCCAAAATCTGTAACTTCTTCTATTAATTTTTGTTTTTCTTCATTTATATATTTAGCTTCAATAATCCATCTTCATTTAATTCATCAAATTGGAGTACAAGTAAATAATGTTAAAATACTTCAAACTCAAGGTTTCAAAACTGAAACATTTTCTTGAGGAGTATTATAAGATTTTTCAATTTTATATCTAAATCTTTTGAATTTTCCATTTATTTTTTTAAATACCCAAACTTCTTCTGCTTCATCTAATTCAATAATTTTTTGAAAATGTGTTTGGTATCTTCAATCATCTTTTTTCCAATAAGAAGAATGTCAAAATACTACTTTATTTCATGGTTTACCATATTCATTTATTGATGAATTTGGATACATCATAGCTCAAGTTTTCAAATAATCATTAACATGAATTTCTTTTCAAGAAATCATTTTTGTAAAATCAATTGTATTAGAAGGAACATGATTTATAGGAATTACTAATCAATTAGAAGGAACAACAATATATTCATCTCTATTTTGGTCTTGTTTTGGTAAAACTTGTTTCCAATATTCTATATTATTTATATAGTTTCAAGCTAATCTAAAAATATTAGAGTCAGGAAGAGTTGTATTAATTCTTTTTTGTTTTATTGTTTTAATTCTTTGAGAAATTGGTGTTCAAGTTTTTGGTAAAACTTTTGGAAAATATTTTAATCAAACTCAAATAGTTCATTCTTCCTCTATAATTTTTTCTAATTTTCTTTTTTTATTTATATATGTAATATATTCTGGAGTGAAATCTCTAATTTTTTCTAATTTTTTAATTATTTCTTTCTTAATTACTTCTATTTTTGGTTCTTCTATAATTTTCTCTTCTTTAAGTTCTTCTGTTTTTGGCTCTTCTTTTTTAATTATTTTTTTAATTGGTTCTGACTTAGGTTTAGGTTTTTTCTTTTTAGAAGAAGTTCATAATCCTAAATATTCTTCATAAAATCAAGCATCTATTGAATAATCATCTATTCCTGAAACAAGAATTATTGTATCAGATTTTCTTGTAGAAAGATCAATATTAGAATCTTTTAAATCATCAGTTCATTTATTTTTTGGACTAACTGTATTATAATTAATATTTGAAACTATTGGAGCTTGGAATAAAACTATATATTCTGATGGAATTAAATCTTGAAAAAGATATAATCAACCAGTATTTGTAGTTGTATCAGCTAAAAAATTTCCATTATTATCAAATAATTTTACTATAGCATTTTCTATAGGATCTTCTCAAATATCTTGAATACCATCTTTATTTTCATCATGCCAAACATAATTTCAAAGTTCTACTTTCATATAAATTCAAGCATCAAGTCCTAAATAATCTTCATTTGAAATAAGAATCTTATCTTCAGAAATACCTGTTATTGGATCTATATCAGAATCTATATCATTATTTGTTGTAGAATCTTTTGGTGATAAAAAGTAATTATTTGGAACAATTATTTGTACTTTATATTCTTCTGGAATTAAATCACCAAAAGAATAAATACCACCTGAACCTGTTGTAGTTGTAGCTATTTGATTAGAATTTTTATCTAATAAATTTACAACAACATTTTCAACTCATACTTCTCAAGAATCTTGAATTCAGTTTGCATTTAAATCATGCCAAACTCTATCTCAAAGACTTGCAAATTCATAAATTCAAGCATCCCAAGTTATATCATCTTCTCAACTTTCAAGTTCTGTAATAATTGTTTGTTTAGAAACAAGATTTATATCAGAATCAATAGCATCATCTGTTCAAATATCTTGATAACTTATCTCATATCATGTTGGAACAACTAATTCTATTCTATAAGGATCTGGAATCAAATTTTCAAATTTATATAATCAACCAGTATTAGTTGTTGTTGTTTGCAAGACTGTTCAAATAGAACTTAATAAATTTATAGTAACATTTGCTACTCTAATTTCTCAAGTATTTTGAATTCAATCAGCATTTTCATCAAGCCAAACTATATTTCAAATACTAGCAAGTTCATAAATTCAAGCATCCCAAGTTGGGTCATATTCTCAACTTTCCAAATTTATATTTATTGTTTTTCAAGTAACTAAATCAATATCTGAATCTCAAATATCACTTCAAATATCTTGAAAACTTATTTCATATCAAGTTGGTTTTATTACTTCTATTGTATAATCTGCTGGAATTAAATTTTCAAATTTATATAATCAACCAGTACTAGTTGTTGTTGTAGATAATTCTGCTCAAGTTGAACTTAATAATTTTACAACAACATTTGCTACTCAAGTTTCTCAAATATCTTGAATTCAGTTTGCATTTTTATCAAGCCAAACTATATTTCAAACACTTGCAAATTCATATAAACCTAAATCCCAAGACAAATCATTTTCTCAACCTACCAAAGTTGTAAGTCCAGTTTTAAAATTAGAAGCCAAATCAGCATCAGAATCAACATTAATATTTGTTCCAGAATTTTTTGGAGAAACTTCATAATTAGTTGGTTTAACAAATTCTATCTCATAATCTCATGGAACTAAATTTTCAAAGTTGTAATCTCAATTAACATCTGTAGAACCTGTAGAAACTACAGCACCACTAGAATTTAATAATCTTATTTCTATATTTTCTATTCAAATTTCTCAAACATCTTGAATTCAATCAGCATTTTTATCAAGCCAAACTCTGTCTCAAATACTAGCACTTTCATAAACTCAAGCATCCCAACTCATATCATTTTCATCATTAGATAAAGTTGTATTAATTGTTTTTCAAGTTGAAATATCAACATCAGAATCAGTTCAAGTTCAAGTAGTATTTTGAGGAGAAAAACTATATCAAGTTGGTTTTACAACTTCTATAGAATAATCTCAGGGAGCTAAATTATCAAATAAATAAGCTCAAGTTGAACTTGTAGTTGTTGAACTTAATTCTGCTCAAGTTGAGCTAATTAATTTTACAACAACATTTGCTATTCAGCTTTCTCAAATATCTTGAATTCAATCTGCATTTGTATCACTCCAAACATAATTTCAAATACTTGCAAGTTCATAAATTCAGGCATCCCAAGTCATATCATTTTCTCAACTTTCCAAATCTGTGATTTGAGTTTCTCAAGTTGTAGAATTTATATCTGAATCAATTGTATCATCAGTTCAAGAATCTTGTGGAGAAATTACATATCAATTTGGAGTTATAATTTTTATAAAATAATTTTGGGGAACTAAATTATCAAATAAATAAGCTCAACTAGCATTTGTAGAACCTGTAGAAACTATTACAGAACTTATATTTAATAATTGTACTTCTACATTTGCAATTCAATTTTCTGAAACATCTTGTATTCAATTAGCATTTTCATCAAGCCAAACATAATTTCAAATACTAGCAAGTTCATAAATTCAGGCATCCCAAGTCATATCATTTTCTCAACTTTCCAAATCTGTGATTTGAGTTTTTCAAGTTGTAGAATTTATATCTGAATCAATTGTATCATCAGTTCAAGAATCTTGTGGAGAAATTTCATATCAATTTGGAGTTATAATTTTTATAGAATAATCTTGAGGAATTAAATTATCAAATAAATAAGCTCAACTAGCATTTGTAGAACCTGTAGAAACTATTATAGAACTAGAATTTAATAATTGTACTTCTACATTTTCTATTCAAATTTCTCAAACATCTTGAATTCAGTTTGCATTTTTATCAAGCCAAACTCTATCTCAAATACTTGCAAGTTCATATAAACCTAAATCCCAAGATAAATCATTTTCTCAACCAACTAAAGTTGTAAGTCCAGTTTTAAAATTAGAAGCCAAATCAGCATTAGAATCAACATTAATATTTGTTCCAGAATTTTTTGGAGAAACCTCATAATTAGTAGGTTTAACAAATTCTATCTCATAATCTCATGGAACTAAATTTTCAAAGTTGTAATCTCAATTAATATCTGTAGAACCTGTAGAAACTACAGCACCACTAGAATTTAATAATCTTACTTCTATATTTTCTATTCAAATTTCTCAAACATCTTGTATTCAATCAGCATTTTTATCAAGCCAAACTCTGTCTCAAATACTAGCACTTTCATAAACTCAAGCATCCCAACTCATATCATTTTCATCATTAGATAAAGTTGTATTAATTGTTTTTCAAGTTGAAATATCAACATCAGAATCAGTTCAAGTTCAAGTAGTATTTTGAGGAGAAAAACTATATCAAGTTGGTTTTACAACTTCTATAGAATAATCTCAGGGAGCTAAATTATCAAATAAATAAGCTCAAGTTGAACTTGTAGTTGTTGAACTTAATTCTGCTCAAGTTGAGCTAATTAATTTTACAACAACATTTGCTATTCAGCTTTCTCAAATATCTTGAATTCAATCTGCATTTGTATCACTCCAAACATAATTTCAAATACTTGCATAAGGAATATATACTCAAGCATCCCAAGAAATATCATTTTCTCAAGCTATTAAAGTTGTTGTAATTGTTCTTTTTGTTGTAGAATTAATATCAGAATCAAGTACATCATTTCAACCTAAATCTTGTCAAGTTATAATATATGGAGCATTTAGAATAAATTTAACATAATAATCTCAAGGAATAAGTCATACAAAACTATATATTCAAGAAGCATCTGTTGCTCAAGTTCATTTAATTACATTTAAAGAATCAAATAATTCTACTCAAATATTTGCTATTCAATTTTCTCAAACATCTTGAATACCATCTCTATCTGTATCAAACCAAACTTTATCTCAAATACTTGCACTTTGATAAATTCACATATCCCAAGATAAATCATCTTCACCATCAACTAAAGTAGTTGTATCAGTTATAAAAGTAGCTGAATTAACATCAGAATCTGTAGCAGTGTTTCAACCTTGATTTCTTGGTGAAACAGTATATCAAGCTGGCAAATTAGAAAATTCTACATAATAATCTCAAATAGGTTTATTTACAAAATGATATAATCATCATGAAGCTGTTGTTTGAGTTTCTACTAATGTATTATCTGATTTATATAATCTTACAGTTACTCAATCTATTCAAAGTTCTCAAATATCTTGAATTCAGTCAGCATTTATATCATTCCATACAAAATTTCAAATTGAAGCTATTTCTGTATAAACTCAAGCATCCCAACTAAGGTCATTTTCTCAAGCTACTAAAGTTGTATTAATTGTTCTTTTTGTTGTTGTATTAATATCAGAATCAAGTGCATCATTTCAACCTTGATCTTGTCAAGTTATAATATAAGGTGCATCTATAGTAAATTGTACATAATAATCTCAAGGAGTTAATCCTGTGAAATTATAACTTCAAGTACTACTTGTAGTTGTAGTTGCCTGACTTACATTTGAAGAATTAAATAATTCTACTCAAATACCAGAAACTCAGTTTTCTCAAATATCTTGAATACCATTTCTATCTGTGTCAAACCAAACTATATCTCAAATACTTGCTTGAGGAGCAACATATCAAGGACAATCAGGATCAGTATTATCATAAAATGAAACTCAGTCTATTTTAATAAAATTTCACCCATTTGATGAAATTTTTATTCTAGCTTTTACTGCTCAAGCTGGAGCTGTAGCAACTAAGGTTTTTTCATCACTAAGTTTATTACCATCACTATTATCAACAACAAAGGTAGTAGGAGAAGTCTTATTATGACTTCAAGTAATAACAGCATCTCAAGAATCAAGAAATTCCAAAGTAACAGCTTGATCAACATAGGTATGAACTCAATCATAAAATCTTAATGTATATGTATTTCAAGCAACTACTGATAGATCTTGGTATATTGTTTCAGAGGTCCAAGTATATGCATAATATGTTCAAATAGGGGGTGAATTTGAAGTTCAGACATCTCAACCAGAAACTGTCCATCAATTCAAATCTCCCTCAAAAGAACCATTTGTTACCATACTACATCAACCTTGATATGTAGTATAATTAGTATCATCATATCAAACAGCATAAGTTTGATTTACAAAAAATCCTGTTCATAAATTTGATAAAATAAAGAACAAAGCTATACTTGCTAGTATTTTTTTTCTATTCATAAGTTAATATTAAAAGATTAAAAGTAAAATAAATAATTAAATATTTTCTTCACACATAAAAATTATATCATAAAAATTTTATAAAATATAAAAAAGACTATTTACTAATATTATATAAATTGTATAATATATAAATGAAATTAATTTTTTGACAAAAGAATAATTTTTATTTGATTTTAATAGAAAATAAGTATACTCATTTTTAATAATTTATTATATAAAAGTATAATATGCAAATTCAAATAAAAAATATTTGAAAGATAGAAAATGCTATTGTTAATTTAGATTGATTAAGTGTAATTGCTTGAAATAATGATACTTGAAAAACAACAGTTAGTAAAATTGTTTTTTCAGTAATAAAAGCATTTCAAAGATATAAGAATGATTTCAATATTTCAAAAGAAGAAATTTTAGAAGAAAAAATATGAGATTTATATAGAGTTTTAAGATATTTTATTAGAAATATAGAAAGAAGTGAAAATAAGCTTAATAATTTAAATGATTTATTAAAAAAAGATTTTTATCCACCTATTTTTTTAAATGAATTAAGTATTTTTTGAAATGAAGATATTTTTGAAATGAAGAAAAATAAGATTTTAGAATTGTGATTTAAAAAATGAGAAAAAGAGAGAATTTTAAAAGAATTAGATAATATAAAAGTTGAATTTTTAAAGGAAGAAAAAAGGGAGGACTTAATAAAAAAAGCCTTAAAAAATATTTTAAAAAGTGAATTTGAAAATCAATTTAATAATAATTTATGAAAAAGATGAATTATTGAATTGAAAGAATGAAAAATATTATTATTTAAAATTATTTTAGAAAATAATAATATTTTAGAAGTAAAAATAAATGATGATGTTTTAAAAATAAAAGATACAACATTTATTGATTCTCCAATACATTTAAATTTATTTAATTACTTAAATATTAGGACAAATATACCATGAAGAAGAAATAGAGAGTTACCATTTCATATAAGTGATTTATTTACAAAAATTAGAGATTCAAGATTTGATGAAGAAAAGAAAAATATTTTTGTTAAAATTATAAAAGAAATAGTATGATGAACATTCAAGGTTATAAGAGAAAATTTTCAAGACAAATTAATCTTTGAAAAAGAATGAGAAAAAATTAATCCATTAAATACAGCAACTTGAATAAAATCTTTTTGATTATTAGATTTATTAGATAAGTCTAATAACTTAGAATCAGAAAATTTATTAATTTTAGATGAACCAGAAGTTCATTTACATCCAGAATGGCAAGTAAAATATGCTAGATTGATTATTGATTTAATTGAAGAGAGAAAATTATCTGTTTTGATAACTTCTCATAGTCCATATATGATTGAAGCATTAAGTAAATTTTCAAAAGAAAAAGACATTAATGCAAGTTTTTATTTAGCTGAGGAAAATGGAAAATGAAAATGTGTTATTGAAGATAAAACAGAAAAAAAATATGAAATATTTGAAAAATTATCAAAACCTTTTAGAAATTTAATGTTAAAATAATATGCTATTAGAGTTAAAAAAATATTGAATAGATAAATGATATTTTATAGAAAAAAAATTAAATGAATTACCTGAAGCAAAAAAAGACTGATTTGATAGTTTAGAAAATAGAATTATAGATTTTGATGAAACTTGAAAAATTTTTCCTAAATTATCTGTAAAAACAGCAGATGTTTTAAATATAAAAAATAAATATAACTTAAATTTTATTGAATTTAAAAATATTAAAAATTCTGTAAATGTAGCTGATTTTATAAAAAAATTGTATTTTAGTTTAAAAGTTCAAGAAAGTTTTCAGTTATTAAGAAATATTCTTAATAAAAAAATTGAGTGAGAAAAACTTTTTTGAACTAAAGAAAAAAGAAAAAAATTTAATGAAACTAAGAATAAATTTATATTTTCAATTTCTTGTAATAATTTAGATTCAAAATTATCTATATTATTAGATTTAGAAACTCTTTGATTAGAAGATTATGATAAAACTTTAGAAAAAGTTTTTTGGATAGAAACAAAAGATCTAAAAAGCTATCTTTAAAAATAAAAATTAACAAAAAAAATGCAACTCTCAGATTTTGATTATAATCTTCCAAACGAGCTAATTGCTCAGTTTTGAATAGAGCCTAGAGACCATTCTAGGCTTTTAATTGTTGATAAAAAAGTATGAAAAATCACACAAAAAAAATTTTATGATATTTTAGATTATCTGTGAGAAAATGATGTTTTGGTTATAAATAAAACTAGAGTAATAAATGCTAGATTAAAGGGATTTATGACTATGACTTTACCAGCTGATGAAAGAAGAGATTGAAAAAAAACTAAATTAAAAAATTGTGAAATTTTTCTTCATAAACAAATAAATTCAAGTAGTTGGGATTGTATGACTTATCCTTGAAAAAAATTAAAAATTGGGAGAAAAATATTTTTTGAAATTAATTGAAAAAAAGTTCTAAAAGCTGAAGTCAAAGAAAATACTCATTATTGAAAAATAATAAAATTTTCTAAATCTGGACTAGAATTTTTAGAAATAATTGAAAAAATTGGAGAAATTCCTTTGCCTCCATACATAAAAAATAAATTAGAAAATTCTGAAAGATATCAAACAATTTTTTCAGAAATAAAAGGAAGTGTAGCAGCTCCAACTGCCAGTTTACATTTTACAGAAGAATTATTTGAAAAATTGAAAAAAAAATGAGTAAAAATAGAAAAAGTTTTACTTCACGTTGGACTTGGAACTTTTAATGATGTAAAAACTGAAAAAATAAAAGATCATAAAATGCATTTAGAATATATAGAATTAGAAGAAAAAGTAGCTAAAAATCTGAATAAATACAAAACTGAATGAAAAAATATTATTGCTGTTTGAACAACTTCTATTAGAGTTTTAGAAAGTTTTTGTGATGATTTTTGAATTTTAAAATCCTGAAAAACTGAAACAGATATTTTTATTTATCCCTCTTATAAATGGAAATTTGTAGATTCAATAATTACCAATTTTCATTTACCAAAATCTACACTTTTAATGTTAGTATCTAGTTTTACTTGAAGGGAATTAATTATGAAAGCTTATAAATATGCTGTAGAAAATAATTTTAGATTTTTTTCTTTTTGAGATGCTATGTTTCTAAGAAAATAATTTTTTTTGTGATCTTTGGACTTAATACCTACTAATATTAAATATTATTTTGATTAATTTTGAAATAATATTAATATAGAAAAATAAGGTTTAGAAATTATATGAGAAAAAATATCTTAATGTAAAAATATGTACTTTTTTTGTATTTTTATTTTTTCTTTAAACTAACAATAGTCTCAATATGATGAGTATGTGGAAACATATCCATAGCTTTTATTTTTTCTATTTTATATTCACCATTTTGTAAAATATATTCCAAATCTCTTGCTAAAGTTGAAGGATTACAACTTACATAAATTATTTGTTTTGTATTAAAATTCAAAATATTTTCTAAAGCTTTTGGATGCATTCCAGCTCTTGCTGGGTCAATAATCAACAAATCAGCCTTTTTTCAATCTTTCAAATATTTTTCTAAAAAATCCTCAACTTTAGAATTTTCAAAAGAAATATTTTCCAAGTTATTTAGTTTAGCATTAGTTTCTCAATCTTTTGAAGAAGATTTTACCATTTCAACAGAAATAACTTTTTTAGCTCAAGCTTTTGCAAAAATCATTCAAATTGTCCCAGTTCATCAGTATAAATCTAAAACTGTAAAATCTGAAAAATCTCATTTAGCAAAATCTAAAACTAACTCATAAAGTTTTTGAGCTCCAGTAGAATTTGTTTGAAAAAATGAAGTTGGAGAAATATTAAAAGAAAGTCACATTAAATTTTCTTTTATAGTTTTTTTACCAAAAATTAGTTCCAAATCTCAAATACAAGTATCAGCTTTATTAACATTATGAGAAAAATAAATTGATTTAATTTGTGAATATTTTTTTGTTAAAGATATTAAAAAATCTTTTATTAAATCTAATTTTTCTGTTTTATCTAAATTAACTTTATCTTCAAAATAATTTGGATTAAATGAAAGTAAAAGCATTATTTCATCAGCAAAATGAGTTCTTCTAATTAAAATATGTCTAAAAAATCATTTTTGGTCAAATTGGTCATAAACAGGAAGTCAAAGAGTTTTTGAGAATTTTTTTATTTCTCTAAAAATTTCATTTTGAATTTCATCAATTAAAACACATCAATCAAAATCTTGAATTTTAGAAAATTCTCATTGTTTATGAAATCAAACATTAAAATGTTCTTCTTTATTATGAGTTCTTGAAATATATTTTCAGTAAGAAAATTCTACTTTATTTCTATATCAATTTATAGTTGGTGAAGCCTCAATTTCTAAAAATAATTCATCTAAATTTTTCAAATTTCTTGTAATATTATGCAAAGCTTCTTTTACTTGATTTTCTTTTATTTCAAGTTGTTTTTCATACTTAATATTTACCCACTTACAACCTCAACATTCTCAATATTTATTTTCTTTATTTTCTTCTTCAAAAGGAGATTTTTTTATAACATCAACAATTTGAGCTTCTAAAAAAGAATTTTTCTTTTTTGTTACTTTTAAATTTACAATACTTTCAGGAACTACTCATCAATTTATTATAATTTTTCTTCAATTATAATCAGGATTAATATGCTCTAAAACAGCTAATCATTTTCATCAAAAAATTAATTTTTCAACAAAAATATTTTCTAAAATATCTCACTTTTTTATTCCTATTTGATTTTCCATTATTTTTAGTTATTTATTTAAACTTAGTTTTATTATTATAATTAATTTTTTTCAAAATCAATAGTTTTTTCTATTTCTATTTTCCCTTTTATAGTAAATCAAGCAGCTTTTTTATGTCCTCATCAACCAAATTTTTTTGCCATTTTTGAAACATCAACATCATCGTGAAGAGTTCTAAAAGAACCTTTTATATTTCCATCTTTTTCATATAACATTGAAGTTAATTTTATTTTAGAACAAGTATTTAAATAACTTATAGCTCAAGAAATATTTTCAGTAGTTGCTCCAATTTTTTGTAATTGTTCAGTTTTTATATATGAAGTCAAAATTTCTTTATCTAAAAAACTATTTGAAAAAATTTTTCCCCAAGTTTTTAAAGTTAAAAAATCATTTTTTCTAAAAAAATTATTTATAATATAATCTTTATCAGCTCAAAGTTGTATTAATTCTGAAGCATATTTTAAACTCAAAGAATTTGTATTTGAATGACTAAAATTTCAAGTATCAGTTAATAGTCAGCTTAAAAGACAAGTTGCAGCTCCAGTATCTATTTCTAAATTCAAAATTTTTGCCATTTCATAAATTATAGCAGTTGCAGAAGGATAATTTCATAATACTAAATTTTGTCTGGCAAAAAGTTCATTTGAAATATGATGATCTATTGAAATAGTATTATAATTTTTTTTATTAAAAATTTCAGAAAAATTATTTTCTAATCAAGTTTGTCATATAGAAGCTGTATCTACAAAAATTATTAAATCATAATTAGTAGAAAAATTGTTAGAATATTTTTGTGTATCTGGAATGAATTTTAATTTTTCAGGAATGTTGTCAACACAAAAAAGTTCTACTTTTTTATTTGATTTTATAGAATCAATTATTCTTTTTAATCAAGTTGCAGAACCAATAGTATCTCAATCAGGATTTCTATGGCTTATAATTAGAATTTTTTTAGCCTCTAGAATTTTAGTAAAAATTTTTTTATAAATTTTTATTTTTTTTTGCATTTTTTTATGTCTAAAAAATATTTTATATACTATATCTAAAAAAAAATATTTGTAAAGTTTTTCTGAAATTTTATGTTAAAAGTTAATAATAAATTGTTAAAAACTATTTTCGTTAAAAACTATATATTTTTTGGCTTAGATAAATATATTAAGCTGTTTAAAAAATTTATACAAAACTATATTTTACTGATTATATTGAAACTAGTCAAAGCTTTTTTCACGAAAATCATCATTTTTGTTTGACTTATTTGCAAAAAAGAATAAAACTATATATAAGATTTCCTTTATACAAAAATATTACAAATTAGTTTTTAACAATTTTTTAACAATTTAAGAGATATAATGAAAAATATTGAAGAAAAACATATATCTGTTTTATACAAAGAATTGGTTGAAGCAATAGAGATTTTTGCTTGAAAACAAAATATTGTAGTTGATTGTACTTTATGACTGTGAGGTCATGCTGAGGGAATTATAGAAAAATTAAATTTTTGAGATGTGTTTATTTGATTCGATGCTGATTCTAGAAACTTAGTTTTAGCTCGTGAAAGATTAGAAAAAATAGAAAATATTAAAGTAATAGAAAATATTAAAGAAATTTCAGAAGATAGGAAAAATATTATTTTTATTAATTCTAACTTTTTAAATTTAAAATTAGAATTAGAGAAAAGATGAATAAAAGAAATTACTTGAATATATTATGATTTATGAATTTCTTCAGTTCATATTGATGAAGTTGATAGATGATTTAGTTTTAGGACTTGTTGACCTTTAGATATGAGGTTTGATACAAGTTGTGGAATTACAGCAAAAGAAGTTGTTAATTCTTATAAAAAAGAAAAATTGTATGAAATTTTTAGAAATTATGGTGAAGAACCTGCAAGCAAAAAAATTTCTGAAGCAATTTATAGAGAAAGAAGAGAAAAAAAAATAGAAACCACAAAAGATTTACTTGAAATAATTGAAAAAAATTCTAGTCACCCAAAAGTGAAAACAAGAATTTTTCAAGCAATAAGAATAGAAGTTAATAAAGAATTAGAAAATATAAAAATTTCTTTAGAAGATGCTATAGAACTTTTAACAAAAGATTGAACAATATTTGTTATAAGTTTTCATTCTTTGGAAGATAGGATTACAAAACAAACCTTTAAAAAAGAGTCCAGAGACTGTTTCTGTTCTGATATGATTTGTATTTGTAAACATATAAAAACATTAAAAATACTAACAAAAAAACCAATTTTACCGACAAATAATGAAATTCAATACAACTCGAGGGCAAGAAGTGCAAAAGCCAGAATAGCTAAAAAGCTATAATTGAATTTTATTATTTAAGAGAAAACTTAAAATAAATGAACCCTAATCTAATTATTTTAAAAAGCTCGGCTCCAAGGTTTTTTTCGAAAAGAAAAACAACTAGAGATGAATTCAAACTTGGTATGACAACAACTTATATAATGATGTTGTTATTTATATGAGTTCTTTGAATTTATTATGTTTGGAGTTTGAACGTAAATGCTACAAACGGTTATATGATTAGGAATTTGGAGGCTGAAAGAAAAAGTCTGATAGTAGAAAAAGATTTACTTGATATAAAAATAGCAGAATTAGAAAGTTTATCAAACTTGAGATTAAAATGAGTTAAATGAAAAGTTAAAATAACAGAAATAAAATATTTGGTGAAAAAAGATTGAGAACAATATGCTTATAATGATATAAAATAAAAAAAATATGCCAGAAGCTTTGAAACAATTAATTAATATAATATCCTTATTACCTTGAATTTGAGAAAAGTCAGCTAATCGTTTGGCTTTTTTTTTGCTAAATTCAAATGAAAATTATATAGAAAATTTTGCTTCTAGTTTAAAAAATATAAAAACAAAAGTAGCTAATTGTAAAAATTGTCATAGTTTGGTTGACAGTTCAAAAGAATTATGTAATATTTGTTCTAATTCTTCAAGAAATAAAAACCAAATCACAATAGTTGAAGAATATTTAGATTTAATTACAATTGAACAAGTTGGGATTTTTGACTGAGTTTATCATATCTTATGATGAGCAATTTCACCTATAAATTGAGTTTTTATTTGAGATTTGAATTTTGAAAGTTTGTTTGAAAGATTATTTAATTTAGATGAAAATATTGAAATAATTTTAGCTACAAATCCAAATATAGAATGAGAAGCAACAGCAACTTATATAAAAGAAGAAATAAAAAAAAGGTGACTTAATAAAAGAGTTAAAATTACTAGGATTTCTAGATGAATAAGTGCTGGTTATATAGAATATGCTGATAATATTTCTATAATTAATTCTATAAAGGGAAGAGTAGAATTTTAAAAAAAATCTGAAAAAATTAATTTTTTCAGATTTTTTTTATAAACTTTCCTTTTTAAATTATATTTTTAGATTAAATTAAAGAATTAATAAGCCAAAGAAGTTTCAGAATTATTCTCTACAATATTTCAGTCAATTGCTTTTATTAATCCAGAAACATCATTAACTGTATCTATTTTATAATAGTATCATTCCAATTTTGCTATTTTTTTTCAGATATTATTTACAGTTATTCCACTTATTTGCCAAAAATATTTTCATTTCTCTAAATCATAAACATAAGCATAAATATAAGAATTTCATTCAGCATCTTTATAATCATTAATATTTTCTCAGATATTCACAAAACTTAATTCTCAAGCATTATAATTTACTCAAACATTAATGTTTGTTCCAGAAGCAAAAGTCAAACTATTATCTAATTGATTTTGAATTTTTGGAGTTTTTAATAAATCTTTTAAATAAATTTTATTATTAGCAGCAACAATAACAGATATTTTTTTATTTATACTTTGCAAATTAACTTCTGTTTTTGTATTTTCAGATTCTTTTGTATAACTATTAAAATTGATAAAAGAAATAGTTGCTAAAATAGCTAATATTATTATTGTAATTATTAGTTCAACTAAAGTAAAAGCTTTTTTATTTTTATTTATCATTTTTTATTAGTTTTTTTACAATATATTAAAAATAATAAGTTAAATTATTTTCATTAAACTATAAAAAAACTCTTTAAAAGAGTTTTTTTATAAAATTTTTATAAATTAATTAGAAGCATAAGGAAGATTTACAGTACTATTATTAGTTACTGCAGCAGTAGCATGATTATAATCTTTTATTAAACTATCAGTATCAGTACTAATACCTTTGTAATAATAACCTTCAACTTTAGCAATTGCATTACCAGCAGCATCTTTTGTATTACCAGCTACTTGATAAAAAGTTTTAGCACCATCTACAGCATAAGCAAAAACATATTCATTATCATCATTATCTCTAAATTTAGAACCATCTTCTCCTAAATTTTTAAAATTAATATTACCAGCATTATAGTTTATTCAACCTGTAAGAGTAACACCAGAATTAAAAGTACCAGAAGTAAGTATATTAGCAGTTAGACCTGTACCTGATAAAACATCTTTTAAATATATACTATTATTAGCAGCTACAACTGTAGCAGTTTTTTTAGATATATTTTGTAAATCAGTAACTACTTTTGAATCTTTAGCATCTTGAGTATATTGTCCAAAATTTAGGAAAGCAATTGTACCTAAAATAGCTAAAATTGTAATAACTACAATTAGTTCTACTAATGTAAAACCTTTTTTACTCATATTTTTCATAATTTTTTATATATTAGTTTATAAAATTTTTTTAGTATTTTGTTTTGTAATCTTTTTATTATATAAAAATTAAAAAAAGAAAAGTATTTATTTAAATATTTTTTTAAAAGTTTATAAATTTTATAAAAAAATAAATTTATATATCTTATAAATTATAAAAAAATAATTTTTATTAAATAATAATTTTTGTTTTATACTTTTTATTATTTGAAAAATTTAATGTTTATAAAATTTAAGTATATATAGTTTAGTTTTTAGATAAAAATATAACCCATTAAAATAAATATTTAAATAAATAAATTAATTCTTTAAATTTAAATTTTTATTATAGATTACTATTTGTCCTTGTAATTTCAGAACACAAGCATTTTAACATATTTTTTTTATAAAACAAAATAAATAAAATAAAAAAGTCAAGTTATTTAATATATTTTTAATATAAGCCTTATATTAAAGGATATACTAAACTATTTTACAAAACTATATTTTATATTTTTAAGTATTTTTTTTTTGTTAAATATATTTTTGCTAAATATTTTTAAATTTAGAAAAAACCTAAATATATTATTTAAAGTTACAATAATTTATTTTTATTTTGCATTTTAAAAAAAAATATATAAAATGCCTACAATCTTAAAATTTAACTAAAAAAATATGCCAGAAATAAATAATATATTTACTAATCTAGATTTATCTAAATATCTAAATCTTTGAATAGAATGAACTTTGTCTTATGCTCCAAAAGTTTTTTGAGCATTAATTACTTTGTGGATTTGATTCAAAATAATCAACTTTTTACTAAAAATTGTTGATAAAGCAATGAAAAAATCAAAAATTGATAGAGCATTAACAAAATTTGTTGAATCAATTATTTCAGCAATTTTGAAAGTTTTACTTATTTTGAGTGCAGCTTGAATGCTTTGAATTGAAACAACTTCATTTATTGCAATTCTTGGTGCTGCCTGACTTGCTATAGGTATGGCTCTTTCTTGAACTTTACAAAATTTTGCTGGTTGAGTTATGATTCTTTTATTCAAACCTTTCAAAATATGAGATTTTATAGAAGTTTGAAATTATTCTTGAGTTGTAAATGAAATCCAAATTTTTAATACTTATTTAATTACTCTTGATAAAAAAACAATAATTATTCCAAATTCTGAAATTTCAGGAAAAACTCTTACAAATTATAGTTCTCATTCAAAAAGATTAGTTGAATTTAATGTTTGAGTTTCATATTCTGAAAATATTGATAAAGTAAAAATTACTTTAGAAGAAATAGCTAAAAAAGATAAAAGAATTTTTGAAGAAGAATGAATAAATATTTTTTTATCTGAATTAGCAGATAGCGCTGTTATTTTCAAAATGAGAGTTACAGTAAATACTCCAGATTATTGGCCAGTTTATTTTGCTGTTTTGGAAGATATTAAAAGAACATTTGATGAAAGATGAATTTCTTTTCCTTTCCCACAAAGAGATGTACATATTTATAATGAAAAATAATTTTTTGTAAAATTATTTAAAATCCTGATTAAAAAAAACTAAAAACTTTTTTATAATTTCAGGATTTTTTAATAAAAGTCACATTTCTCTATTTTGGTTTATAGAATTTTTATTGAAATTTACAGATCAAATATACAAAATTTTTTCATCAACTAAAAATGCTTTTGCGTGGATATTTTTTTGTACTTTCACTCTTATTCAAGCATTTTTCAAAATTTGTATATTTTCTATATTTGTTTTTCTATCTCAAAAAATTATTTCTAAATCAATATTTTTTTTATTTTTTAAATATAAAATTTTTTCCAAAAATTCATCTCAAACAGAAGGAATATACATTTGCAAAGAAATTTTGGCAGAATTAAATAAAATATCAAATTTTTCTTTTGTATAATTAGGACTTAAAATAATATTATGATCATAAACAAAATCTTTTTTTCATTCAAAATCACTTAAAAATATTTTTTTAAATTTTTCTTTTAAATTAAAATTTTTTGTAAATATAAAAAAATCTATATTTTTTTTGAAAGTAGAATAAGTAAAATTTCAGCTAGAAATTATTAGTTCATCATCAATTATCATCATTTTAGAATGATTTAATTTGAAATTTTTAGGATTTGACCAATTTACTAAAATTCAATTTTTTTTGAATTCTAAAAAAGTTTTCATATTTAAATTAGCAGATTTATATATATTTTTTTCTAAAACAATTTTTACTTCTACTCATCTTTTTTTTGCCATAATAACAGCTTGTCTAATATTTTTATTTGTAAAAATATATACTTCTATATAAATATTTTTTTTAGCATTTTTTATTTTTTCTATTATTTTTTTAGAAATATTTTCTCAAGTTTTAGTTTTAAAAATTTCAATATCATCTATTTCTTTTATTGTTTCAAAACTAAAATTTTTTAGCTCTTGTTTCAAAATATCTTGCTTAACTAATTTTTCTTGCTTAGCTTTATGAAAATTGAAATATTCTAAAGAAAAGGGAATTGCTAAAGTTAAAAAAAGAATTATTCAAATTGTTGTAGTTAAAATTTTTTTCATAATTTTTTATATTTATCAAATGAAAAATAAAAAAAATCTTTTCTTAAAGAAGAAAAGATTAAATTAATTTTTAAATATTTTTTTTAACTTTGTTTTTTTCTAAAAAATATAAAATATAATCCAGAAAGTAGCAAAGAAAATAATATAAATAAAACAGTCTCGGTTGGTCAAGTTTGAATTTTTGTAACATCAGAATATTCTTTAGAATCTATTTCTTTTCATTCTTTTTTACATATAGCTTTTATTGCAAAATCTTCATAAGTTATTTCTTTTGCTTCTTTTATAAAAATAGTATATCTATTTTCTTTAATATTTTCTATTAAATTAAAAGCTTCTCAATCTTTTTTAAAAACTCTATAACCTGTAGCATCTTCTACTTTATCCCAAGATAATATAGATTTTGTTTTTAATTCAGTTAATTTTAATCAAGAAATTTTTGTTTCTTCACAAGCTCAAGTTTTTGTAACAGCTTTTTCTTCTTTTTTAATTTTTTCTTTTTTCTTTACAGGTTCTTTTTCTTTCTCTATAACTTTTTCTCAAATAACTGTAATTGTTTTTGCAGCTTTTTGTTCATTTTTATTTCACATATCATCAGAAATTTCTAAATCTATTGGATAATCTCAAGCTTTATCTGGAGCTGGAAAATTTCAAATATGTTTTCATTCCATATCTTCAGTTAAGCTATAAACAGCATCATCTACAGTAATACTTACTTCCATATCTGGTTGAGTTAAAACTTCTACATTTATTGTATCTCAAGATTTTATATTATCTTCTGGGTCAATTGTAAAACCTCTTGAAATTGGAGGGACAGAATTAACTTCGAAAGTTATTTTTTTACTTTTACCAATAATATTTTCATCTCCATCAAGTAAAAGAGCTTGAATAATATTAGTTCAATCTGGAAGTTCAGTTAATTCTTTATTAAAAATTCCAGAACTATCAGCTACTACTGAATATGTTTTATTGTCATTTAATTTAATTTTAACTTTGTAATTCTTTTTTGCTTCTCAAAGAATTTTTACAGAATTTTTTCAAATAGTTTCATTATTACTAGGAGAAGTTATAGAAATTTCTTCTGTTGTAACACCTCATCAAGTAACTGTAATGTCAGCTTCTCAAGTTGGTCAATCATCATTACTAACATCTTCAGAAGCTACAGCAATTGCTTTGTTTCAGGGTTTTAAAAATTTTATAGAATTCTCAAATTTTTTAACTCATTCATCAGAACTAGTAAAAGTATAAGAAGGATAAACACTATCAGCAAAACCAAAGAAATCTACTTCTCAAGGAGTTGTATTTATTCATTCAACTAAACCAATTGTTCAAGTATAATTTTTATCAATATCACCATTTTCATCAATAGCTTTTATAGTTATATCAACAGCTTGTCAAGCTTCTATTGTTGTAGGATCCAAAATAACTTTGAATGAAACCACTTCAGCAAATACATTTGCTTTAAAGGAAAACAAAAGTATAAAACTCAAAATAAGAATTTTAAAAATCTTTTTCAATTTTCTTTCCATAATTATTTGTTTAAAATTAAAATATTATATATATTCTACAGGACTTTTAGTTAAATAACAACTTTTTTTATAAAAAAGGTATTTACAATTTTAGTTTTTTATTTTAAAAATATTTTTTTTATAGTATTTTCTTCCAAAGAAAAATTGTCAGAAATTGCTGTAACTATAGTTTGAAATCAGCTTAATTTAGACAAAAGTAGCTTTTGATGATTTCCATCAAGTTCACTTAAAAAATCATCTATTAAAATTATTGGAATTTCTTTTGTATTTTTTTCTAAATAATTTATTTCTATGAATTTTAAACCCAAAATAACACTTTTAATTTCTCATCTAGAAGCAAAATCAATTATTTTATAATTATCAACTTTTATGTTAAAATCATCTAAATGTGGTCAAATAGTAGTTCTTCATAAAATTATTTCTAAATCCAAATTTTTTTTTAAATAATTCTCTAACTCTTTTTTTATAATTTCAGAAAAATTTTGCTTTGTTAAAAGAGGATTTTGTAAATTTATTTTAGATTCATATTCAAAAGAAATTTTTACATTTTTATTTAAAAAATATTTTTCCAAATTTCAAATATCTTTTTTTATAAAATTTATCAAATTTTTTCTATATTTATAAATAATTATTATAGATTTTATTAGCTCTCAATCCCAAAAATTCAAACTTTCAATTTTTTCTTTCTTTTCTTTTATAGCTTTTAATAATTTATTTCTTTGTTTCAAAATATTTTCAAATTTTTTATAAT